>CAYUNP010000139.1:0-14757 GCA_964446085.1 uncultured Pirellulaceae bacterium
TTAGCCTGTTGCCTTGCCTCATTCGATTTCGAATCCAGCGTTTCTTGACATGTTGTCAAACGGAATTGCAGGAAGTTGCAAAAGGTGCTCAGACTTACTGATCCCGTAGTCGACGCAGGTCTGAATGGGAGTCGACGCGAAACGCTATTTTCACAATAACGTGAGTTCAGGAAATCGCTTGCTCAATCGACGTTTTTACATCGTTCATGTTCGCCGGCTTCGAAAAGCAGGCGGACGCACCGAGTTCATGTACTTTTCTTGCCAATCCCGGTTCTGCCCTGTTCGTTAGCACGACTATCGGAAAAGACTTTAGTCGCACCAGTTCCTGAAGAAACTCCATACCATTCATGTCGAACATGTCGATATCGACTACGGCAGCATCAATTCGCTGTTCCGCAGCCATCATCAGACCGTAGAGAGGGTGAAACGCCGGCGTGGTTAGGCAACCTTCCTGCTCAAACCATCGAGACATCGAATCAATCGAATTTTGATCATGATCGACCAGTAAAACGGAACCTCTAAATTTGGCTGAAGTTCTTCGAGGCAATTGCCCGGTTTTGGATTCCGTTGTCAATTGGATCATTCCGAATTCCTTCTTTTCATACCCAACCAGGATTGAGAAATTGAATCCCAACAGCTTCCGCTGCCTCAATGTGTAAAGATATGACAAACTTCTCCGTTGGTAAGTCTCAGAAACAAGGACGATTTCGTCCCATAACCTGATCAAACGTGTAGCGGCAAACACTACCGGGCGGCATTCAGAAATGCAGTGAACAATTCGCTTTCCCAGCATGCAAGTGCTCAAACACTTCGCTCAAAACACTGGTGCGCAGCTCGAAACCTGCTAACCGTTACTCAATACCCAGACGGTCGCTTCACGGATCAATTGCGAGGCATTCCTGAGTTCGAGCTTTTCCTTGATCCGGGACCGATAGGTTTCCACAGTACTGACCGTCAATTCCATTCGCTCTGCGATCTCTGCAGTATTCAATCCATTCCCGATTAGCGTGTAGGCCTCCAATTCACGATCGGTGAGTACTTCGGTAGGCAATTTGGCTTCAACCGATTCGCCCCGCCGCAGACGATTGATGACTTTGCTGGAATACTCGGCGCTTAGATAAACGCTGCCTTCGAGGACGGTTCGAATGGCATCGATAATGTTGTCTCGAACATTCTTCTTGTCGATATAACCGAGCGCCCCGGCCTTGATTGCCCGTTCTGCATAAAGCGATTCGTCAAACATTGACCAAACCAACATCCGCACGTTTGGAAAACGAGCCTTCACTTCTTTGACCAGTTCAATACCACTGCCTGTTTCAAGTGAAACATCGATAATAGCAACATCCGGATCGGTTTCAGAAATTGCCTGAAGTGCATCCACCACATCGGCTGCTTCGCCACAGACTTCCAGATCGCTTTCGTCATTGATGAGCACAGCCAAACCGTCCCGGATCACGGCATGGTCATCGACGATCAAGATTTTTGTCATAAGAACCTCTCCGGGCACGCTGAAACCCATCAAATGATTCGGCCTGGCAACTCAATAATTTGGTTAACCTGTCCCCAGTCGGCAGACTACGATCGTACCTGCTGGCCGATTCGATTGTACGTTCAGTTTGGCACCGATGATATTGCTTCGATATCGCATCGACTGCATGCCAATTCCTTCTCCCGATTCAGCGGCCGAATTAATTCCGTCGCCATCGTCGACCACTTTCAGTTCCAGGGCGTCTTCGAATGAATCCAGATGAATCTCAATCGTCTTTGGTTTGCCATGCTTTGCCGCATTTGTTACGGCCTCCTGCGCGATCCGATAGAGGTGAGTTGCAAATTCAGGATCATTCGGCTGCAAATTGTCAGTCCCATGAAATGAACACTCGACTGGATACGCTTCAGATATTCGATCTGCAAGTTGCATCAGCCCAGCTTGCAGCCCTTCGGTATCAATCTCAACCGGGCGCAATCCTCGTGCAAGGGATCGCGAAAGTTTCAAAGATTCTCCAAGCAGTTCTGCTATTTTCATCGCAAGCTCGGATTCAGGCTGAGACTTTTCGATCAGCTTGTTGGCCAATGACCTGGCCATCATCGATGTTCCTGCCAACTCCTGCCCGAGACCATCGTGCAGGTCATGTGAAATTCGCCGCTGCTCGTTGTCGGCAATTTGCAGCAAACTTCGCTCCATCGACCTACGTTCGGTTATGTCACGTCCAATCGCAAATATCACCTCGCCATCCGGTTCTGGATCTGGCGTGGTCCAGGAAATGACCCGGTAGGAACCATTCTTGTGCCGGTATCGGTTCTCAAATTGAATAACCCGCCCTCCTTCACGGAGCAACGCAACGGCACCCACGGTCGCACCAAGATCGTCGGGATGAATAAAATCGGTGAATGGCCGCGAAAGAAGCTCTTCACGCGTGTAACCAAGGATGTCCGTACAGGCCTGATTCACGCGGGTAAAATACTTTTCAAAATTCGCGATGCACATCATGTCACCGGATGTTTCGAAAAATCGATCCCGTTCTGATTCGGCTCGGCGCTGCTCGGTCATATCGACCGCGATTCCACCGATGAACACTTCGTCACTGTTGACATGGAACGGGAATTTAAGCACGTACCAGTTTTTGAGTTGGCCGTCGGGCAAGGGGAGCTTCGCCTCAAAGGTTACCGTTTTCCTGGTCTCCAAAACTTTCATATCGGTGTCATGATGTCTTTGAGCGATTTCTGCTGGCCACAAGTCGAATTCTGTTTTGCCTATCCAGTCGCCCAGCGGAATTCCGATCTCTTCCTGATAGGCGCGACTAAAATACTGGTGACGACCTTGTGCATCCTTTACCCATGCCACGAAAGGGCTGTTGTCCATGAATGCCGAAAACCGCTGCTCACTTTCCAGCAATGCGTTTTGAGTTTTGTTTCGTTCCGTTACGTCTCGCACGAACCCAACAAATGCCTCCCGTCCGAGGTAACTGCCCAACTGGATGCGTGCCTCGGCATTGTAACAAGAGCCATCCTTGCGGCGGTGAACCTTCTCAATGGTCATCGACCCGTCTTCACTGGCGCGCAATGTAGCAGCTAATTCGCCAAGAGAATCAGGAGTCATGTTCACACAAATGTCTTCCGGGCCCATGTTCAACAGCTCTTCCATTTCATAGCCGATGTTATCCCTCCCGCGACGATTGACTTGAACATAAGTCAACGTTTCCACGTCGCAAACAAAAATCTCATCAAGAGCTTCCTCTACAATAAGTCCAAGACTGGAACGAATTTCATCCGCAAGTTTTCGCTCGGACTGCAGTGCCTGCTCCTGAATTCGAAGCGATTCTTTGGCTTTGTTTCGCTCCGTCATGTCGCGGATCAAGCCCAAAAACCCAACGGAGCTACCGCTGGGCTTGCGAACAAGCGTACCGATCGTTTCTCCTGGAAACAGAGTTCCGTCTTTTCGTTTCCACTCCAGTTCAAACGGCCTGTTTTGTTGATCCGCGTTGATCGGAAAACGTTCGCTGCACTGTCTCTCATCGTTTTCAGAATCTGCGTAGAGAACAGCTGTCGGTAGCCCAATCAATTCATTCGGATCGTAGCCAAACACCTGTTCGACGGCGGGATTACAATAGGTAATTTTCCGGTCAGCATTGGCGAACATCAATGCATCGGGAATCGAATTAAGAATCGCTTCGACTTTCGCATGCTCCCGCTCCAATTCTTCCTGACGCGCGACGCGATCAGTCACGTCCCGAATCGCGATAGAAATCAGTCGACCTTCCGCAGTCTCAATTGGACTGTGACTTAACTCGATTGGAAATTCCGAGCCATCTTTTTTGAGTCCGGTAATTTCCTGGCTTTCACATTCTGAATGCTCACTGAGATTTTTAATGAAGTCGACGATTAATTCAGAATGACCGGTTCGACTCCGTTTCGGAAATAGCATACTGACTGGTCGATCAAGCAACTCGTCTCTCTCATAGCCAAAGAGCCTCTCTGATTCCTTGTTGAAGAACACGACATCGCCTTGTTCGGAAGCGACAACGGTAGCGTCGGGGGCCGATTCCAGAATTGCCCGAAATCGCAACTCAGCCGCCTTTCGTTTGAAGATTTCAGCTTCAAGCTCTGCCGCACTTCGCATCTTGATCGCCGAAGGCAGGATACGCACTACCCCAATCACCGTCGCCCACGAAACGATTGCTGTGATCAGCTTCATCAATGCGGACACTCGATAAATCGGCCACCAAAAAATGGTTGCTTCAATCAGATGCACGGTACCGCATGCAAACACAAAGGCGACAAACAGAAGAAAAACTTTTGGAAACGGCACATCCTTGCGGCGTCTCAAAAAATAGAGCAACACGAAGGGAATCGTTACATAGGCTCCGAACACGGCGATGTCCGATACAATGTGCAACCATCCATGAAAGTCACTCCACTGTCCACAATGCCAACGATCGGGGAAGTCAGATGTATCGAATAGCTTTGAAATAAAATCAGGCATGACCATCTCTCCTGTTATGTTTTTCACGTCGCCAATCAACATGATTTTCGCAGGTGTCGCTGTTCGACCTGGGCACTGTCAAGTATAGCGTTATTACAGGTGCCGGGCCTTTCTCCTTTAAACCAATATCAGGTAACGATGTGCGGGCACGCGATTCAACTAGCGCGTACGTCCAATGCGAAGCTGCCATTTTGCGTTACTTTTTCCGCAGCACATACACGACGTCTTCGGTCGTATCATCCACATCGATTGGCTTTTTGATATCGTAGCGAAAGTCGAAAGTCTCTTCGACGTTCCAACTGCCTTCGTGTTCGATCATCCGCAGAAACTGCTGACGTGTGTAGGAACGCATCGACAGCACGTCTTCGATGCGAAACTGTTTGGTAGGAGTGTAGATATCAAATTGAATCCCGAATCGATCCATTCGCTCCCTGGCATCGCGGCTTTCGGTCCACATGTGTGTTAGTACCGACAGATGTCCTCGCCTGGCCGCCCACGATTCTTCGTCCTGCATATCGCCATCAGTCAAATTGAGATGAATTCCAATCAGATAGATGGCGTCCTTTTTGCCGCCATCGGCCATGCATGAAAGATGGGCTTCGGCTGCGTCGGCCGTGGCCAGATGTCGAAAGCTGTTGATCGTGTTGAAAGCGAGATCGTATTTCTTTCGTGGCGCAAAATCAGACATGTCAGCAACCCAGGCTGTTTGCTCTTTGCCGGCACGCTTGAAACGCTGATTGCCAAAGTCAACCGCCTTTTCATTCAGGTCGATGCCTTCGACATCAAAACCTTTCTTTGCCAGTCCATACATCAAACGACAGGTGCCACAGGCTGGCTCGAACAATTGTTTCGCCGAACCATCGAGAAACTCCTTGTTCACGTTCTGAATGAACTTCATTTCCGCTGCGCAGTCGGAACCAAATACAAGGTCGTAGTATTTTGGATGGTCGTAGATGCTTTCGGCGATGGTTTCCACAAAGTTGTCCGTGGGGCAAGATGCTGGATTGAAGGGAGATTATCGTAAACAGGAATCGCCGACTCAGGCAGTCCTCAATCCCGAACATCCGTGACCCAACCTCGCTTACGCTGCAGACTGAGATGGTTACAATAGGCAACTTTCACCAACAATGGACCAACAGGAATCGTGATGATCGTTCTCGACGTAAAATTCAATCTGAAAGAAGGTTGCTTCGACGAAGCCGTTGCGGCAATGAAAATCGTGGCAGCTGAGACGCTTAAAGAAAACGGGTGCGCCGAATATCGTTTCGCACTGCCGATCAATACTGGCGACCCAATTGTGCTGTTCGAGGAATGGGAATCGCAAGACGCACTCAATGCGCACTTTGAAACCAGTCACCTGGCCGAATTTCGGGGCAAAATGCAATCGCTCCTGGAAGTACCTCCTGTGATACGTCGATACGTCGTCAGTGAAGCTGGCGCTCTCTAAAATCGATCGGCTCTCAGAAGCTCGCCCAATTAGACTCCATTAAAATAACCCAACGGTGCGCATCCTCTCATTGAAAGAGCAAGTTAACTCAAGAGGTTTACGAACCGACGAACATAAACAACAATGTAGGCCGTCTGGGATGAGCGATGGGATTATTTGCGCTCTCCCTGCGGAACGACCGAGCACGGATTGCTCCAAGGAAGATCCTCTCACCTTATCTTCACGTTATACGATTTGGTGGCGTTCTCCTTTCCGTTAGCAATGGCTGGCGGAACCAAACATCTGAACACAGGCAATATATTTATGTCCGACACATTGAAATCGACTGAGTCCATTGAAGAGAACGAGCCCTACCTCAAGCAAACGGTAGACGTCGATCCAGCAGAGACTCAGGAGTGGTTGGAGTCTCTTGAGTACGTGATCAAGAGCAAAGGCGAAGACCGCGCCAAGTACATCCTTTCGATGCTCGAAGCCAAAGCACGGCTCGAAGGTGTGGACTTGCCGATGAAGTCCAACACGCCTTACATCAACACGATCGCTACCAAGGATCAGCCTCCTTACCCTGGCAACCGGGAGATGGAACGACGCATCAAGAACTACGTTCGCTGGAACGCGTTCGCGATGGTCGTCAAAGGCAACAAGAAAAATGACGGCATCGGCGGTCACATTTCCACGTTCGCATCTTCAGCGACACTCTACGAAGTAGCCTTCAATCACGTTTTCCGTGGCCGTGGTGAAAGTGGTTATGACGGAGACCTGGTTTACTTCCAGGGACACGCTTCGCCGGGCATGTACTCACGAGCTTTCATGGAAGGACGCCTCAACGAGGACAACCTGAATAACTTCCGCCTCGAATTGCGTGACGTGCAGGGTCTCAGTTCTTACCCGCACCCGTGGTTGATGCCGGACTTCTGGGAATATCCCACAGTATCGATGGGGCTCGGACCGATCATGGCGATCTACCAAGCTCGTTTCAACGAGTACCTGAAAGATCGTGGTTTGAAAGATACAACGAACCAGCGAGTCTGGGCGTTTCTTGGAGATGGCGAATGCGACGAACCAGAATCACTTGGTGCGATCACGCTTGCCGGCCGCGAAAACCTGGACAACCTCACGTTCGTCATTAACTGTAACCTGCAGCGACTCGACGGGCCCGTTCGTGGTAACGGCAAGATCATGCAGGAACTGGAAGCTCTGTTCCGCGGAGCCGGTTGGAACGTGATCAAAGTCGTCTGGGGCGATGATTGGGATCCGCTGCTTGAGCAGGACGAAAAAGGCCTTTTGGTTAAGCGAATGGGCGAAGTCATTGACGGTCAGTACCAAAAGTACGTCGGCATGGGTGGCGAGTACATTCGTGAACATTTCTTCGGCAAGTATCCTGAACTTGCGGAGATGGTAAAGTCTTACAGTGACGAGAAGTTGCTGGCGATGCGTCGGGGCGGACACGATCCGGACAAAGTCTGGGCGGCATACAAAGCAGCGATGGATCACAAAGGTCAGCCAACGGTAATCCTTGCGAAAACGATCAAGGGTTACGGCTTGGGTGAAAGAGGCGAAGGCCGAAACATCGCTCACAACATGAAGAAAGCGAATGAGGAAGAGCTGATCAATTTCCGTTCACGCTTCTCCATTCCACTCAGTGACGAAGAAGTTGTAAAAGCTCCGTTTTACAAACCAGCTGACAACAGTCCGGAAATGCAATATCTGCGGGAACGTCGTGAAGCACTTGGCGGTCCTGTCCCGTCTCGTCCGACTGAACATCCAACGATGGAAGTTCCGACTTGGGACGACATGAAAGACGGCACGCTTCGTGACTGCGGCAAGAAGATCTCCACGACAATGGGGATTGGACGTTTGATGAGCAACCTTTGTCGTGACAAAAAAATCGGCAAGAACATCGTTCCAATCGTTCCCGATGAATCGCGTACCTTCGGTATCGAAGCCATGTTCCGCCAGGTTGGAATTTACTCACACGTAGGACAGCTGTACGAACCGATCGACTACGCCGATGAAGAAGGGAAAGTATCGCTCACGTATTACAAGGAAGCTCAAAACGGCCAACTTCTCGAAGAAGGCATCTCCGAAGCTGGAGCCATGTCGTCCTTCAACGCCGCTGGAACAGCGTATAGTGCTCATGGAATCAACATGATTCCGATGTTCATCTACTACTCGATGTTTGGTTTCCAGCGCATCGGTGACCTGATTTGGGCAGCAGCCGACATGCGAGCCAAAGGCTTCCTGTTCGGCGGAACTGCTGGACGCACAGCACTCAACGGCGAAGGCTTGCAGCACCAGGACGGACACAGCCTGCTCAACGCGATCGCCTTTCCAACGGTTCGTGCCTTTGATCCTGCGTTTCACTTTGAGTCCAACGTCATCATCATGGACGGGCTCAAAAAGCTGTACCAGGAAGGCGAAACGGCGATCTACTACATCATGTGTGGCACCGACGCGTTCGAGATGCCCAACATGCCCGAAGGTTGCGAAGACGGCATCGTCAAAGGGATGTACAAATTCCGCAGTAAGGATGCGGACAACTCGAAGCATCGCGTTCAGTTATTCGGTTCCGGAGCTATCATGCAGTGCGTGATGAAGGCTCAGGAAATGTTGGCTGAGAAGTACAATATCTCCAGTGACATCTGGTCCGTCACCAGCTACACGCAACTTCGCCGCGATGCGGAAGCTTGCGAACGATGGAACATGCTTCATCCGACCGAAGCGCCGCGTAAGAGCTACATCGAAACAGTCCTCGAAGGGCACGAAGGTCCATTCATCGCCTCCAGCGATTACGTGAAGGCACTTTCGGAGCAAGTCTCGAAGTACGTACCTGGTGACTTCTTCGCACTGGGAACCGACGGCATGGGTCGTAGTGAAACTCGCGAGACTTTGCGACGTCACTTTGAAGTTGATGCAGAGTCAATCATCATCGCGACGCTGTATCAGCTTTCGAAGCAGGGCAAAGTCGATGCTTCTGAAGTCGCACAGGCGATCAAGGATCTGGATTACGATCCGGAAAAAGTTAATCCACTTTACGCCTAGTAAGGTGGAACAGGCTTCCAGCCTGTGATCCGATTGCGCCCTCCTCGGAGGGCATTTCACATTCAATCAAACTGCATTTTGAACAAGTAAACTATGGCTGTTGAATTCAAACTTCCCGGAATTGGCGAAGGCATCGAGTCTGGAGATGTCCTCGAAGTGCTCGTGTCTGTCGGTGATGTCATCGAGAAAGAAACTGAGATCTGCGAACTTGAAACGGACAAAGCAACTGTCTTTGTGCCTAGCGAAGTCGCAGGAAAAGTCACTGAAGTTCATATTGCTGCCGGCGATACGGTTGCTGTTGGCGCCGTTTTGTTGACGGTAGAAGCTGCCGAGGGCAGTGCTCCGGCACCAGCTCCTGCCGCCGCGCCACCAGCCGCTGCTCCGACGCCTCCTCCTGCAGCTGCCGCAGAAACGCCTCCTGCTCCAGCAACTCCTCCACCGGCTCCTGCTGCTCCAACGCCAGCCCCAGCCGCGCCTGTTGCAGCAGCATCAACTTCCAAAGCCGCAATTGCAGCTGGACCAGCGATCAGACGGTTTGCACGAGAAGTTGGCGTTGATCTAACCAATGTTGCCGGTTCCGGAGTTCGTGGTCGTATTCTTCGGGAAGACGTGCTGCGTGTTGTCCGTGACGGATCAGCGGCGTCAAAATCATCAGGCGTCGGCGCCGCCGCTGCTGGAGCAGCAGGAATTGCAGCCGGCGCTGCTGCTGCTGCATCAGCTGGCAGCACAGGTGAAACGGATGCTTACGGTCCGATTCGTTCCGAGAAGATGCCCAAAATTCGCCAGACGATCGCTCGCAAGATGCACGAATCCTGGACGACTTGTCCTCGCGTGACCAACTTTGACGACGCCGACGTAACGGCACTGGAAGCAATCCGTCAGAACAGCAAAGCTGACTACAAAGAGATGGGCATTAGCCTGACGACGATGCCCTTCATCATCAAAGCAGTTGCCATGGCATTGAAGCAGCATCCTACAATCAACGCTTCGGTTGATCTTGATGCTGGCAAGATCATCTACAAAGAGTACGTTAACGTTGGCATCGCTGTCGACACCGAGCGTGGGCTTGTCGTCCCCAACATGCGAAATGCCGACCAGCAGTCGATTCCTGCTCTGGCAAAAGGGCTCAGCGTGATGGCTGAGAACGTACGCGGCAACAATTTCGGCATCGATGACCTTCGTGGCGGAACGTTTACGATCAGCAACCTTGGAGCCATCGGCGGAACCTATTCCACGCCCATCATTAACGTTCCTGAGACAGCAATCCTGCTGGTAGGCCGCTCGCGAAAGATGCCCGTTGTCGTTGAGAACGACGAAGTGGCAGTTCGACTGATGATGCCGCTTAGTCTGTCCTACGATCATCGCTTGATTGACGGTGGAGCAGCGGCTCGATTCCTCAACGAGGTCATTGGATATCTGGAAGCACCAAGCCGATTGTTGCTGGCTCTGTAAAGCTTCGCGGCTGGCATCCCGGGCATGCATGAAACGCAAGTTTGGATGTTGCGATTCTTTGGCTGCGGACATGTTGAAATTTTTCAGACGTGTTGATTCGAACGAAAAATCATGACCGACGCGTCGGGTTATGAAATATTCACAGCTCAGAGTGGCGGTACGAGTCTATTCCGCAATGCGTGAATATCAGCTCTCAACCCGCGAGATAATTCACACGCCACGCTGGCCGGCAACGCCCAGCAAGATTGATGGTATAATGTGTTCATGAAACATTTCCTTTCAATCGTTCTGGGGACTTTTCTGATCGGCACCTTGCTGGCCGTGGTTGTGGCCCAGGAAGAATCCCGGAAACCGGCAAAGAAGATCCGAAAAGTTAAACGTGTCGCCAAGCCGATATTTGACGGCAGTAAAGACGACGTCTATTTCAAAGACATCTCCAAAGGCCTTGTTGGCGATCGCCCCAATGCTGGCACCAAAGCCAGCGTCGCAACCAAAACGGAATCAAAATCCGGCGATGCCGCACCCAACAAAGAAGGCTGGTCAGCGGTCATCAATGGCACCACGATTGAGGACGAAATCAAATCGCTCAATCAGGCTCTGGCCAAGTCAGTGACAACACCGGTCAAATTCAAAACCACGTACAACGACGTTCAACAAACGATGTCGCTGCTTTCTATGTCGTTCGCAATCATTCGTGAGTTCGACGGAGAGGTTCGCTGGCAGGATCACGCTCCGGCAGCTCAGGCAGCTTTGCAACAGGCAGCGATCAGCGCGAGAAGCAATGCGGATCAGGCCTTCAACTACTGTAACGCTCGAAAGTTTGACCTTGAAGACCTTGTCCGTGGCGGTTCCTTCGCCGAAAGTGAAAAGCCAGCTGAGTCGCTCCAATGGAACGATGTGATTGGCCGCACTGAGACCATGAAACGGCTGGAGATATCCGATCGGCTGCTCAAAGAATGGACCGCTGACGAAAAGACATTTGCGAAACAGAAAAACAAAATCATCACCGAAGCCCAATGGGTCGCCGCGATCGGTGAAGTCATCGCCAAAGAGGGCATGGACGACGCTGATGTGGATGAGTATCTCGAGTATTGCGTTGCAATGAAACAGGCAGCTCTGCAAACAGTTACCGCAACCAAAAACGATGACTTCGAGGCGGCCAGCAAATCTGCGAATCTCGTTTCTCAGTCATGTAACAATTGCCACGAAGATTGGCGATAACAGCACGCGCAAAAGCTTCAATTTGCATTGGGACTAGCAGACTCACAACGCGCCGGTCAGTCAGGGGATAGCCGGAACCTGCAGTTTTCGCCCCACCGCTACTGTGCGAGACGTTATTATTGATCCCGGCAGTTTGCTTTACAAGCAAGCATTGACATTGATCTTTCCAGGATTTCCCCATGAGTTTCAAGTTCGTCTGGCTATCTGTCTTTTTGGTCAACAGCCTGCTTATCGAACCAAGCCTGGCACGGCAGGAAAATGCCACCGAGGCCAAACAGAAAGAGGTGGAACTACCAGAACCGAAAATGATCGAAGACGAAATCAAAGTCGTCGATCCGGACGGACATCCAGTCGCAAACGCTGACATCTACTGTAGCGGTTTGCGAACCAGAGCCAACCCGGCAAGTCATTATGGTTGGGGCAAGCAGCAAAGGTACAAGACAAACGAAGCGGGGATAGCCAAAGTTTGCTTCCCAAAATTCGCCGAAGAGAAACTCGAAGTTGGTCGAGTGACGTGGTCAGTTGAACATGACGATTTTATGACGTTTCGCGGAGACGTGATGGTCGACAATGAATCGCCAGAAATCCAACTCACGCGCGGCTGTCGAATTGCCCTTAACGCTGTTGATAGTGAGACTGGCCATAAAATCACATCAGACCTGTACGCTGTGATGGGTTTGTCCGATTCAATTCGAAAATGGAAACTCTCCAGCAAGGGAATGCTGGTCTCACCTGTCTTTTCGCCGGCTCGGATTGTGTTTCGAGTTGTCCATCTGGGCAAAGACAAACCGTCTGCGTTCAGCGATCTGATCGTCGTGGAACCTGAAGGTCGAAGTAGCGTGCTACTCAAAGATGTCAAAATTCATCCCGGTGTGAGAGTCGAAGGAAAAATTGACGAAGCCGTTCCGCGACCGATCAAGGACGGTGTTGTTCAGGCAGGATTTGTGAATAACCCGAACGAAGACAGGGATGGCCCCAAAGCGTGGGTGGGGCGATGGGAATGGTGTGACATCGCAAAGGTTTCTGAAGATGGAACATTTGTATTCGAGTCAGTACCACGCGACGAAATCATCCAAATGTTCGTCAGGTGTGATGGTTGGTCCAACGCGAGGCCGGAAAAAGAAGCTGTCCTCAAACAGTTCCCACATTTTGAGCGCAAATACAACCTTGGCTGGAGACTACCGTTTTTTGAACAACTGAAGGGCCAGAAAACAACGCTCACGGTTCCCATGAGAAAAAATTCTGAAGTCAATTTGACGGTGACGGACCCGAATGGAAAACCCTTGGCGGATTCGACCGTCTTTATCTATCTGCAGCAACTCCTGTTCGATGGTGGAGGCATGCCCTACTCAAGGCCCATGGTTACGCGAAAGTTCCTGTTGGAACCGATCGAAAACCCAGGTCAACACGTCCTCAACAACCATCCTTCGCTCACGAAAACTGACGATCAGGGAAAAGCAACCTTGCTGGTTCCACCTTCCAAAAACGCCACGCTCAACGTGAATGCCAAGGGCTATCAAATGGAGATCAACCGAAATTCACGATCACTTCGTTTTGACCTCGAAGACGGAAAATCAAAAGATATTACGGTCGAAATGACGACGATGGATTCCCCAAAAATGGGCGAAGCACCACGCGACAATTGAACAGGCAGAAAATCATCACGGCACAAAAAAACCGAACCGCCACAGGACAAACTTGTGACGATTCGGTATGAAATTCGTGTTGTCGACTTTCGTCTACTTCATCCGTTTCAAATCCATCGATTCGACGAATTCATCACGCCAGTCGAACTCGAGCTCTTGAGCATAATGTTGGGCAACCCCCATCACGTCCGTCGGAACTCGCTTGAACCGGAAATACTGACTTTTGAGATACTCGTCACCGAGTTCTGACAATGCGGTCGGTGCTGTCAAAGATTGAATGACGTACACCGTGTCGCGAGACTGGTTGGCGGCAACTGACGTTTCACCTTCTTTGAGCGAGAAGGCGGTGCTCATGAATTCCTCGCCAGGCTGATCAATTTCAAACGGCGTACCAAAAATGGCCGCTGAGTCACGCCCGGGACGGAACCAGGTGAACTCGCCTGTTGGCGCCGCTGTCTCAGGGAAAAGCTCGGTCAGTTTCTTGCCATTTGAGTTTTTCGCAGTCGCCGCCATCTTTTCGGCTGCTGCCGTTGCCAACTCAATCGCCTGTTGATACTTCCAGTACTTTTCAATCGCAGGCTTTGCATCTGCGAAGTCCGGAATGCGAACTTCCATTTTCTCAGCCATCCAGAATACATAGGCGTTGGCAGTTGCCATGTCGGTGACTTCCTGAGGCTTCAGGAGATCAATTCGGTCATAGTCGAGAAAGACCCGATTACTGATCGACTGCAAATCCCATCGCATAGGACCGTTGGGCGACTGTACCTGAATTGGAAAGTTGACTTTTCCAATTTCGGTTTCCCGTAACTCAAACGGATCAACCAGTCCGGTTTCGCTGAAGACCAGCCCATTGGATTCCGCAATGGCTGCGAAATCTGGTGCGTCGGGCTTGGGCGTGTTGTCAGCTTTGTTGGATTCACGCTTCATCTCCCAGCGAAGTACCTGATTCTGGTAGGTCTGCAGAGAAATCATTGCTCGCTTTTGAGCTTCGCTTTTCTTGTCGAAGGCAACTTTCTTTGCCAACCGTTCACGAATCTGGTCTGCCACTTCGCTCAAAGGCTTGATTTCAGTTTTCTTCGTCTCGGCACTCTCATCCGAAAGCTGTAGGCCACCAAGGCCACCGACTTCCTGATCAGTTGTCGGTTCCGACTGAGCTTCCTGCGCCATCGCCGCCGGTTCAGCAGTCAACCCTTCCGCAGTCATCGCTGGTTCTTCCTGAGCATCCTGCAAAAAAGAAGCAAATTGATTTCTGGAGCGACGAATGGTCATCGATTGACCAGACCCGCCTTCGACTTTCGCGTCAGGAATGACGGTGCCTTCTCCGCCAGTTGGTTTTTCAATAACAGGCTTCTCAACGGCAGGGGTGCCAGTCGCCGGCACTTCAGTCGCTGGCATTTCCACTTTTGGAACCACTGCTTCGAGTGTGTCCGGTTCAACAGGAAGCTCTGTACCGGGAATTTTCTCTTCGGGCA
>CAYUNP010000140.1:0-14686 GCA_964446085.1 uncultured Pirellulaceae bacterium
AAGCAATCTGTGCTCGCAATGCAGACGCCGCACAGAAGTTCGCTGATCAGTGGGGCTACGAATCGATCGAAACGGATTGGCGCAAGCTGATCGCTCGTGACGACATCGACGCGGTCGACATTTGTGTTCCCAACAACTTGCACAAAGAGATCGCAATCGCCTGTGCCGAAGCCGGGAAGATGATTCTCTGTGAAAAGCCGATCGCGATTGACGCCGCAGAAGGCGAAGAGATGTGCGCAGCGGTTGAAAAGGCCGGCGTCGCGAACATGGTTTGGTACAACTATCGTCGCGTTCCCGCGGTATCTTTTGCCAAAGAGATCATTGAGCGTGGCGATCTCGGAAAGATCTTTCACTATCGAGCCAACTTTCTTCAGGACTGGACCATTGCCGAAGACCTGCCTCAGGGCGGAGCAGCGCTTTGGCGACTCGATGTCAAAGCAGCAGGCAGCGGCGTGACTGGTGACCTGTTGGCTCACTGCATTGACACGGCAATTTGGCTCAACGGATCGATCAACAACGTCACCGCCATGACGGAAACTTTCGTCAAAGAAAGAATGCACACCGAGACTGGCAAAGTCGAACCGGTTGGCATCGATGATGCGTGTGCGTTCATGTGTCGCTTCGGCAACGGATCGTTGGGGCTGTTCGAGTCAACTCGTTACGCTCGTGGCCACAAGGCACTCTACACCTTCGAGATCAACGGCGAAAATGGCTCATTGCGATGGGATTTGCACGATCTGAATCGCCTGGAGTATTTCAGCCACAAGGATGACGGACCCGTTCGCGGCTGGCGAAGCATTCACGTTTCCGACGGAGAGCATCCGTATCTTGGTAACTGGTGGGTTCCGGGGCTATGTCTTGGATACGAACACAGCTTCGTGCATCAGGTCGCCGATTTCATCAAGGGTCTCGATTCTGGCACACCTGCTTCGCCAACTTTCCGGGAAGCTTTGGAAACGCAAAAAGTATGCGATGCTGTTCTCTCGAGTGCGCAGTCTGGTAGCTGGACGGATGTGGGCTAAGTCCCAAACTGTTCGAATGAGATTCAGAATTTTCTGTTTGTGAGCGAGTTGTGTGATGAGCTTGACCAAAAATTACTCCGGCTACAAATCATTCCAGTACCTGGAACCGGGGAAGGACTATCGGTCCTTTGAACTTGCCGACGAAATTGATCGTGTGGCTTCGACCAAAGTTTCGCTCACCGAAGAGCAGGAACGGCAGGTGGAAAAGTTCATCACCGACAACATCCTGATTTCAGTGCATGAACATTTGGGAGTCTTTCCCGCAGACGTGATGCAGACACCGCAGTACGTCAAGGAAGGTCGCATGGCGACCGGCTTCGAGGGACTTGCAAATTCTCATTGGGACTGCGTCTTTGACAATTTGATGAACGGTGTCTGCCAAATCCACTCCAAAGGTGGTTGGAAGTGGAGCGAAGTGACTCATGATCTGGGCATGCGACTCTGCGACATTGCTCATCAGGATTTCGTCGTGCACTGTAAAACGGTCGACGACATCATACATTGCCATGAGACCGGCAAGGTCGCCTGGGTCGCGGTGATGGAAGGTTCGATGATGATCGAAAACGAACTCGATCGCATTGACCTGTTGTATGGCTTCGGTTTGCGTTCGCTGGGAATCACCTACAGCGAATCCAACGCACTGGGGTCCGGACTGAAGGAAGTTCGCGACGGCGGCTTGACCAGGTTCGGGCAGAAAGCAGTCGAACGCATGAACAAAGTGGGACTGCTAATCGATTGCTCGCACACGGGCGACCAGACGGCACTGGACACGATTGAGCACAGCACCAAGCCGATTATCCTTAGCCATATCGGAGCCAAAGCATTGTGGCACTCCAATCGACTGGCTCCCGACGATGTCCTCAAGGCTTGTGCCGACAAGGGCGGTGTGATTGGAATCGAGGCCGCGCCACATACAACCCTTACCGCCAATCATCGCAAGCACAATCTGGACGCGGTGATGGAACACTTCGAGTACATCAAGGATCTGGTAGGAATCGATCATGTGACTTTGGGGCCCGACACCTTGTACGGAGATCATGTCGGTTTGCACGCAGCTTACACAGCGTCGCTGTCGCTAAAAGAATCCAAAGGGACCGGGAAGGATGGAATGGAGTACGATCCGGTCGAGTTCGTGGATGGCCTGGAAAATCCAACTGAAGGATCGAGCAACATCGTTCGCTGGCTGGTTAAGAACGGATACTCCGATTCCGACATGGCCAAGGTGATGGGGCAAAACACGCTGCGACTGCTTCGCGAAGTCTGGTGCTAGAGAATTCTCATGGAACGCGTCGTGAACTTTCTGAACAAGCTGTTGTTGGCGGTCATCTTTGGATTGTTGGCGTTCGCTGTTCCAGTCAGTGTTATCGCTCAGACAGAAGACGCTTCTGAAATTCTGTCATTCACGACGCAAGTAGATTTCGATGATTCATTGACACGAGCAACCGTGACGGAGGTCATCGTTGCCAGGATCGCCGAACTTGGCGAGTCGTCCATTGAACTAAACGCAGCTCCCTTCGGGGAAGCAACTTTCGCGAACCTGTCAGTTCAAGCGGGTTCGGCAGAGCCGGTGCTTGCTGAGTTGTCGAAAAACAAAAATGGACTTTGGCAAACCGTTGTACCGTTGCCACTTACGGGCAGCGCCAACGTTACCTTGACGCTGAACTATCAGGTGACTGGGCAGGGGCATTCGTTTTACGTGCCGATGATCTACCCGTTTTGGAAACCAACCGGCACGGACGCTGATCTGTTCCAGGCCCAGATAGATTTCCCTGCCAGCTACAGGTTGGTGGAGAGCCTTCCGACTCATTCTGCCGCCGAATCAACAACCGGAGGCAAGAAAAGCCGATCGTTCAAGTTGTCTGCATTTGCATCGGTGCTGTGGCTGAAGTTTGCAGATGAACATGAAACGACGATTGGCACCAACTTGCTGGTCGACATTGGTGTGCTGCTATTGCTGGGTGTTCTGGCGATTGTCGGCTGGAAGTATCGATCCTTAATGCTGTGAAGCGATGACAGGTAGCCGATGAGCAACTTTATTTTTTGGGGACTGTTTTTGTTTCTGGCTGCGATCGTCGTGGCCTACTGGCTGTGGATGATTTGGTCTGAGCGTGGCAAGCAATGACAATACAAATCCTGGTTTTTGGAATCTACTTTCTCGCCATCTTTCTGATCGGCTGGTACAGTCTGCGCGCCACGACATCAGACGCGGACTATTGGGTGGCCGACGGGAAGCTTGGCTGGCTGGTTGGCGGTTCGACGATGGCCGCCACACACGCAAGTGCCGGTACGTTTATTGGAACCGTGGGAGTCATCTATACCGTTGGCTGGTCGTTTACCTGGGTGTTGCTAACCATTCCTCTGGCCTACTGGTTTATGGTTGCCTTCGTCGCGCCAAGATTCACACGTGTCAGAGAATTGACGCTGCCTGCTTACCTGGAGCGACGCTATGCCAGCAAACTTGTCCGCGGCCTTGGCGGAGCAATCATCCTGGTTGCGACTGTCGTCTACATTCAGGCGCAAATTGTGACCGGTGGCATCATTTCCAATGTTGTCTTTGGGGTTTCACCTGAAGTAGGCATGGTCGTCGTCACGGTCATTTTGGTCGCCTACACACTGTTCGGTGGCATGCTGGCGATTGCCTACACCGATTTTCTGCAAATGATCATCATGGTCGTCGGCGTTGTCGTTTCAGTACCCCTGGCGATCAGTCACTTCGGAAGTTTGGGCGGCATGAATAGCGTACTCCTGGCTGTCCGGCCAACAACATTTCAATGGGGTGGAATGCCAGCTGCTTTGCTGATCACGATGGCGATGGCCTTTTTCCTTGGAGGCATCGCCACGCCAGAAAAACTGGTGCGGCTGTATGCCATGAAAGACATGCGAACGATTCGCCGAGGTGTACTGCTGACCATCTTCCTGGTCACGTTCATCAATTTGTTGGTGTTCATGTTGGGGTTGGCCGCCATGGCGTTCTTTCCAATGTTGCCCAGCGGCGATTTGGCGATGCCGTTGATTGCCAAAGAAATTCTGCCGCCACTGGTTGGGACGTTGATGCTCGCCGCCGTGGTGTCGGCGGTCATGTCGACAGTCGATTCTTTGCTGTTAGTTGCCGGGTCGGCATTGTCAGAAGACATTTTCCGAAACCTGCTGTTTCAGAATGCCTCGAAAACCAGCAGCTTGTGGGTGGCTCGTTTGGGAATCCTGATCGTTGGTGCAATTCCCGTGATCCTGATTCTGGCAGGATACTCAAAGGGTGAGCTGATTCAGTTTATCGTGGTTCTTTACACGGCCATTATCGCTGCCAGTTTCGTGGTGCCCGTGGTCGGCGGAATCGTATGGCGACGAGCGACCGAGTGGGGTGCCATCGCCTCAATGTTCGGCGGAGCACTCACGACCGGCATTTGGAAAGCTTACGGCGATCCAGATATCTTCCCGGTGCTTCCCGGTTTTATTGTCAGCCTCGTGTTGTACGTGGCCGTCAGTCTTGCGACCAGGCCACCAGATCCAGCTGCCTGGAAACCGTACTTTGAAAACGAGTCCGGTTAATCGCTTCGATTCGATCGCTACTTCAAATGTTTGTCGAACCAGGCTTCCAGCCGTTGATACATATCGATGCGGTTTCGCGGGTTTCGAAAACCGTGAGGCTCGCCAGGATATGACTTGCTTTCAAAAGTCTTTCCCTCCCGTTTCAAAATTTCCACTGCCAGTTCGAATTGACGAAACGGAGCCCGCACGTCGCGTTCACCATGCATCAGTAGCAACGGAGTCTTGACATCTTTGACGCGCGACAATGCATTGCTGATCGAGTAAATCTCTGCGCGATCCTCCGGCGAACCACCATGCCCGGTCTTGATGAAGATCTTGCCCAGTCGATCAGCATTGGTGTAGGCATCACCGAAATCGTAAATGCCAGCCATCGGCACGGCGGCGTCAAAGGCGTCCGGAACACGAGTGATGGCGGCCATCGACGTGATGCCTCCGTAACTGTATCCGTAGATGCCAACCTTTTGATTTGACCAGGTTTGTTTGCGAACAAAATCTGCCGCGGCCGCCGCATCCAGAGCCTGTCCATTGCCCCAATCATTAACGCTCAAGTCCTGAAACTCACGTCCGAATCCGGATCCTCCACGGTAGTTGACTGCCAGCACGACGTAGCCTTGCTGAGCCAGATATTGTTCGGCCAAACTGGATCGTTTGTAATACGTGTTCGTTCCGCCGCCATGCACCATGACCAAAGTCGGCCAGGTTTTGGACTCATCGAATCCAGGTGGCTTGAACATGAATGCCTGAATGTAAAGTCCGTCGTAACTGCGATAACTGATTTCAGGCGGGTCCACCAGGCCCTTCCATTCGGTTGCAAATCGCGTCAGTCTACGGGCTGTTCCACCAGATGCTGAAACGTAATCAATGTCAGTGCCGCGAGTCGAGGTCGAGCGAACAAAGACGAAGCCACTGGCATCAGGCGTGGCGTGGTACGAGAAAAACGCACCGCCCATGTTGGTCACCCGCGTCGCCACACCTCCCTGACTGGGCACTCGCCACAATTCCGTTTCCGAACGTGCCTGGTACGGGAAGAATATCTCGGAACCATCCGCTGACCAGTGGACGGTGTGGTTCAGCAACATGTCCGTTGCATTGACCTGCATGGGCAAGATCTTTTCAGTTTTCTTGACGGGATCGATCAGATAAATGTAAGACAGGTCCTCGTACCAGAATTCGTTCTTTGAATTGGCCATCAATGCGATTTGTGTTCCGTCGGGAGACCAGACCGGCGTCGACATGGCCATCAGCCCCCTGGAGATCTGCTGTTCCTCGCCGGATGTAACATCGACGAGCCAGATATCATCTTCCCAGTAGTCGTTCTTGTTGCAGAAATAGGCAATCTGTTTTCCGTCGGGAGACCACGCGGGTGCGAAGCGACGATCGTCCTGGGCCATCGATTTTTTTGTCAGTTGTTTTGGTTCTTCCGAGCCATCGACTGGTACCAACCAGATATCTTGCGAACCGGATCGTCCGCTATAGTACGCCAGTGTTTTTTGATCGGGTGAAAGCTGCGCCGCGCGGCCGCCACGTCTTTCTTTGGTGATCGCGGTGGCATCTTTCGAGCCCAGTTCAACCATCCAGAAATCGCCACCGCGCGAGAAGATGATCTGCTTGCCATCGGCAGTCCAAACTGGAGAACTTCCCCGAATCCAGAACTTTGGCTCTGCACTACCGTCGGTCGGGACCAGGAAAATGCCAGCCCGATCTGTCGTGCGAGCCACAACGGCTACTTGCGTTCCATCGGGAGAAAGAGCTGCCTGGGATGCGCCCCGGTTACGTGTGTAGATGTTTTCCCAGGTAACTTCCAGAGGTTCCGCCTGGGCGAACAGTAGCGTCGGATGTGCCAACATGACTAAAACTGGAAGCAGCCAAATCGCAGAGGCAAAAGTTCGCATGATCAACTTTCTGGAGAAATCGTGCCGACTAACATTGTCGATCTGTCTCATGTTGGTCTCGGTTGTGGTTATCTGTAAATGAAGCTACGCGGCCAATCATAACTCGTCGCGTGAGCGAAGGATCGATCCCTCGCTGACTCGGCTCACACGTCGGGTTTTGATTGAAACCATGTCGAGTACTTCTTGTCCAATTCCATATTGTGCCGTATTAACGACAACTGCGGTTAATCGTGGAGATGAAGCGGGTCCTTTTTAGCACATCGTGAAGTGGATTTAGAGTCGGCGCCATAAAATTCTATTGGCAGGCGGGCACGTATGTGACTGGATTTACACGTTGTTTGTTTGTAGAACCAGCTTTGGCCAGAATCGTTCAATCCAGGTGAACGGAAGGTGATGGCTCGTGGCTATTCCGAGCTGTTGCAACGCAAGCGTAAATATGACGCCATCAAGTCAGCTTTGTCGAACCTTGGCGTCCGGGGCGCAACGAACTCACGGAAAGCGCCTTGCCGCTCACCGCGTTCGTGCAGCATCAAAATCGTGTTGTCAAACCAAACCGTGCAGGCATTTCAGATGCAGGCTGCGACTACTCGAATTCGTTGGGATGCGAATCCTTGAACTTCTGAATCTTGTCCAGCAGTTCAGTGTAGTTCCGCTCTGTCACTCTGGCTGCTTCGTTTAGCCCCTGAGCTTCGGGCAATGCTTCAGCCATCGCCAGGATCGGATCCATCCAGGTTTGCAGCACGCGAAACTGGTTGCGAATGATGTCCAGGAAGATCGTTGGGACTTTGTTGATGACTTCGACTTCGATCGGGTCGACGCCTTTTTCAGTCACATGCGCGACCGGAGTGACGCCGCCTGCAACGACTCCCATGCCCTGAGTCTTCACACCGTCTTTCATCAATTTCTTGATGCCCGTGAGCGTCTTGTTGAATTTGCCTAACTCATTGACTGCCGTTGCAAATTGCTCTGCCGAGTTATCTTCAGCAGACGACGCTACCATCTGATTCATGCCGGACTCGACCGCTTTCTGGATGGAGGTCAATCCGTCACTGACGGTTGTCATTTGAGCAATCACTCGCCCAAGTCCATCGTCTTCGCTGGCTCCTGAGAGCAACAAATTGCGTTGGAACGTACGCTTGATATCTTCCCAGCGTTCCAGATCTTCGCCTTCGAGTTCACCCATCAACTCTTTCAACTTCAACAGATTGGCCTGAGCGCCAGTTGTCAATGTTTGAGCCTGATTGTTGTAGTGCGATCGAATCAGTGTTAACAATTCTTCGTCGTTCATTACCGGACGAATCTGCTCCGCGATTTTGTTCATGTCGCGGTAGGATCCCTGCAGCTTGAAGGCTGGTTCGGTTCGATATTCATCCGCTTGAGCAGCCGACTCGATGTACAGTTGATTAACGTGCAGTACGACGTCACGAACTCTCAACAGTTTTCGCATCACCGACACCAGTTCGTTGACTTCTTCAACCGAATAGTTTCCGTCAAGGCTCTCTGCTGGAGCACCGTCACTCCCGGCCATCTTGATGACGCGGTAGATGTCTTCACGTGATTTCGAGTTCAATCGAGCCAGTGTCGAGTTTGAAGTCAAACAGTTTTCAAGGTAGCTCAATTCAAACGACGTTGAGTTACCGCCAATCACGTCGCCAAGGTTGTACGTGTCGGCACGACTGGCAAGCATGTCCGGAATCTGAAACTTCTCGCCGCTTTCGGTGTATGGATTCCCCGCCATCACAACAGCAACTTTTCGACCGCGAAGATCATAGGTTCGCGTTCGACCGCCGAAGACACCTTCGATGCGACGTGTCGCGTCACAGAGAGAGATGAACTTCTGCAGGAATTCGGGATTACAGTGCTGGATGTCGTCAACGTAAATCATCACGTTGTCGCCCATCTCCAGCGCGAGGTTCAGTTTTTCTACTTCCTCACGAGCACTCGCGTTGGGAGCTTCGTTTGGATCGAGCGAAGTCACCTGATGTCCAATCGCCGGACCATTGATCTTCATGAACGTGATGCCAAGACGATTGGCGACGTACTCCATGAGCGTTGTCTTTCCGTATCCCGGTGGCGAAATCAACAGGAGCAAGCCCATCAAGTCGGTTCGCTTTTCGTCTCCCACGACGCCCATCTGCTTGGCGAGGTTGGCTCCAATCATCGGCAGGTAGGTGTCGTTGATCAGTTTATTTCGAACAAAGCTGGTGAGAACGCGCGGTTTGAATTCGCTCAACCGAAGTTCGTCACGGCGTTGGTCTACCAGATCCTTTTTCAGATGCGTGTAGGCTTCGTAGGCTGGAACGGTTTGGTTTTCATAGGTGGCCAATCGATTCGTGAAATCGTGATAATCCAGTTCGTATGTCTTGGCATCGACAACGGAGTGGTCTCCCAACATGGAATCGATTTGGCAAACGGTTTGCAGGTCGATCATCGTCCGCTGATCGGCGGTGCCTTCGATCAAAATCGCAGCGGTTTCTTCGACGTAATCCAGAAGGTGTGGGTCCGGGTTGCTTTTTGAATCGACGTAGGCGCTAACCCAATCACAGGCGATCGCGAATCGGTCATTGATTGAAAGGGCATTGTTGGACAGTGTTTCTGCCAGCTGATTGCCCTTTTTCTTCTTGGCAACAAAGTCGGTGAAGGCATCGCCAAGGTCGGTGGCCGCTTTGCTTGATGGCCACTTGCCACCAGAAGCCAATTGTTCGTAGAGGTATTCGGCAGCTTCGGCGCCGGTGGCTTCTAGTCTGTGATCGTGCTGAGTTGAAGCCGGATTTCGTGCTGCGGAATCTTTCGCGTCCACAGGCTGGAAGCCTATGCCACCATTCATCAACGCCTGCAACTCACCAATGTATTTTTCGCGTTCCTTCACACCGCCAAACAACTTCGTCGCCATCCCAAGGCTCGCCAGTTTCGCTTCCCAGGCAAGACAGCCATCTGGATTTGAGCTTTTCATCTCCAGCCAGAACATGGCGGCGATCGCTCTCGCTTTTGGCGAATATTTCAGCAAACCAAGATCAAGGTGCATCTTCAGGAGTTGGCCAAGGATCAGACTCGCGTCGTGATCGTGAACACCTTTGATGTAGCCTTCACTGTATCGAGGTGCCATAAATTGACTGACGATTTCCAAACGTTTCTTTTCGTTCGCTTTAAGCAGAGCCTTCAAGTCAATGTCTGGCGAACGAAGCATTTGATAAGCGAGATATTCCGCTCGGTAGACGTCGCGATTTTCGCTAACGACGGTTTGATCCCAAACAGGTTTCGTGGCAATCAGTTCGGGTGACTGAACCGTTTCAAAGTAGTTGGTGCCACTCAGATGAAAATGCATGTCGCCGTCTTTGATGACGGTCGTCAGATCCAGCGGCTGCACGTTGACTGAAAACTTGTGCGTTCCAAACTGGATAATATTCTGGCCATCGACGTACAGCTCATTCTTGTCACGCAGCTGTCGCACGGTATCTTCGCGAACCGTCTTCAGACGACTTTGAATGTCGTCAACTTTGACGGACTCATCAAGTTCTTCCAGTTCAGAGACGATGTCCCGAACCTTGTCGATCATCAAATCAGACGAGAAGTAGCTGTTGATCTCATCAACGGAATCGAAGTTCGCGACGCGATTGCGAATGCCTTTGAGGATTCGATCGGCAGCAGCGAGCAGTGCTGTTGCGCGTCGATTGCGAGCTTCAACGAGTTGCAGTTTCTTTGTGTCGAAAGCCGCGTAGATTTCTTCGCGTTTCTCGGCCAACTGAACGACGAACTCGTCGAATTCCGCGAAACGTCCTTCGATTTCCTCGACCTGAACCATCATCTTGGTCAGATATTCGTCACATTTCTCTGGCGTATCGCAAACGTCCAGATAGTTGACGACGGCCTGGCTGACCAGTTTGATTTGCGAATTGAATTCGGCTTTGCCTTCAACCGAGAACAGTTCTTGCGACTTCTTCTTGATCGAAGCACGCGTTGAGTTCAGGCTTGAGTAGATAGCCGAAATATTGTCGATGATTCGCGTGCGTTGAGTCGGGTCATCGATTTTCAGGTTGCTGACGATCTCGATCAACATCTCAAGTTCGTTGCCGACTTGAACGATGCCTTCGTCGAGCTCTTTTGCCTGGACGCCTGTTTTCAAGTCGTCGATTGCCGAGTTTTGTTCAGCGACACGTTGTTGGTAAGGAGCCAGAGCGGCATCGTCCAACAGAAATTCAACACATTTGTGCGATAGTCGATCGGTGTTTTCGCCAATTTCTGCCTCAACGGCTTCGACCGCTGCCAGATCGACGTACTTCAACTCTTTAAGCGAAATAACTTGTCCGCGAACGGTACGAAGACTCGACAACGCCTGCACAAAGTCATCGATCACCTGGAAGCGTCGCGATGTCGCGTCCCGGATAACTTCTTTGGCTTCCTTGGTCGTCGCTTTGAATTGCTTGGCCGTATTGCTGCGAACTCGAACAACTTTCTCGAACTCGTCAACCGCAGCCGTTGCTGCTTCGCGGATCGCTTCGATTGGTTCAGCGAGGTTGAAAGTTTGTTCGTCCTTCAACCAGAAGTTTGAATCGATGACGTCCGATGAACGCTTGACGATATCGACGTAAAGATTCGCGTAGGAGTCTTCCTGATCGATCAGGTTCATGATCTCGTGCGATTCGGCCATCGCCCGCACGATCTCTTTGTTACCGATCTTGAAAATGTAGGAGTCGGTTTGCTCGCTCGATGCCGATTCGTCAGCAACAAATGGCGTTTGCCAAATCTGCAACGCGTGGTGTTTCTGAGGATCTTCGTCGGCTTTGAAATAAATCAAATGACCGTTGTCGAAGATTGAAAATCCATTACAAAGAATCGGTGTATCAACACGTTGCTCGATGACGTTGTACATCAGCAAAGCGTAATCGCCGGTGTTCTGATTGTAGAATGCGTAGAGATAGTCTTCACCGTTCGGTGACGCGATGCGTCGCTCGAAAGCCAGACTGGTCAGGCCACTGTCGAAGATTTTGCTTTGGCCAGTTTGCAGGTAGTAACCGTTGGCAAAAATCAGGCCATGGTCTTCCGGCAAAAAGATGCAGGATTCCGCGACGGAGTCGAGCCTCTGTGCAGTTTGAGTTTTCTCGTTGTAGACAACGTAGCGAAACTCTTCTTCCTTGAAGGGCTTGATCTTCATCAAAATGATGTTGCCAACGATGGCGTAGAAGATCTCGGCATCGTCGAGCGTTTGATCCGGATCGTCGACCGGTTCGGCGTAGATTCCTGATCCGTCTTCGGTGTTGTCTTCGATCTTGACTGTCAGGTCGCCGCCGACAGTTTCGATGTAGACGCGGTCTTCGATCGAGATGTGCGGGTGCAGTCCGCCACGATGCAACTCACGCGTGGTGCGCTGCCATTTGAAATCGTGTTGCGGCGGATAGCTGACTTCGTGGTCGCTGCGATTGTCGACGTACTTGAGACTGTCGCCTTGTACCAAAAACTTGAACGTCTTGATGTCGCCCAGAGCTTTTCCGGTTCGGAAGACCAGGTAAAGGTAAGGTCCCGAAACGTGAAACTTGGCGAATCGCGTGTCTTTGTAGTATTTGTAGAGCGACTCGAAGTCGACGTGAAAGGTCTTGTCACTGAGAAGGTCGAGTGATTCTTCGTGGAAGTTTCCGTCTTCGAAACGGTAAACGGAAAACACGTCTGCCAGTTCAGTGACGGACTTCAAGCCCATGTGAACGTTGTAGCCGAAGAGGAACTTGTCACCGATCGGAACAATGTCACGGGCAGTACAGTTGTGTTCTGTTGTGATCCGTTGCTTTGAGACCAGTTCCGTTGGAATCGCACCGAAGACATTACGTCGCTCGTTGTTGAGCTTTTGCAGACGGGCGTCGAGTTCGGCCGAGTGTGACTTCAGCCGGTTCTGAATGATCTCGTACGTTCCGCGCTCGAGCGTTGGCTCGTTCGATTCGGTTTGTGGATCAGGTTGTGGTTCGTTTTCAGACATCATTGAAATGGGAGGTTGGAGGTCGGAGGTCGGAAATCGTTTACGAGTCGAAAGTAGTGCTACCGCCCGTACTTCCGACCTCGTATTCCGATTTCGAATTCGCCTGCTACGCTTTGGCGTTCAATGCCTGGATAACTTTGCCAGCGTTCTGAGTCGAAACTCCCGCCTTGTTAGCCATGCCCATCATCGATTGGAGGTTACCCAAAACGTTGACATCAGTTGTCAAACCCATCATCTGACCAATCAGAGCGGCGACGCTGAGGTTCTTCAGGTCTTCGCTGGTGATACCGAACATGTCGATATACTTCTTGATCTCCGTTGGCAGCTTCGCAGGATCGCCATTGAAGAACGTGTCCTTCACGCCTGAAAGAACTTCGCTTTCGTGGATCAAACGATCGACCTGCTTACCGGCAGTGATTGAATTCACGATCGAATCGAAGAACTGTCCGTCTCCACCAACAATGTCGATGTTCGCTTCACGCAGTGACTCGGCAATCATGCCAGCCTGAGCTTCCGCGATTTGGCGTTGAGCATCGATGCCAGCCAACTCGATGTCTTTGGCTTTCTGAAGTTCCAACTTGAACTCTTCGTGCTCGCGACCGACGCTGTCGAACAGCTTCATCGCTTCTGCCTTCTCGGTGATTCCGCGAGCATCGGCGCTGAACTTGAGTTCCGCAACGCGTGCTTCGGCAGTACCTTCCTTTTCGATCGCATCTGCTTTGGCCAGAATCACATCTGCTTCGGCAAGGCCTGGAGCAGCGGTTTCGGCTTGCAAAGCCTCGGCCAACATCTTCTTGGCATCCGTCTGCTTTTCGGCAGCCGTTCGTTCTGCTTCAGCTGTCACCACAACGGTTTCGGCGTTAAGCGTCGCAGCCTGTTTCTCAGCTTCAGCCGCTTGAACCTGCTCAACGAGTTGCTGTTGAGCCGCTTCTTCGGCTGCCGTGACGGCAACCTGCTTTTTACGATCAGCAGCCGCAAATTCGCGAGTATCCTTGATCTTCTCTTCTTCCTCGACAACCGCTCGCTCAACAATGACTCGTTCGCGAATAACGTCCTGGATGTTTTTCTTCTCGACTTCGACAGCTTTCTCTTTGTCGATCTGAGCCAGTGTAACGATGCGCTCACGCTCAGTGATTTCGAGGCCACGATCTTTTTCGACGCGTTCTGTCTCAACCGCTTCGGTTCGTTCTTTACTCTTGGCCGCAACAATGACAGCCCGTTTTTTGTTCTCTTCGGCGACCAGGATTTCTTCTTCGGCGCGAATTCGAGCCGTTTCCTGACGCTGACGCTCTTCTTCCTGGACGACTTTGGCCTCTGCGACCTGGCGGGCAGTGACTTCAGCGATTTCACGCTGCTGTTTTTCTTCCGCTTCAACTTGCTGACGCTCAAGTGCAAGAATTGCTTCGCGAGCTTCAACGTCCTGCTTCTTCAACGTTTTCTCTTTTTCACGCTGGATGAAGTTGGCACGAGTGATTTCTTCTGCAGTCAGGTCAGTAATCTTCTTGATACCTTCGGCGTCGAGAACGTTGTTGGGATTCAACTTCTCAAGGTCCGTTTGCTCAAGGTAGTCAATCGCGGCATCGTCAAGCACGTAGCCGTTGAGGTCGGTGCCAATGATACGCAGGATTTGCTCACGGAATTTCTCGCGAGAGTTGTACAGCTCGACAAAATCGAATTGCTTACCAACGGTTTTAAGTGCTTCAGAGAATTTGGGCTCGAACAAAGCACGAAGAGCTGTCTCATCCGATGCTCGATCGCAACCGAGGAACTGAGCTACTCGTTCGACGTCTTCTTTTGTTTTGTTCACGCGAACGAAGAAACATACTTTGATGTCGGCTCGCATGTTGTCTTTACAAATCAGGCCGTCTTCGCCAGAGCGATCGATTTCGATACGTTTGACCGAGATATCCATCAATTCAGCTTTGTGGAGAATTGGAATCACGAATTGGCCAGCGAAATCAACGTTCGTACCGCCCCAACCATTTCGCACGATCGCAGTACCCTGATTGACCTTGCGGAAGAACCGCAACATGAAAACCATCGCTCCAAAGAGACAAAATAGTAGGATCGAACCGAGTACGATTCCGAACCAGCCGAGCGGACTGATAGCCAAAATTGAAATGCCTGACATAAATTTTTCTCCCAAATGTAAATTCAACCAGATGTGAATCTGTATCGTTGTTTGTGAGCAGTTGCTCACGTCGTTTTAAGTCTTGTCTTGTTCCCACTTACAAAGTTCAACGAGGTAAGTGTCTTTCTCG
>CAYUNP010000141.1:0-5269 GCA_964446085.1 uncultured Pirellulaceae bacterium
GCTCCAAAGGTGGCAGTTTGCCACCATCGATTGTTTTGAAAGTTATGAAAATCCTGACTGAAGAAATTGCACTACGAGATCAAACCCGTTCCTTTGAACAGGCCAAAGCCCAACTGGAGAAAGAAGTTGCCAGGGAACAAAACGAGGCGCTGACGGCGACTCAGGATGATCTCGCTGATCGAACAGATGGTGTGATTGAAGAGATTCGTGATTTGCCCGATGCAGATTCGTTTGGGAAAGAGATCATGCAGCTGACCAATGCAGCGGCGGCGATGGGCGATGCATGGAAATACCTGGGCGAGGGCGACACCGGACCTAACGCAATCGCGGCTGAAACGGAAGCGATTGAGTGGCTTTTGTTGGCCAAGCGTAGCGGTTCTGGCGGTGGAGGCGGCGGTTCCAATGCCGGTGCTGGAAGTCGTTCTGGCGCTGCGATGCGTGGATCCTCGTTGGCCAGACTGGGAGGTGCAAAGGAAAAGCTGGGCAAGGTTGTCAAGCGTGATACTCGTCAGGCAACGGGCACCGCCGGTCGTGATCTGCCTGAAGAATATCGCAGCGGCCTGGATGCCTATTTCGAAAAACTTGAAACTGAGGACAGCTCGCAATGATTTTTCTGTTTCGTATTCTCCCGGCTCTTCTGTTGATTGTTTCTGTTGTCTCTCTTTCGGAGGCACGTTCGCTGGCTTGTTGCCAGGTTGTTCGGTTTGCCGTGGTGCAACAGGCTGATGAAGACGATGACGATGAAGAAGACGAAGAAGTTTTCAACAACAATCCATGGCAACTTGATGAACGAAAACTTTTCGCGGCAAAGAAGTTTCAGTTGTCGAATGAGTACGCGATGAAGATCAAGCAAATTGACAACCTTTGTGGCCTGGACAAGAAACAGAAACTCAAGTTGAGCATTGCCTGTAAAGGCGCCACCGAGAAGGCATTGGATAAATATGTTAAGGGTTGGAACTCATACATCCAACAGTTTGGTGGTTTCCAACAACAAAATGCAGATGATGACGAGGTGAAAAAGAAGAAAAAGAAGAAACGCAAGAAAGAGAGGTTCGTTGTCAAGAAAGTAGAAGATATTGATCCTCAGGCGTTGCAGATGCTGGACGAATCCATGTTTAACATGGGAGGGAACCAGCCAACCTCGAAAGAAGTTAAACTGTGGACGCAGACTGTAAAAAAAGTTCTGAGTGAAGAACAGCGGGAGAAATTTGACAAACACATGGAAGGCTTGAAGCTCGCCAAGCGAAATGCCAGAGCGGATTCTTTCATAGCCAGGATGAGAATCGAATTAGCGCTTGCGGATGATCAGGTGGAAGAATTTGACAAACTGGTTCGCCCCGCATTCGTCAAGAAAGACTACAAGACGGCGTGGAATTACGATTCGATGTTGACGCTGTACCTCGGGGCGAAACATGACAAGAAAAAAATGAAAAAGCTGTTGTCTGAGGAACAATACCTTGTCTTACATTTCACAACCAAACCAGCCGAAGGCTATGGCCACTTATTCGGAGACAACGTTGTTGTCAGGCGCCAGGCCGTAGCCGCTGACCCCGTGTCCGCGTTCTTTGAAGGAATGTTGGATTCGGTTGCAGATATCGCTGAAGGCCTCGAAAACCTTGTTGAAAGCGCCTTCACGTGGTAACCGCAATATTTTCCAACCGATTCAGTTTCGCGGCCAGGCTTTTACTGGTTTGCTCTTTTGTGTTGTTGTCGTGTACTTTTGCCAACGCCCAGGTAGAGGGGCTTGAAATCCGTGAAGGCACCGGCATTTCACCGGAGGTTCGCAACATCTATCGCAAAGGTGCTGACTATCTTGCCAAATCTCAAAATGACAACGGCAGCTGGGGAAAGGGTGGCGGTGGTCACGGCGACGAAACGGCTGGTATAGCGGCCCTGGCAACGATGGCGTTTCTTTCCACGGGCGAGGATCCGAATTTCGGCAAGTACGCTCGCAATATTCGTGCAGCGCTGAGGTTCATCATCGGCAAGCAGGACAGGAAAGGCTATGTGCCTGGAAATATGTACGTTCACGGATTCGCGATGCTTGCTTTGTCGGAAGCCTACGGAATGGTCGATGACGAAATGCTGTGGGAAGGCAAGACCGGAAAACCGACGATCGGCGAAGCACTCGAGTTGGCCGTCAAACTTGCCGTTACATCGCAGAAGAAAAATGCATCCAAAGGCTGGCGCTATTCGCCAAACGATAATTCGGCAGACACATCGGTCGTGGGTGCTGTCCTGATGGGGCTCCTGGCAGCTCGCAACGCAGGCGTCGATGTTCCAGACTCAAGTATCGACGGCGCTTTGAAATACATGAAACAGATGACGTCTGCGAAAACTGGCGGCGTTGGTTATAGCGGAATGGGAGGCCTTGGCGGTTCCGGAGCCCGTTCTGCAATCGCGTGCCTCGTGTTTGCGATTGGCAAACGAAAGCACTGGAAAGATTTCACAGGTACGGCCAAGTTCCTCAAGGACTCAATCGACACATCCGCTCAGGCGAATTGGCCTTTCTACGAAAGATACTACAAGGCGCAGGCGTTGTTTCAGGCCGACTACAAAGCCTGGCAACAGTGGAACCGGAATACCATTCGCCTGCTTCGAAATATGCAGAGTGACAAAGGCAACATCGGAAATAGCGGACATGGAAGAGCGTATTCGACCAGTATGTCCTTGTTGGCGCTGGCGCTGAACTATCGATTTCTGCCAATCTATGAACGGTAACAGCAGGCTATGGCTTCAACAATGCAGTGCTTCAATCACAAGTCTCCTCCCGCGCTGCGATTGCTGGCATCGCCTCTGGTTCTGCTGCTGTACTTCCTTCTGCTGATTGCCAATCCCGGTCTTGCCCAGGGGGATGACACAAAGACAGGCGACAAAAAATCCGCGACCAAAAGTGAGCTGATCTGGAAGAGTGGCGATCGATTGCCGGGGGTTCCGGTTGGCTTCAAGGACAACAAACTGTTATTCAAGTCAGCGATTTTTCGCGAGCCGCTGGAACTTGGTGTTGAGTGGCTTCGCGCGTTCGAAACGAACACGAAGTCCACCGAAACGATCAAGTCCGACGAACGCTTTGCGATCCAGTTGCTTGATGGGCAGGTGTTTCTCGCGGACATTATTTCGTTGGATGAAGATGTTCTGACGATCCAGTCCGACCGGGCAGGGAAATTCGAAATCGATCGAACTCGCCTGGCGTCCATCATCAACCGTGAAATCTCTCAGACACTCGTTTCAGGAAAACTTGACCTCGATGTTTGGGAAGCCAAACGGGGTGAAAAGCAGTATTGGAAACCCAATGATAGTGGAGAGGTCCAGGCAACACGTGATGACATTCATTTGTTCCTCAAAAGCGATTTGCCCAAGTCCTGTCTGATCGATATTGAAGTTGGCTGGGAAGATAAACTTGATTTTGTGCTGGCACTTGAGATCCCACGCGGCGCTCGCAGTCTCGGATCCGTTCCACGTCTGGAATCATGGGATGGATCGATTGTCTTTAGCCACGATGATGACTTTGAAATTGTCATCGCAGATGTCGACGAAGTTTCCAGATCGCTAAAACTTCTGGTGCACTGGAATCGGGAAACCAATGTTGTCACTATTCACGATGAACTGGGAGCAGAGCTGGCCACGGCGAAAATTGAGAAATTTGGTTACAAGGCTGATCCGGGGATCTTGCTACAGAACAAAAACGGAGACTTCCGTGTTAAGTCCCTCGGGATTCGAAGCGCGGTTGTCGGATTTGATCCGTCGGTTACTTCCATACAGCTTAAGTCAGACGATTCAATCAACGCCGGAGTGGAGTCCTTTGACGGCACGGCCTGGACGGCGACCAAAGATGGTGATGCGATAGAGATCGCAGCTGATGAATTCATCGGTGCTTTCCAGATTAACTCTGAAGCTGAGTACAAACAGGGCGTCGGAGACAAACTGCGATTTCATGATGGTGAAAAAGTGATCGGAGCCATCGTTGCAGTTTCCCAGGAGTCGGTGACCATCGAAACCAGTGCAGCATCGCAACCTGTCGAGTTCAAGTCAGCAGGGCTGAAGCAAATTCAGTTTAGCCCTGACAGCAAGGCCGCTGGGGGCGAAAAGTTCAATCATGTCCTCGTTTCAGACGTCGGGAAAATTGGCGGGCGACTTGAAAGTGGAGCACCGACGGATGACAACGTCATGTTTTGGCGCGTGCAAGGTGCAACTCAGGCAGTTCCCTTTTCCACCGCTGTTCTGGGCGATGATAACATTAACGCCAAAGTCCTGTTGAAGCAGGACAGGACAGTCGCGGACAATTCAAATCAGTGGCCAGATACTCTGTTTTTGAACAATCGCGACCTGTTGCCGGTGAGCTTTCTTTCGGCAAACGAACACGAAATCGTTGTTGATTCGTTTTTCGAAAATCGGGTTATTCCCGGTTCCGAAATTCGGGCTGTCGAGTTTGGTGCTCAACAATGGACTGCCGATCTGGATTTTTCTGATCCTGGATGGATTAAAAAAGGGAGAGCAAAGCTCAAAGAAAACAAAATTCAGTTGAAGAAGACCGGTGTCATTGGCCATCCCGGTTTGTTGGGGTGCGGTGGATTTGAATTCGATGCCCAATGGTCCAACGACAAGTATGGGATCGTGAAGGTGGAGTGTGGGAAGGCTTTGAACAAAGACGGCGAAGTGAGAGGTGCTGATGCACAATCGTTTTTGATCATGCTCTATGGGCAACAATACTACGTCGTTGACGAAGCTGAAGGACAGAATTTTGGGCAGAACGTCAGGCAAAAAAAGAAAAAGGCTGTACGTTTCAAGGTCTCCGTTGTGAAAAATCGGTTGGTCGTCCATGCCGACGGTAAAAAATGTTTCAGCAAAAAACTGACTGAAGGGTTTGGGCGTAGTGTTAGCTTTGCCATGGAGGATAAGTGGGGAATGGAAGTTTCATGCACTCTCTCCAGGCTTGAGTTGGCTGACGGCTTTCTCTCAGGCGAGTTCATTGACAACGAACGCAAGGAGCTGGTTCTTACGATCCCGAGACTGAAGGCCAGAAACCCACCTGGTCATATTCTCTGCGCGTCGAACTATGATCTGGCTCGTGGCAACATCGTTTCCATTAATGATGAGCATGTGATGTTCCGCGCAGATGACTCCGTCAATCGTTATCCCCGTTCGATTCTCAACACCATTGTCTGGATCGACAGTGAGGCTCTGATTAAATCGCTCGCTGATGAACAGAGCGGTGACGATGCGGACGATGCGGAAAACGCTGCGGAGAAAAAGCCACCTGTCGAGCCAG
>CAYUNP010000141.1:5369-14410 GCA_964446085.1 uncultured Pirellulaceae bacterium
ACCTGTCGAGCCAGAAAAGAAAGAGCTAACCGCATCGGACTCGCGACAGATCGCTCAAGTTCTGATGCTTGGAGGGCGGCGAGTGACGCTGACACTCACCCGTTGGGAAGAAGAGCAACTGGTTGGCCAATCAAGTTTGCTGGGCAAGTGCACTATCCCCTTTGAGCAAATCTACGAAATACGAATGGGCAAGTTTGCGGCCGGGGCCACGGATGTTCCATGGTCTGACTGGGTCGCGAAATTGGCTCCCAAGCCCAAGTTGGATGGTGGAGGTGCACCCGGGCAGGAAGATTCAACCATCTTTGGAACTGATTCGCCGCTGATCGGTCAATCGCCCAAAGTGACGTTTCCGATGCTCGATGGGAAGAAGCTGACGCTGGAGTCACTCAAAGGAAAAGTTGTCGTTCTTGACTTCTGGGCATCCTGGTGCGGACCCTGTGTCAAGTCGATGCCGGGTATCAAGAAAGTGATCGACAGTTATCCGGAATCGGCAGTTGTGCTGATAACCGTCAATCAGAACGAATCCAGAAAAAAAATTGAGGCCTTCCTTGAAAGGCGGGAGCTTGAGTTGAAGGTCGCCCGCGACGACGGAGAAATCTCTGAAAAGTTCGATGTGGAAGCCATACCTCAGACGGTGCTTATTGATTCCGCCGGAGAGATCAAATTTGTAAAGGTCGGAATCGCGAACAACATGGAAAAGAAGTTGAAGGCCGCCATCGACAGCTTGCTGGACGCACCTTCAGCCGAGTAGTTTTTCGACGGCAATCAATAAGTCCTGCTTTGGACTTCTGACTGAACGTTGGCAAACATGCGAATCAATGGAAAGCTGGTTGAGTCTTTGAGTTCTTCGGAAACGACTCTGGCCGCATCACGGCTGGTGTATGATCCATGAACGACTACAAACAGGTCGCGACGCTTTCCTTTTTTCGGGTAGATCATGAAGTTTTCAGGCTGTTCCTGCTTGGCTACATATTCCTCGGCACCCGACTTGGAAATGGTGACCATCACCTGAATGGTGAAGTATTCCTTTGGTTGCTCCAAAACCCATTTCGCTCCATTGATTCCTTCTTGAACTACCGACTCCGATTCTTCAGAAGACGTGACGTTGGAATTGACTTTCATTAACGAGCCATTCCGTTTCGAGACCGACGAATCACCCTGGGACGGATTGGCATGCGATCGTTGACGATCTGAAGCAGCAGTGGACCCCGGTTCCAGACAGTCTTCGATCGAACTTGGCTCCCCATAGTGATAGCCCTGGGCCAACTGAAAACCAAGCTGTTTGATTGTCTCATGCTCTCCCGCAGTTTCCACTTTTTCGGCCATCGGTTGGATGTCCAGTTCAAGCAGCATTTTTACGATCGTGGAAATCAACTTGTGTTCGCGGTGGTTCGCTTTTTCGATGTCCCGAATCAGATCTACAGAGACTTTCACAACTTTCGGGGCCAACTGTTGAAGCTTCGCCAGTTGAACGATATCGCAGTTGAGATCGTACACCGAAAGGTCAATATTCAGGTCTCGTGTTGCCGCGTCGATGACGGACATTTTCTCGGAAACTTCCAGGATCGTCGCCGGGATTTCCAAAATGAAATTTCGATCCGGATAGACGGCGCGAATCCTTGCCAGTGACTCTCCGAGGCGGTCAGAGAGCAATTCGTAAGAGTGAGTGTTTACAAAGATCAGCTTGCCCGATGAAAAGTTTGCATCAGCGACTTCGATTCCGTGCTTCCGCAACGATTCACTAAGCTCAACCGTCTTTTCCATTTTAAAGGCGGCGGCGAACATCTCTTCTGGAGTGCAAAGCCCAGGCATGCGTCCGCGTCCAAGTACTTCGTAACCAGCAATTTCATCCGTGGCAATGTTGAACACGGGTTGAAAGAAAGGAACGACTCCAACTCGCAGAAGGCGATGGAACCGGCCTTCTGGAGACTCAGGGATATCCGATTCAATCGTCTGGACGGCGTCACGAAATATGACCGGACTGGCTTTGTCTTTGTTTCGAGCTACCTGAAAAACCATCGAACCGAATTGAACGACGTCGCCTTTCTGAAGCTTCCTGGTCTCGCCAATTCTGACTCCATTGACAAAAGTACCGTTGGTGCTGTCCAGATCTTCGATCCAGATTTCATCGTTTTCGATTAATAGTTCAGCATGAGCGCCTGATACACTGGTGCAATCGAGAGGGAGGTCTGAATTTGAGCGCCTTCCGATTAGAAACGGAACCTGGATCGGAATTTCGTTGGTCTCATTTGTATCATCTGAATGATCCAGGAAGCACCAGGTAGAACTCTCTTTTGAAACTGAAGAAGACATCAATCAAGCCAATTATTTAACGCAAAACAGGTAGGGGTGCTCCAGCTTTGGTCCACTTTTCGAAGCCCCAGTGCAAAAATCTAGGTTCCAACGGGACCAGTGCGAAACAACTCCGCATGCATTTTGGGTTTGAAAAAAAAATGCATCCGTCAATTCGCCAAAATCCATACAGGCAGACCAGCATCGTAGCGACGGGTGTTAAAAGTTCCACAGGCGATGAGGTGGTCTTTACCCGGCTAGATCTGAATCGGTAATGCCACCCACCACACGGTTTCAGTTTTGCGGTGCGTTGCGGCAAATTTGCTCGACTCCAATCGCGCCGCTTTGGCATGAGAATCCGACGAACTTTCCATTAACCATCGACAAACGCAATCCGTGCTCTTCTTCCCACTGACATTCGGCATCGAAAAAGACATGCATGTCTTCAGGCTGGCAATCACCGGGAATGATGGCTGAATTGATTTGGTAATGCTTGCCAATGTTGTCCCGATTGATGTGGCCCAGGTCGTAGTCAGCAAGACAGACGGATTCGTCAACTTCAGCTCGGGCCAGTTCTGCGACATCGTGCATTTCATCTCGCAAACTTGCTGGAAGAAGTAGCAGCGAATTTGCTATTTCGATTTGCCGCTCATCTGGCCGGCGGCTTTCATCAGGCTCCGTTTGCTTGTACTCGCAGTGCGAATAAATTTCGACCGAAACCGTCTGCGCAAGAAACGGCAAGTCAATTTTTGCGACCCACCAATATGTGTCCCAATGAAAGTCTGATTGTTTGAGCATGTTTCTTCGTCCTAAAAACTGTAGTATGTTATTTTCACATTTGGCAACGCTGTCTCGAGATGTTCAGTTTCTTCAGGCGAAAAGATATATGGACTCAGTTTGAGGGTTTCGAGTTTTTTCAACTGACAAAGCACTTCCATGTCTGCCTCGTTACCGTTGTAGTCAAAATGTAGCACTTTTAGTTTTGGCAAACCGAGAAGAGGTTCAATTGAATCCAGTCGCGTGGTGCGAAACTTCAAACTGACGGTCTTCAGTTCTTTCAGTTGGGAAATTGGCTCAATCGAAGTGACCTCCGTACCGTTGAGTGTCAGATGGTCGAGCTTCTGTACAGCACTTAGCTCGTCGATTGACTTCAGCCTGGAATCAAAAACCTGCAGGGTTTTGAGTTTAGGACATCGACTTAAAAACTCGAGCCTGTCGAGTTCCCCTGCGTAACGAATGGAGATGAATTCAAGCTGCCCCAGATCAATCGGTTCATCAAAAATCTCGACGGCTTCCTTGCTACCAGTGATGATTGAATTAATCGGAGAGAACAGGTTGTCAGCGGACATTGATCTCAGGAACGCAGGCGCTGGTGGAGTTCCGGTTTTGTCGTTAGCCATCCCGGATTGATAGGCAAAATAGACGTTGCAAAACGTATAGCCTTTGGCGCAATGTCGCTCAACAACCTCATGTTCGATTTTGGCCTGACGCATTTTTGTTGATAACCAGGCCAGTCCGACTGAAGCTACGATCGACAGGATCAGCAATGTGCGAAGCGTAAAACGCAGTCGGCGCTTTTTCGTTTTGACTTCTTGCATGTGTTATGCGACCCGTGAATGGGAGTTGATCAAATGAAATTGAATCCAGTACGGATCGACTGCCAGTTTCTCTGCAGAAATTTGAACGCGCACGTTCCCTCGCAGTTTGATTGTAACAAACCGGTGAACAGGTATTGTCCCTGTTTAACGCTTGATGGCTTCTTGCCTTCGATTCGCGTTCGAAAATGAACTTATGCTTAGCCAGGATTTCCCTTTCAGTAGCCTGATGGATACACTTTGCAATAGCGTTCATGTGATCAAACAACGATCTAATCAGGAGATAAGCGATGCGTCCAAATCGCGATGACGATTCCAAATTGACTCCTCCGATGCAAACCATTCCGGGCGAAGCGTTATATGACACGTTGATGTCGGACGCAATTCCGCGGTATCGGTTCGGCGTTGCTCAAATTGACAACGAAGGCAATGTTGAAATCCGTGAGTCAATTCCCACGAAGGAAGCGCTTCCCACAATCACCGACGGCGAAATGTGCACTGAAAATGTGATTCAGACCTACTCCGTGCATGTTCCGTATACGACCATGACCGATGGAGTCGCGGAAACAAAATATCGCGCAGAGCATCGTACTCGTACCGTTCCGATTCAACGCGTCCGTCCAAAACCGGGTGAAGAAGACCAATGGGAGACAAAATCCTACACGGTCAGTGTCCCTTACACGGAGCAAGTCGGCGATACGATCGTTCGAAGAGCCCGACTGGAAACGCGCACGAGGCTCGCGCGGATTGACGAGCCTCCGCGAAAGTTTGTACCCAAAGAGATGGTCTCACATCGCAAGATCGATGACCTGGAATGTTTTACTCCGGCAGGAGTCGCTCAGACTGCTGACGAAATCAAAAATGCGTTACGGAATTCGACGCCCGTTATTCTGATCAGCCACGCCGACTACATTACTGATTACTTTGAAGCGATGATGAAGCCAAACACCTTGCTGATTGTCAGTCCAGTGAAACGCGAAGCGTAATACAAGCACGAAACGCAAGTTTTGATATTGCGATTTTTCAATAGTCGCGGAGCGACGGCATGCGATCGCATCAGACTTTAGTCCAATGAAAAACGGCGCAGGACTTAGCGATAGCCGGGGAGTGGCGACATGTGGCAAGCGTTAGCGCATCTGTCGTCCCTTCACGACTAACGTTGTCACGAGATTCCTTACCTGCCACTAAAGTTTCAAAACCCGGTTTGTGAAAGTACTTCGACTCTCCGAGTCGACTTTGCTGGGCAAACGACTCGGAGTCGTGCTACTTTGGTTTTGCAACCGGCTCTATAAAGCGCAACATCAAAACTTGCACGTCGTGCTTGTATTTCGAGCGTTGCCAGACAGTGCCAGGAATTTTATTCAGAAACAGTCCACGCAACTCGCAGTCCGGTCCAACTGTTACGACGACCAGCCGACAAACGCCTGCGGTGACTGCAGTTCATCAAAGACGAATCAATACGCAAATAGCAACTGCCGCGTAACGCGATAAGACTCTCGGCAGAAACTTGATCCGGAGACGGTGTTGAAAGGCCGAGACCAGAAAACTTAGCCTCGTCGAGCCCTTCGACCGAAAGACAAAACTCGGAAACGTTGCCAATCATTTGCTCGCATCCGAAGGCAGTTCTCGTTTTCGGATAGGCATCCACGCTCGCCGTTTTCTCCTGAGCTACGTGAACATATTCCTTAATCGTGGGAAGATACCATTCGCTCCCCCAAGGCCGAGATTGTCCTTCGGTTCCTCGAGCTGCCTTTTCCCAGCACCATTCTGACGGAATGGCCAGCCCTGCCCATTTCACGTAATGCAGTGCGTCGACAAACGAAATCCATGTAACCGGATGTTGCAAATCCGATTTCGGTGGCGATGTGTCATTGGACCAGTGTTTTAAATAGCTTTCTGGTCGCGGATGGTCAGCCTGAGGCGAGTACTGGCTGTCGCGAACGAAATCCAGCCACTGAGCATTGGTGACTGGATACCGCGCAAGTGAAAATTCACAGGACTCCAATCGAATTCCACCACCTGTCCCGAAATAGAATGGTCCGGCCGGGATAACCGCCATTTCGATTCCTGTTTTCGGACAAACCCAGTACTCGTTCGCATGAGCTGCTTTTTGCTGAAGAATTTCGTGGCTCAAATCTACTGCCCTTCCTGACTCAACAGTTCCCGAACCAGTTCCAGCGATTTACCTTCTTCATGTGGGTGGACCATATTGAGGTAGGCAGCGAAACCCAACATCCAGTTCGCAAAGCCGGGGCGACCTCGTGCGGCGGACTGCAATCCATTTTTCTGAGCATCGTGAATGATCGCCCTGAACTTTCTTCGTTTATCGCGGGGCACTCTCAGGCAGTCATTGACAACGATTCCTGTCACGGACTGCCGACGAGCCTTCCGCATCATTCGAAATTTCTTGTGGTTTATGTAAAACCCCTCCTGATGACAAATCTGATCGACCCACCATCGAAATCGTCCGACTTTCAAATCCTCGTCTGCAAAAGAGAACGTAAGATCATCGGCGTATCGCGTGTAGGTGCCTCCAAATTTATCCGCCAGTCCCTTGCAACGTGCGTCCAGTCGACGACAAATTAAATTTGAAATCGCAGGTGACGTTGGTGCTCCCTGGGGACAGTAGGGAGTCATAAAATATGGAATCTTTGCGGCATAAACACAAAGCCGAGCCAATGTCGCTGCGACCCGGTGCGAATCATCCTCTTTCGAATAGAAAGACTTGTTGCTGAAATAACCGAGGCTGGTAAACAAACCTGTAACGCGAGCGTAGGTGATTGTTGGAAAGAACTCCTGCAGGTCAAACTTGAGGATCAGCGTCTTGCCAACATGGGCAGCAGCATTGGTAACAATGGATCGTCCCGGGACAAAACCATGAGCACATTCATGGACGGGTACATGTTCCAGGATGGAATGCAGGATCCGGCGTTGGACTCCGCGCAGTTGCCAGTTGGGCGCACAGATTTCTCTTGGCTGCCCGTTCCGTTTCGGAATCTCAAACTTCTGATAGGGCATCTTCTCACCAGCGGTCGCCAACAACAGCCAGCCCAATTGCTTTGAGGATTTGATCCCAAGCAGTTCACGAAGATCACCAATCGTTGAAATTTGTGGCAACGACTCCTTCCGTTTTTCTTGAACGCGAAATGCTTCGCCGGGTTCCTGAATTCCAGCGAACCAGCCATCGGAATTCCAGTCGCCTTGTGCTTTTTGAGGCAGTGAAACTTCACCACATTGCAAAAAATACGCTTGCGACCTGACCCGACTGCGCACAGAAACTCGCGGATGTTTGGCCAGCCGCCTCAGCACCCGTAGCTTGGCACGGCGAGGAAAGTGATCTCTCGCGTGGTCGATCAAATCGTTAGGAGAATCCTTGATCCACTTTGTCCATTGCGGCCAAACGCGAGCGTTCACCAAATTAATCAGGTATGGATACGCATTGGTAGAAGAGGCCGAGTAAAGGCACTTCTGTAGTTGAGCCGGTTGGTTGACAAGCGACAGCGCTTCGGCGATAAGCGTTTCATCCCGCACGGCATTGGGCGGCACCGCAAGCTTCAGCCACGGCGGCATTTTATCCAGAATGGCTCTTTCTTTTGCTGGAACGTCCATTCAATCAATTTACCAGTATATGCCGCGAGTTCAATGAAACGACTGTCCTCATCCCATCCTTTATCGATTGCTCAGGAAGTCATTCAGGGCCGCAAATCGTTTGATGCGCTCGAACAATGGCCGGAAGTCAAAATTGACACAGCGATTTCTCTGGTATTGGACGAGTCAATACGTGCTCGTCGCCGGGCCGAAGCCACCAAAGTCCTCTCCGCTGCGGATGATCCAGTTTGCCTTGAGACCTGTGAATATTTGCTTGAGACTTCTCGTTCGTCACTGGTGCGGCAAGCGGCGATTTCTTCCAGGGTGTCGAGCAGTTTGCTGCAACGAAGAGTTGAACTTGATCAATCCTATGTCGTGCGAAGAAAAGCACTGGCTGCACTTCCTCCAGATTTTCCGTTGGCTTCGGTTCGTATTGCAGCAAGTGATCCACATTGGCGTGTGCGAATGGCGTTGATCGAGTGGATTGAAAAAACGGACCGTGTCGAAGAAGCATCGGACTGGAATGCGAGTGACCGAGAAATTGGGTTCACCGAATTTTTACGTTGGCGACAAAAATCAGGCGAACTTCCACCTCCAATCGAAAAACAAAACCAGTTCAACTGGGATGATGACCCAGCGGTGCTACTTGCGGAGCTTAAAAAACAGCCGCGTGAAGAGTGGCTTGAGCAGTTGCCGTTTTTGGTGCACCATTCCGGAACGCACGTAAGCAACTGGGCGGTTCAGCAGTTATTTGAATTCGGAACATCGGAGCTTTGTCACAAGGCTGCAAGTCTGGCAGTCGATCCAAGGCATCCCGGTTGGCAGGCGGTCGAACATCTTACGAATCGTCTCGACTCCGATCGACGGCCGGATTGGAAGCCGGTTGAACCGTTGATTGAATCCTGGTCCAAAACTCACCCAGTGAATCGACTGTGCGAAGACCCGGCTAACGAAACCTGTTGGTTGGTCTTGCGGAAGTATCTGAATGAAAAACGCATTCTGGTCGAGCAGATCTTACCCGCCCCAGCGGTTGCTGTACCTACGGTCGCTATGCCAGAGATCAAATTGGCGGATCGACAACCGGACGCCAAACGTATTGCCGTTTCGGGTCATTACCTGTTGCCGACAGAACAGTTCGCAGTCGCGTTTGAACGAGGTATCGACAACTTTTTCTGGGAACACAACTATGGAACGTTCAACCGGTTCATGCTTCGGTTGAGTCCGTCTGATCGAGCCAGATTACGGATGATTTGCGGAACCTTCGAAGCCGAACCAAAGAAGATCGCCAAAGACATCGACAACGCGCTTCGAATTCTGAAGCTGGATTGTCTGGATGTTTTTCTGCTGTTTTGGTCTCGATCGACGCTCCGATTCAGCGAAGAGACATTGTCGTTACTTGAATCATTGAAAACATCTGGAAAGATTCGGCAGTTCGGACTCTCGACGCATCAATGGCAACTGGCTCACGACCAGATTGAACTCGGTTGGAGTCCCGTCATGGTGCGTCATAATCTTGCTCATCGTTCCGCCGAAACGCACGTCTTTCCCAAAGCCGCCGAACACAAG
>CAYUNP010000142.1:0-14295 GCA_964446085.1 uncultured Pirellulaceae bacterium
CTTTCGAAATCGCTGTGCTCATGAAAGAAGATGCAACGTACGGTCGGTCGTTGACGTATCCGGCGAGCGCAAAGTTTTGATTGCGATTTCCCTTGTTGCGCGCCATGGCAATCGGGTCGATGTCGAGCAACATTGCCATCGTGCATTTCGAATCCGATGATTCGGGATAGAAGACGTGACATTTGCCGAAGCTCAGATCGAAAGTTTGCACTCGATCGGGATGTTTGTGCAGCAGATAGCCCAGATCACTGGCGCTGGGATGGTTGGTCGAGATAGTGAGCAGCATGCAGGCGGGCGGGGAATGGTAAATGCATATCCTATAACAGTTGCGATTGAGCGAGAAAGGTTCACTTCGCGACTTATGTGGCTGCGGCGTCTCGCCGCAGTATTGATTGAAGAACTACGGCGAGACGCCGCAGCCACAAAAAAAGCGATGTCATTACTGACATCGCTTTTGGAATGTTTGAAGAAACCGAGACTTAATTAATTCTCAGTATCGTCGCCGTTGGCCTTCTCCATGTACTTCTCGACGATGTCGCGGTACTTGGCAGGAAGCTTGTCCTTGATGGCATTGTTGGCAGGATCGCGACTACGATCTCGCAAGCGACTCCATGGACTCGCTGGCGTGTCTTCGTAAGTCTTGACGATCGCTTTGCCGTCAGCAGCCTTTGCATTCTTGCCGCTCTGGCTTTTCTTCTGTTGACTGTTTTTACCAGCCTGCGACTTCTTGCCAGCCGAAGGTTTACTCTCACCAGGCTTGTTGCAATTCTTGCAGCTGCCAGAACATTCTTTCTTTTCAGCTTCCTTGATCAGCTTCGTCAACATGGTGACGATCTTTTTCTGTTCGCCCTGTGTTGGATCATCTGTCTTTTCGAGATCAAGGCGACGACGTGAGTAGTCCATTCGCTGATGAATGTCATCAAGCTTTCCATCCTGGATTTTCTGAAGTCGCTGAACCTGACGCCAGGCACTGACTCGCATACGCTCAGGAGCATTGGGGCTGGACTCGAGGAACGAAACGAATGAGTCGATCGCTTTCTTGTTCTCCAACAGACCTGCACGAGCAACGCCTGTGAAATAGTCACTGGTGCCAGTGTGCAGAGTGTGATCTGCGAAGTCTTTCTTGAGTGACTCCAGCAATGGCAAAGCTGACTCAAACTGTTCGCTGTTCATCAAGCTACGAGCCATGAAGAACGAAGCATCCGCAGCAAGGAACTTGTCATCCGACTTTGTCAGCGGCGTAAGCAACTTGAGAGCTTTGTCCACGTTGTCATCTTCAGATGAATCAATCGCAGTGCCGTACTCAGGATAGATCGCAATCAGCCCTTCGGTGATCGCATCACCAGGAGCATCGTCGGCGAATGCATTGATGCGTTTTTCAGCGGACGACTTTTGATCCGCTTTAACGTCAAGCGCTTTGATGTGGTCACGAAACGAATCAACTACATCGGTGTCACCTGCAATGGCAGGCATACCAATAAACATGGTCAGCAAAGCAGCAACCAAAAACTTCGAGCTATTAACGTTCATTGTCCACCTTATAGTTGGGGAGATTCTTACACCAATATGATAGCAATTAGTAAACCAAAATTCCACGCGAAAGTTCTGCTGTCAGCCCCTACTGTTGGGCATCTTCCATAATTCGCTCAGTCATCTCGATAATTTTACGTTGTATTTCAGCGGCATCGTCAGATTCCTTGGTCAAAATCGCGGCAAGATCGGGATTATCTCGCATTTCCTCGATTTTCATGGTTCTACGGTTAACTCGACGCTGCCGCATACGCAACATTTTCAGTTCAGCGGACTTTTTCAGGAGCGGCTGCTTGCCACCACCGCCACCGCCGCCACCGCCGCCGCCCTTCTTTTGCTCCTCTTTCAGGGCATCGATCAGGTCCTGGATCGTGGTCTCAACTTCTTTCTGAACCAGTTGAGTGTACTGAGCCGTTTTTTCATTTTGCAGCAACTCCCCCGCTTCAACGAGATCACTTTTAATATCTTCAACGACTTCAGGAAACACGACGCTGGTTCCGTCTTCAACCAACAAATCGTAAGCCTGTTGTCCAAGCTCATGGATCTGAAGTTCTTCAGTTGCCAGTCGCAAAATCAACAGCTGATCACGACGGCGAATCTGTCCGAGGTTCGTACGTTTATCATCGAGTTCAATCGTCATGATTGAAGCCACCTGCTGACGCTTGAGCATTTCCGTGAAGCGCGATTCGAGTCGCGCGAGTTTTTCTTCACGAGTCTCTTCACGAAGTTGCTTCAGACGTTCCTCAAGTTCTTCGATTGCCTCTTCGAGTTTCTCTTCAGCCTTCTCCTGTTCCTGCTCCGCTTTTTTGGAGTCATTGTTTTCCAGGTTTTCAGCCGCTTTTTTCATCGCACCACCAGCCTGTTCTGCCGGCTTCTGCCCAGCCTGATTTGGCTTGGAGCCTTTCTGCCCATCCTTGTTTTCATCCTTGGACTTGGGAGCCTTCTTCATCTGCTCGAGGATGTCCATCGTCTTGTCACGCGTTCGACGCTGCTTGTCGGCGAGCTGTTTGAGCGCTTCGGGAGGCAACGATTCGAGGCGACGTTTTTCTTTCTTCAGTTCTCGAAGCGCTTTCTCCAGTTCTGTCTTGGCAACTTCCTGTTGTCGGGCAGCATCTTTTGGCTTGCCGCTGGAAAGCTTCTCTTCGGCCATGCGTTGTTTTTCAGCTGCCTTGTCGAGTGATTTGGAACCTGGCTGCTGAGGCTTGGGCTGTTGCTTCTGCCCGGACTTGCTCTCTCCGCTTTTACTTTCACCACTCTTGCTCTGGCCTGACTTTCCTTCGCCAGATTTCCCTTCGCCGGGTTTTCCAGATTTCCCTTCGCCCGACTTCGAATCTTTTTTCTCACCGGGCTTACCGTCCGGTTTGTCACCCTTTTTCCCGTTCTCTTTTTTGCCTTCGTTGAGCTTGTTCTCAAGATCATCTTTCTTTTTCTGAAGCTCTTTCAACTTCTCGTCTTCTTTGCTTCCCGGCTTGGGCGCGTCCTTCTTCTCACCAGCTTTACCCGCTTTACCGTCTCCTGATTTTCCGTCACCTTTTTTGGAGTCGCCTCCTGCCTTCACGGCGGAGTCTTCTTTCTTCAGATTCTGATCACGAATCGCTTTGGCGAGCTCCTCGGTTTCCTTACGGATCTTGAACTGCTCATCTGCGACCTTGTCCAGTTTGCGCAGTCCCGAGTTCAAATTCGATTGGGTATCAGATATGTTTTTTTCCTGCCTTTTAATCAGCCCTTCGAGCTGTTTGATCTGCGCTTCGAGATTTGCGATCGCCTGTTTCTTGTTACCGATTTTTTTGTTTTCAGCAGTCTGTTTCTTCTGCTCTTCGAGCCGCTTTTTAATTTCCTTCTTGATCTTTTCAAGCGTTTCGATTTCTTCCTTTTTGGAAACCGTTTTACCCTTGTCGTCAAGCAACAATCGGATCAGCTCCGCCATGACTTCAATCGCTTCGCGCAGCTCTTCATCTGCTTCTTCGTAGCTTCCTTCGGCAAGCAGATCGGTGGCGTTGGCCATCTTTTTGGAGAGCGACTGCTCCTTCGATTTTTGATACGTCCTGATCAGACGTTCCGCCTGTTTGGGGTTCTCTTCGCGAATCCTCTCCGCCGTGGCGGTGAACATCGCTTCCAGTTCGACCATTCTCCGTTCGACCTGTTGCTGAAGAATGACGACCTTCGTTTTTTTGTCGTCCTTGTTCTGGGCATTCAGATTGCCACAGGTCGTCGACATTGCGATGACGAACAAGATGGCCAGTTTTGCAAATCGGTTCATGGCAAACTCCAATGAGTACTTTTTTCAGGTGGCAGAGAATCAGGGACTGCCACCCCAGACTGAATCCTACACCACTTTTTCACTTATCGTCAAAGATATCATCCGGATCGGAATCCTCAAAAATATCTTTTTGTTTCAGATTTTCCTTGTTGAGCTCCCTAATGCGTTCTTGCATCTTCATCACATCCAGCATCCTGTTAAGGATTTCCTGGAATGTGCGAGAATCTTTCATCGCTATCAGAATGCTCTTCATTTGTTCAAGAATTAACTGCTGAGTCTCAACGGTTTTCGCAACCGCCTTATCCAACTCGGCAGTGTCTTTTTCGACGCGACGACAGCTATCAAGATATTGAGTCGCTAGCGTCACCAATTCTCTGTCCAACTCCCGAATCGGCTGAATGATTTTGTCGCTGTATCGCTCCTGGATGCCCAAGCGACCAAGTGCCGCCTCTTTTTCAGCCTCTTCGAGTCGATTGTTATCGATCTCAACCAGAAACTCTTCAAACCGGGTGGCAACCCGATCGATCGCTGTCCCGATTCCTTTCTGGTCACGCACCAGGCCAAGCAGTTGCATTTCACGTTGCTTGTGAAAGTTCCCTTCATCCTGACCGTCCTGGGGTTCGCTGATCGACAGCGACTCCAACTCCGTCGCCAGGGACAGCTGAATCTCGTATGCCTGTTCAAACGCTTTTCGCTGCTCGTCTTCACGGCGCAGCAAATCCGCGCGAAGTTCTTCATCGGTCACGATGCGCAACAGGAACTCCTGTGACCTGCCTTCGCCAGGTGTTTCCGGACGATTGTCATGAGCCACCACGGCCAGTCGGAAACTGGTTCCCGGTGGAAGCTTCATTGGCATCAGATCAAACACAGCCACATTCTCTGACGATCGCCAGGGCTTCACTTCCTGTTGATCGAGGGTGCCAATCATCGCATTGGTTGACTGCGCCGTATCGGGCTGCGGCTCTTCTGTTTTCCAGTTGGCGGCAAAGCTGACATCCACCATGCCATACTCATCGGCTGCCTTGTAGGAAGTCGGCAACATGGCTCGCGAAGAAACCAATCCACTGATCCCCAACAACTCAGCACTCACTCGTGGCGGTGCATCCTCTTTGAGCGACAACGTGAACTTTGATTTACGGGCGTTGCCCAACCCGCCTTCGTCGAGCAACTCAAACTCATAGGGGCCACTTACAAGCGCGGCATCTTTCCCGGGGGAAGCGACAAACGACTGGCCATCCTCGGACAACTCCATCGCAAAAGAAGTCTCACCGCTTTTAAGAACTGCATTCTGAATGGGCTTGTTGGTCTTTGCATTGACTTCCATCCAGCTACCAGCCAGTACCGGATGCGGGCCATCGCCTTTAAGCGAAACTGGATCGGCCTGAGTGTACTGCGGAAGATGAACTTTCAAATCAAGTTCAATGATCGCAGGCGGTTCGACCAGTTCGACCGACACCCATTCCGTCACATCGTCACCGCCAGAGGCTCTGAAGCGGAACGTCGACGAAATATTGTTGAACACAAAAGCGTGCTGCAAACCATCGAGCTTTCCGGTTGGCTTCATCGAATAAATCGTGCGACCGCCGCCCGGGTTTTCGATTTCCAGATTCACACTGACATCGGTAACCGTTGAAGCTTCGGTGATATTGACCAACTGACGATGATTGATGCCACGTGGCAAGGTAACTTTGCCGTCTACTGCGCCGTCGATCTCAAGATAGGTTCCCTGCGGCCATTGCTGGCTGCCCAGTAAAATGTTGCGGTTGAACCAGGTTCCCAGGAAGTCCGTCGATGCGACGCCCACGCCCAACAGCACAAATCCAATGATTCCTGCAGCCAGGATGCCCAGATTCTTTCGATGGCCGACCCGATCGACGATGCTGCCAAAGTCGATTCCCTTCGCGTTCTCGATTCCTTTTTCGATCGTTACCGCTGCGAGTTGTTGGGACACGCCAACCGATTCAAAATCCTCAACACGTGAAAGCTCAACACTACTGATCAAACTTTCATTCAGTGACTTGTTGCCGCGTTCGACTTCATAGAGCAACGCATCGTTGGTCGGTCTGGTCGCCAGCGGCTTGACCAAACGCCAGAAGAAAAACACCGCCGCGGTAACAATCATCACGCCCAGCATGATCAGACGCTGACTGAAATCCATCTTGAAGACACGATCAATCAGAATGTCCGCCAGCAGCACACCAAGGATAATCAACACCCAGCGGGACAGTCCGCGCACAACAATCCACTGCGTCAACTGCGACCGTAACCCGGACAGTCGCTGGAGAATGGATTTTGGAATTGCTTTGTTCGTTTTAGCGTTCATTTACAACAACTTGTACCATTTTCGTGCCGCCCATTCGATCGTCAACAAAACGACAGGCAGCAAAAAGACCATCCAGCGCAACTTTGGACTCGCATCCCAAAGCGGTTCCGGAGGACTGTTAAACGTAAAGCGTTCAACCGTATTCGGTAAAACTTCTGGCAACTTCTTGATCGAATCGAGTCGAAAATACTGTCCACCAGATCGCTCCGAGATATCCCGCAGCAATTTTTCATTGAGCCAATAGGAGCCCGATTCGGCACTTGGCGAAACGACACGGAACGACACCGGATCAATCAGTTTCTCGGAACCGTCACCGAGCTTGACCGTTGCCTCATAAGCGCCGATTCGCGTTGCCGGGAAAGCACCTTCATAGCGACCTTCCTGATTCGGCAACAACTTCAGCTTGATGGTTTGCTCACGACCATCATTCGATTTGATTGTGGCATCAAAGGTCGGCTCTTTGGAAGGCTTGAACTGTTCGTCCAGCAACCTCGCCACCAGCGTAACACGTTCCCCGAGTTCGTATTCTGTTTTCTCGCGATCGATGAAACCACGTCGCGATCCCTGCAGCGACCGTGTCTCCACAAGAAAACGAACGACCTGAATCCAGAACCGGTCAAAGTACTGAGCCTGCAATCCGATCGGTCGCCAACGCCATGTCCCCTGGAATCCGAGATACAAAACCGAGCCCGCACCAAATCGACCCGAAACGAGCAGCGGCTGATTTCCTTCGGCGCTCACCTGATCGCCACGTTCCATCAAAACCCGCGCCGTCGGTTTGGCTCGTAAGGCAGGGAAGCTCCAGTAAATGCCCGGCATCAGATTCCAGATCTTGAGGTTTTCTTCCGGCTCACTGCGGAAGCTCATCACGGGATGATCCATATTGAAAGGCACCAGCAACATTTTGCCAGCCCGATCATCGGTCGCTGAAGCAAGCGCTTCGTTGACTTCAATCTCTTCAAGGTCTCCAAAGCGAACTGGCACGATCTCACGAAAAGACTTCAGACTTGGCTTGGTGAGAAACTCACTGGAAAACTGTGGCCCCGCCATGAACATCACGCCACCGGCTTTGTATTCGCAGAAGTCCCGCAACAACTTGACCCAACGGTCGTCAAATTCAGCCGGATCAGGATCCAGCAACAACACAACGTTGTACTGCCCCAACTCTTCGATCGTTTGCGGCAATCGCGTGATTGGCGTGTTGCCCTCCTGCGGCCGCGACTCGTCCATTGACTGCAACCAGCAACTCAACTCAATCGTCTGATCCCGCTGGAGCAGTTTATAAACCTGCTGATAATCCCAGTTGGGCAGACCGGAAACCAAAAGCACCTTTACTTTTTCATCAACCACTTCCAACTGCGACGAAACCAACTCGTTGTCATCGGTATCTGTTTCGTCCGACAGCGTTTCACAGCGAACGGTGTACACGTACTTGCCCGGTCGATTCGTCGAGTGCTCAAAGTTCAAACGAATGCGACCTCCCGATTCGGGAACATCGGCATCCTGAGTTTTGACTTCCGTTGGCTGAGAGAGACTGCCCGTCGAATCACGAAACTGTTCGAGCAGGGAAACTTTCAGTCGGCCCGGCAAATTGGTTTCGTTCTTGCGGCTCGTCTGCACCACGGCTTCAATTTCAAACGGCTCATCAGGATAAGCTTTGTCGCGAACATAGACTTCCTTGACGGCAACGTTTTTGGGTGGATTGGGATCGCCCACACCGACGGTGTAGATCGGAATATCAAGTGCCGCAGCCTTGTCCGCCATTTCCAGGGGATCGCTTCCGCCGTTATGTTGACCTTCGCTAACAAGAATGATCGACGATGGAGTCGTTGTCCCATCGAGCACATTTTTGAGTGCCTGCCAAATATCTGTCGCAGCACCCGAGGCCACAAGCTCCGGCATTTTGGCATCGAGCGTGCTTTGAGTTTCCGATCCCCCAGCCACCGGAGACGCGTCGGCATCCTCGTCTTTGGATTCACTTTTCCTGTCAAGTTCTTCCTGTTTCAAAGAAGGGATCAACTCGTAGGGCGTCGAACCGTCCGCAAAATCAACGACGTGAACCGGGCCCTTCAAACGCATCTGCTCCAGGAGCTCAGGATGTTTTTCGAATGCCTGATTGAGCAAGTCACTTCGTGAGACCGAGCCGGCGTCGATGCCATCAGCGTCGAGACCCGTCAGACTCGAAAGCAGCTTGACCTGTTCATTGTTGCGATACAGATCGCCTCTGGCCAACGACAACGAAGCGTCACGGAGGAACTCGATCGGAGGACGAACTTCATCCACTTTCTGAAAATACAGAGACGGTTTCAGAAACAGCACAACCAACAGCAAAAGTACAAACAGGCGAATACCAGCCATCAACAGTTTGACGGGCATCGGACAGGTTTTGATTTCACGACGATAGAGCCAGAACACTCCGTAACAGAGCAGCCCAACGATCGCAATCAAAACGAACACGCCCCAGGACTCCGGCAGATTGGCCCATTGAATCGCAGGCGTACCGGTTCGGTCGGGACGTTCTCCAACGAACCAATTCAACATTGAGTTTTCAGCGATGAGATTCAACTCTATTCCTCTTTCGGCGACAACGCATACAGCCGGGTAGCACCATGCACCCAGATCCGCTCGCCATCGCTATACAAATTTCCAACAGGAGAATTGGTCCCCAAAAAAGCTTCCACCTGATTGAGAACTTCTGCCTGTCCGTCTTCACCAGCCAGCGAGAATCGCCAGATCGCATTTCCAACGGGCACAAAAACTCCCTGTGGAGTCACCATGCCGCGTCCGGTGGTCACCGCGTCTTCAAACATTGGCTCTCCGCCCCAGGCAATGTATCCCTCCGCTTTAAGGTCAATTGCGATGATGGTTCGCTTACCACCGAGATACAGATAGTCGCCCCAGGCTCCGATAATGTAATCAACTTTTGCACTATACGGCCGCAGTCCCGTTTTCCAGATCAACGTTCCATCATTGCGATCGATGGCGACAATGGAGTTGGTGTCACTGCACAAACAAATTAACTCCCGACCGTTGGGCAAAATAACATCACTACTCCACCCATCAAAGGCTGTATAGGTTGTTGCCCAACGACCTCGCCGGGGATTTCCGTCAGGCTCGCCACTGCGCGCGTATCGTTTGGCGAACCTGATTTTGCCCGTTGTTGGATCAACAACAAACAGCACACCCGTGCCACAGGTTGCGAAAAGGTCACTACCATCGATCGTCAGGTTGATCGGCGCTGATGGAACCGAACCTGTCTCCGGGTCATCACACAGAAAAGCTGACCAAACGGTTTCGCCTTCTTTGGCCGGATCGATCCCGTAAAGATGAATCGCACCGTTCTGATTGACAGGCACGATCAACAGATTGGCAAACTTGACCGGCGCCGCCATCATGCCACCGCTGGTAAGCCACTTTTGATCATCGACGTCCGTCGATTTTTTGGACGGATCATAGGTGGGAGAACCAAGCACGTTCACTCGGGGCAATCGCCAAAGCATCCGTCCGGAATCTTTTTCGTAAGCCGTCAGGAAATTCTCGCGAGTACGACGCATGACTGCGTTGTACAGGCTACGATTGGCTCTCGTAATGGATCCCCTGTAACTTTTGCCGTAGGATTTGCCCTCGATCGTGTAGAGCACATCGTCATGAATCGCCATTTGTTGGTGGATCGGATCGCCAAAATGCATTGTCTTTGGAAAGATACCAAGTTTGCCGCCAGACTGTGACTTGGTGACGTTTCTACGACCGAAGCCACCCACATTCAACGCTCGCTGGTCAATTTGCATCGTGGCGATGTCAACTTCGTACATGTTGCGCCACAAGCTTCGCCAATTCGCGAAATCTTTCACGTCGACTTTCTCTTTACCAGTATGACTGGCAATTGAATTGACAATTTTTTTCCGATCAAAGGAGACAACGTCCGCGGGAGCCTTATAGATGATCTGCGTGTTATCAAACATTAAATGACCCGACGGTCGCCAACCATTGGCTCTCCATTCCTTGATCGCTTTTAGTTCTGTCGCACTACGAGTCCCGGAAGCATACGATTCATCACTCTTGGATCCGACCAAAACCTTGCCAATCGTATCGGAAGTGCTTCGAAACTGGCTATTGCGAGGGCTTACATAGAATTGCCATTTTGCAACCTGATCCCTGTTAAAGGCTGACTCCGGCAGGGCCGGCATCGCGCTCATTCGCTTTGAGTCTCCGTGAGTCGAAAGCCACTGGTCCAAAGTTTCGCCGCGAACATCGGTTGGATTCAGACCTCCCAACGATCGTCTCACTGCATCAACTGCGTCAGAGTCTGCCCCAAAACCGCGACCCGTTACGAGGGATTTGTGAGCGAGTTCTTCGTTGCCCATGAAGGCGTGACAGATCGCCATCCGCGCATAAACTTCATCGAGCGAAACAGATGGATCAGGATGCTGGGTGACGACCTTTTCAAACGCCCGCAATGCTCCTGAAAAATCGTGTCGGTCAAGATACAGGCAGCCCAACCGAAACGCAGCATCGTCGCCCAGAGAGCTGACAAAGTAGTTGCCGGAAACACGCATCAGCGCCGCGACATCGTTAGGGTCATTTGCCTCGTTGAGAATCTGGCGCGCCGCAGCATCAGCCTTCACTCGATAGACCGCCAGCGCTTCCGGCGGAAGTTTCGACAGCAATTGTTCAACCTGATCGCTGATCGAATAATACGTGACTTCGTCTTCGCTAAAGAGAGAATCACCACTTCGTTCCAGCACTGCTTGCCAGAGAGGCGTCGCAACCTTGTAGTTCCCCTCTTTCGCATGACGGTTGGCTCGATCGAGCAAAGCCTCCAGATCCGGATCCGTTTTCAGAACCGCACCAGCAACCTCCTCGAGATTATCTTCTTCCAACGGAGAAGGTGCAGGAACAACCATTCTGCCATCGATCAGATCAACTCTGATCCGTTCGCCAAATCGAACCTGCGCATCTGATCGGGAAAACATCGCCAACGCGATGACAAATGGCAAAACCAGTTGAATTGAAACTATGGCTCTCATGGTTACCTCTTTCGTCCCCACCAGTACGCCAACAACTGCTCGGTCACAAGGATCGCGAACAAAATCATCAACACCTGCATCCAGATTTCAGTGTTACTTCCGCCAACCGACTGACTGGCCAACTCCTCACCAGAAACAAGCTGAATATTCTCGCCGGTGAAGTTTTCGTTTTGCTCCGCTGGCGTTAACCGATCAAGCCGACTTTCCTGTGGATCATAGTTTGACGCGTAGAGTGTCGATTCAGTTCCACCATCGTGACGATTGAACTTCACGTCGTAAAAACCGGCTCGGCCCGTGTTCTCAAAAGAAATCTCCTGGATAATCGCGTTGGCGTCAGTTGCATCAGCCGGCTTGGCAATGGCTTCAACCGACTCTTCAGCCGGATCGCGAAGCGTTGCACGATTGGTGAACGCACTCAAATCAACAGACTGCCTGATCGTATCGCCAAGCAAAATCGTGGAGGCTTCCTTTGATTGTCCCAGTAGATAGTCCATCAGGTCAATCATCACTGGAGCGTAAGTTGGGCTGCTGGGCCACATCGTCCAGTCACCATCGCCGGGAATTGCGAACACGATCACGCGACCATCACCCAATGTCTTATCAACCATTGCTGGCGAGTTGTCCTTGTCTGTGAGTCGCAAAGGAACTTCCAGCGATTTGCCGATTTCATTTTCATCGAGCGTTGACGCCCACCAGCTGAACACGTCAATTCGCCCCAGACTCGACGCATCACTTTCCATGATGATCTGCAGCGAGGGATGCGACTGCGGTCCCGGTTCGAAATTGACCCAACGACTCATCGTTGGATCACCCGCCATACGGTTGAGCTTCAACGGAGACAAACCGGCACCTTCCCGGTGAAAGGCATCATTGAACGTTGTCGCACGAACCCGGTTACCCGGCATGAAAACCAGCGAGCCACCATCCTGAACCCATTTGGTCAGCTCCTTGATTCGATCCGGAGACGCCTCATCGACATTGCACAGGAAAATGATCTGATAGTCGGCAAGCGAAACCGTTTCCAGTTCACTGACGGTAACGTTGGTCATTGCCAAACCCGTGCCAGGCACATTGAGCGACTGCAAATAGTGCGTCTCACTTCGCTCCGAAATGGCCGACGGATCCCCATCGACCAACAGAACGGGAATGCCTTCGAGGATACGAGCTGCATAAAATCGTGAACTGTCTTCAATTAGTTGATCCTGCTTCAGATCGTCCCCCAAAGACTGTCGATCGATTTCAGCTCGAATTTTGAAATTCCGAATCCGACTTTTGCTTTGCGAATCCTGACCCAGCAAATCGACCGGGGCAGGGCGGTTGAAGAAGTAGTTGAAGACCAGCGTCTCCGTCTTTCCCGGACCAAGGACTCCAATCGATTCGTATTCGGCTTGCGAATCGTTCACCTGGAACAACACGCTAACTTCGTTGACGGTTTGCTGCCCAAAGTTGGTCACGTCGACCAGAAAGCTGACCGACTTGTCAGAGACCAGCAAACCATCAGGGCGAATCCCTGTGATGGCAAGGTTCTGATCCTGATCGCCGCCGGTATCAATAACAAACGTTCCGACTGAATTCTTGGCGACTCGTCGAGCGATATTTTTTGGTGCCGCTTCAGCGTCCTGATTCGCCAGCGGCTTCCAGTCACGCGTTCGCAAGTCAGAATAAAGATAGACCGCCCGTCCAACATTCTCACGCTGGCCCTGCAGATACCGATCAAGCTCACCCAGCGAGGAACTGTAGTCGGCGACCTGATCCGAACACTTGATTTGCTCGACTACCTGCAAAATTTCTGGCAGTGTGCTTTCGGTCAGAGGCTTGTAGTCAATCAAACGCTGCGACGGATCGCTGGTCAGCCAGATACTGACCCAGTCCTCTGTTTCGTTCGATGACGCAAAACCGCGAAGCAGTTCTTTCACGCTCTCCTTCGTCTTTTGCATCGCTGGCATCGAGTCAGCGAGCACTCGCTGTGAAAGCGAATCGTCAATGACGAGAATTCGCTCCAACTGCCGCGTTTGGGCAAAAGCACCGATTACATTCGATGGCAAAAACGGACGCGCCACCATCAGTGCCAGCAACAGCATGGCCAGACAGCGAAGCAACAGCAGGATCATGTTCTCGACCTGGACGCGGCGTTTATTTTTCTTTTCTGCTTCAAACAGAAAGTCCATCGCCGCCCATTCGACGATTTTGAAGCGCCGTTTATTGAGCAGATGGATCAGGATCGGCGAAGCTACCGCCAAGCCGCCTAACAGCATCCAGGGATTGAAGAACAGGGATAACATTCTTTTTCGTTGACTCGTTTGGTTTGGTTCAGAAGCTCATTGCTGAGCCAGGAATCATCACCCGACGCGAAAGCGAGGGATCGATCCCTCGCTTTCGCGTCGGGTGATGATTTGATTTTTGGGTCCGCTACCGCATCAGCGCAACTTCCTTCTCGATTTGGAACGGAAATTCAAATACGACGCCAACACGCCGCCAAGGGACTTCGACGTGTCGAGCAACACATGGTCAATTCCTGCTGCTCCGCACACCTTTTTGATCCGCTCCATATATCGATCAACCGCTTCCAGATACGACTTCCGTAGCGCCCTCGGTTCGGTGTGCAATTCGGCTTCGACTTCCATACCGCGAAACAGGGTGTTGTCCTCGAAAGGAAACTCAAGTTCATCGTGATGCATGACATGAAACACGATCACTTCATGACGACGCAAGCGAAACTGCTGCAATGACTTCCCAAGCTCATCCGGATCCAGAAACAAATCTGAAAACAGAATCACCATTCCCCGAGAGCTGAGTTGGGCCGCCAAAGCCGTAAACGGATCATTAACGTCAGTCCTGTTTTCGGGCTCAGCCTGTTGCAACTCGTGCAGGATCGCCTTGATGTGCGACGGATGCGAACTGTTTCGCAAAACCTTGTCGATCTGATTACTGAACAGAACCATGCCAACAGAGTCCGCCTGTTGCTGCATCAGAACAGCCAAACTCGCTGCCGCCGTCGCCGCGTAATCGAACTTGCTGCGCCCCGTTTGCTCACCGTACCGCATCGACTTGCTGCAATCGACCAGCAGGTGACACTTGAGATTCGTCTCCTCTTCGTACTCTTTAATATAGAGGCGATCCGTTTTCGACCAGACTTTCCAGTCGATATGCCGAAG
>CAYUNP010000143.1:0-12707 GCA_964446085.1 uncultured Pirellulaceae bacterium
GGCGAGACGCCGCAGCCACGACTGTTAATGGCCAGACGCCGCAGCCACAACTTTTAGCGACCAGACGCCACAGCTACCGTTTGCTGCTTATGGATCCTAAGCTGCCGACCGTTCCAGCTGTGAAAGCTGATCGGAAGTGATTTCACCGAAGACCATCGATTCGATGCTTTCAATTTCCCGGTCACCAAGCACGAAAATCTCATCGTTTATTCTGCCGCACATTTCTGCAATCACCGGGCGAATGGACTGATCGACCAGTGCTACCGGTTGTAGACCGGCTGCTGACATTCTTGAAGAAGCATCATTCATTGCCAGGGCAAGCATCTCAACGATTGTGCGAGGCATATCGAGATGAATTTCATCGCCTTTGTCCGACCATGCACAGGCAATTCGATTCTGAAGCTCTTCCGAGATCGTGAAAACCGAAACCGAATTCTCTGCACCGTCGACAAGACGACTGGAAATATGCCGTGCAAGTTTGACGCGAATTTTCTCGACCAACTGCGTGAGTGTTTCCGTTTTGGGAGCAAGTTGACCGATGGTTTCCATGATCAAGTGCAATGGTCGGATCGAAACTCGCTCAGAAAGAAGCGTCTGCAGAACGGTTTGAACATCTGCCAACGGTAGAACGTCGGGGACAACTTCCTGAACGATCGTTGGCGATGACTTTTTGAGTTCGTCAAGCAACTGGGCTGTCGCATCGCGCGTCAAAAGTTCGTCTGCGTTGGCGATAGCACATTTCTTCAGCTGTGCTGTCAATACTTCGTTGGAAGATTGCACTCGGTAACCTGCCAGTTCAGATTGTTCCCAGGCAGATTCGTGAATCCAGTAGCCAGGCTGTGCGATTGCGTCCGACGCGAGTCCGACGACGGCTCCATGTTCCAGAGGCAACGTCGCATTTCCGCAATCCATCGCCAACAAATGGCCAGGCTCCAGAGACGCGCGTTCCACGGCGTTACCCTGAATCATGATTTGGTAGTCTTTTCGCCCGAGCTTCAAATTGTCACGGATTCGAATCTTGGGCAGGATCACACCCATTTCAGCAGCCAGTTGTTGTCGCACACTGCTAACACCCTGGAGTAGCGAGCCTCCCTGTTTGGCGTCAACGAGACTGATCAGGTCCAGGCCGAGTTCGATTTCCATCAGATCGTTTGTCAAAAGTCGATCGATCGATTGTTCTTTGACAACGGTTGGAGTCTCGGGAACTTTTTCGGTTTCAGCAGATTGGTTGCTTTGTTGATTGCCAGTCCACGCAAAAAACAGACAGATTCCGCCAACGGTCAGCAAGGGAATCATTGGCAAGCTGGTAAGTACCATCAACCCCAGGAACATGGCAGCCATGACCAAAACGATCGGTCTGGCCAAAACCTGTCCCACCGCTTCCCGTGAAAGATCCGTTTTGCGATTCGTTCGAGTCACCAAAATGCCGGCGGCCAAAGCGATCAGCAGCGCTGGAAGTTGGCTAACCAGTCCGTCACCGATCGTCAGTTTGGTGAACGTCTCTGCCGCGACCTGCAACGACATGTTGTGAGAAAGCCCTACGAACAGCCCACCAAAAATGTTGATCAACGTGATCAGTACGCCCGCGATCGCATCACCACGAACGAACTTGGAGGCTCCGTCCATGGCACCGTAAAAGTCAGCCTGTTCGGATGCCTGGCGACGCATCTTCTTGGCTTCTGTTGCGTCGATGGCTCCGGAATTGAGTTCTGCTTCGATTGCCATTTGCCGTCCAGGCATGCCATCAAGCGAAAATCGTGCCGAGACTTCACTGATGCGAGTTGCTCCTTTGGCGATGACGACAAACTGAACGACGACAATAATCGAAAAGATAACCAGGCCGATTGCGATCGAGTCTCCAGTTACAAAGTTGGAAAAACTGGCAATCACATCTCCGGCGGCCTGTTCATGATCTTCCGGTCCGCGCGTCAAAATCAATCGTGTTGTGCCAATGTTCAGTGCCAATCTGGCGAGGGTCGTGCCCAACAAAAATGCCGGAAACAGGCTCAGTTCCATTGGTGATTTGGCGTAGATGGTGCTCAGTAGCATCACGACGGCCAGAGTCAGATTTGCTGCCAACAGCACGTCCATGATCGCTGGTGGAAGCGGGACGAGGATCACTGTTAAACAGGCGATCAGTCCTGCCGGAATGAGAAAGTCAGGCCATCTTTTCTGGAGATTCATGTTTCCGCATCGCGCGAGAGAGTTCAATTGATCGCGGGACGGTATCTGGATTTTCTGATTCGGTCCAGAGTTTCAGCAGAGCTAGCACAACTGATCTTGAGCTCAAATTGCAACTTTCTACACTTCGCTTCGAAAAGTTACACGAACAAGGACAAATCGAAGATGTTTGGACGACTACGAAGAATCAGATCTTTAACCAGCGTAGCGATGCTGGTTGTTTTTGTTGCTTTGCTTGCACTTCCATCGGCGGCGATGGCTTTCGATGAAGCAACAGCCAAAGCTCTAAGTGAAGGCGCCTCAGACAAAGCAGCGTCGATCGTTGAACTTGGCAAAAAAGCCATTTTCGAACAGGATCGTAAAGCCATTAACGATCTGATTCAGGACACTTTGATTCCTACATTGATTCTGATTGCTGGTCTCGTGATTACGTGGACCGTCGCAGCGTCGATTGGTCGCTACTTTGGCGGAATGGTATCCGAAAAAGTTGATCTGACTCTCGGCAAATTTCTGACCAAAGCAATTCGCAACGGTTTGATGGTGATCGTTGGTTTTGGAATTCTCAATCATTTTGGAATCGAACTGACTGCTTTTGCCGCTGTCATCGCTGCACTCGGTTTTGCCATTGGTATGGCACTGCAAGGAACGCTGGGAAACATTGCCTCCGGTATTATGCTTCTGTTATTCCGTCCTTTCAAAGTCGATGACTACATTGTTGTGGCAGACACCGAGGGAACCGTCGAAGAAATCGACCTGTTCACGACTCGGCTCAACACGCTTGACAACCGACACATCATCATTCCCAACAGCGAGATCTTTGGCAGCAAGCTGGAAAACTTCACTCGTAATGAACTGCGTCGCGTGGATGTCAATGTGGGAGCATCCTACACTGCTGACCTTGATCAGACTCGAGCAGCTTTGGAAAGAGCTGTCTCCAAATCGGGGGGCGTCTCGGATCCACAGGGATTCGTGTATCTCATGGAACTGGGGGCTTCATCGGTTGACTGGCAATTGAGAGTTTGGTGCAAAGCATCTGACTATTGGGGTGTTCGAGAACAACTAACCGCTAACGCCAAGACGGAAATGGATCGGGCTGGAATTGGAATTCCGTATCCTCAGCTCGATGTTCACGTTGGTGGCAAGCTGCTGGCGAAGTCGGCTTAACCCGACAACCGATTCACGATTGGCCGGGGCAACGCATTTTGGCTGAACCCGGCCACGTACAAAAAATACTGACTCGACAAAGTTTTGAATTTTAGAATTTGTTGTTCGAAGTACCGCCAGAAAATGGCGTTTTCCAAAATTCACAATCTCAACGCTTAACGTTGGGTCGGAATCACAAACAACCTGCCTTTTTAAAGAACGACGCTTTTGTTTCCAAAGCTGATAACTCGATACGTCGTATGGGAGCTGTTGAAAGTTTTCATCGTTTCGTCGTCAGCCTTCGTCCTGTTAATGCTGCTGGTTGGCTTGGCTCAGAAAGCTCGCGAATACGGAATCGGTCCGGATATCGTGATGCAGTTGATTCCGTTTCTGGTTCCTGAAGCGTTAATGTTCGCGATTCCAGCGACGTCGCTTTTCAGTGTCTGTGTCGTGTTTGGTCGCATGGCGTCGGACAATGAAGTCACAGCACTGGAATCGCTTGGACTTTCAAAATCGATGATCGTGATGCCAGCGTTGATTATGGCGTTCGGGTTGAGCCTGTTTGCGGTCTGGCTAAACGATGTTGCCTACGCGTGGAGCCATTTTGGGATCGAGCGAGTTGTCCTTCATAGTACAGACAAGATCGTTTATAGCGTCTTGCAGCAGGAAGGCAGTTTTCGAGACGATCAGTTTTCGATCGAAGTCGATGCGGTCGATGGGCGAAAGTTGATCAAGCCGGTGGTTACGATTAGCTCTGGTGACAATATTCGAATGTCAGCAGCCAGTGGAAGTCTGACGGTTGATCCGGAGCGATACAGTCTTCAGTTTCGAATGACCAAGGGTTCGATCGACAGTGACAGCAAGTTCCGCTTGGTCGACGGCGATCAGTCCGTCTACGAAATTCCATTACGTTCGCCTGACGATCATGCCGGCGCGAAAACCAGTGCATCCAATCTTTATCTCAGTCAAATTTCTGGTGCGGTGGTCGAACAGAAAGAAAGTCTCACACAGTTGGAGTCAGAACTGACGTTGGAAGCGACGGCACAGTGGATGTCGGGTGATTTGGTGGGGCTTTCACATGGCGGTTGGGCGGATCAGAATCACGAACTGAAGAGGGCCCGCAAGCGATTCAACCGTTTGCAAGTTGTCCCGCATCGTCGTTGGGCTAATGGATTCAGTTGTCTGGCGTTCGCGATCATTGGAGTGCCGGTTGCACTGCGACTTCGAACCGGAAACTATGCCACAACGTTTGGAGCCTGTTTTGTGCCGATTTTGCTCCTGTACTATCCACTTTTCATGTTTGGGCTCAACGGAGCAAAGTCGAACGCGTTGCCTGCGTGGTCCGTCTGGATGGGCAACATCGCGTGTGCGATCGTGGGGATCCTGTTGCTTCGAAATGAAATGCGGAAGTAATTCGGAAATCGCTTAGTACCAAACCTGTTTCAGTTCGGTCATGCGGCGATTCACTTCTTCATAGGGCATTTGGACGACATCGTCAGGCACCAACTGTTGAAAGCACTGACGACCCAAAGCCATCACCGAATGGTCGTGTGCTTTGCGTCGCTGCACGCGAAGCGCTTTCAACTCGTAGACATGACGCCGGAGTTTACCCTGACGACGAATGTCCATCTGCTTTTTGACTTTCTCCTCGCCGGCCTGGATCAAATGGTCCAGAATCTCGATCTCCCGAACCAGCTTGAGCGTGAATTGCTGTTGAGCATGAAGTTCTTTCGGGAGTGGCTTTCTCAAAGCTTCGGCGCCCACTTTGGCCAGTAGCCCATCGAGTGCTCCGATTTCACGGTAACCGTACGGCACGTCATCGACGAACACGTCAATGCCCTCGAATGAGTCTCCTTCTTCAACTTCAAAGTTGACCCCGTAAAGAATTTTGTTGCGCCAAACTTCCAATGACTCAAGACGTATCAGACTACGATTGATTTCCAGTCGTCCAAGACCTGGATTGTCTGCGGATTTCGCAGAGACGTCGATTCGTCCGTCTTCGTTGTAACGGCAAAAGACTTCGATGACGTCACCCTTGCGGACGCCATCTCCCAACTCCACTTTGAACTTTCCAGCCTCGAAGCAGAGACTTGGATTGTCGCTTTCTCCTTCCAGTAACACCAGATAGACATGTTCCTGGTCGTTTTTCGAAGTCACGAACTTCTTGACGACGGTGCTGGGCAGCGTTGAGTTGCGCGGGATCAGGATGCGATTCGTTGGACTGCCGGTCTCGACGTCACGGCCACGAATTCCCAAACTGTGCGAATTGACGTTGGCAACCTGGAAGTTGAGTTGTGTGCTGTCTGAAAGGGTCGCAGCGTACAGAGCACATCCTTTGGCCACGAGTTCCTGGGGATTGAGGATCTTGAGCGGGTCGATTTTTGAGACTTCCCGTAATCGCTCACTGATGTAGGGAATGTGGCTGGAGCCGCCGCAAAGCAGAATCGTATCGATGTCTTCCCATGACTTCCGGGAGGAAAAAAGGACGTCTTCGCATGCTGCGAGTGTTCGGTCAACGAACGGAGAGATCAAGTCGTTGAAGAATTCCCGCGTGATTTCGAGGTCCAGCGAACGATCGTCATAGTACATGTTGACCGAAGTTGAATCGTATTCTGACAGGTCGTGTTTAATGCCATTGGCCAGCAGCATCAGTGACTTCCATCCACCAGGCGCCTCGCGTGGATCGTACCACTCGCGATGCAGGAATTGTTCACCGAGCCAGTCTGCGAGTTCTTCGTCGATATCGAATCCACCAAGATGAACGTCGCCATCGGTTGCCAGCGTCAGAAACTTTCCGTTGCCACAGGTGATCACCGTCGTGTCAAACGTGCCGCCGCCAAAATCGTAGATCAGCAAGTTCTCTGATACCGACTCATCGCCTCCGCGAACGTAGCCTTTAAGATCGCAGTAACCAATCGCCGCCGCCGACGGTTCGTTGATAATTGAGACGACATTCAAACCGGCCAAACGGCCTGCTTCGTGAGTTGCCTGACGACGTTTTGAATCAAAGTACGCCGGCACTGTCACGACGACATCGTTGATCGGCCCCAATATCTTTTCAGCTCGATCACGCAGGTGTTTGAGAACATAGCCGCTCAGGACTTCCGGCGGAACTTTCACTTCGTTGACGATGACCGAAGTGTGGCCCTTGCCCATGTCGCGTTTGAAATAGTCAATCAGTGTCGAGTTTTCATCAGCTTCAAGGATCGCTTCGTCGCCGACGTACAGCTGTTCGTTTTTAACAAGAACGGCGCTCGCATGTAGGCCACTGCCTCCCCGGGGTTTCCACGTTACTGCTTTTCCGGAATCGTCCACGTAGGCGAGAACGGATTCGGTGGTGCCAAGATCGATGCCAATTGGCATTTGCTTGTCATTGTCAGTCATTTATATCCTCCAACCCAGAATGACACCTGCTGCGATGGCTGCCAGAACGGAACCGACGACCAGCCAGAACACGCACATTTGCCAGTCGAACGAGGCTCCTGTTTTCTTTTCAAAGGACTGGTTGCGACCGAGTGCGCGATTGGCGATCGACATGGCTGTGCCGACGAGGCCCTGGTTTTTCTGCGAAGTCGGCTTTTTGATCAGCAGCGATTCCCGTGCTTGAGGCTGCCGAGTATTTTGTTGCTTTGGCCGCCTCACCGGAGTTGCTTTCACGAGTGGTTGCCGTGTTGGAGAGCCCTGTCGCTGTGGCTGTTGAGTCGAAGTTGTTGGCACGCTGCGACTGCCCGATTGCGAGGAGGAATTGGGCTGACGTGTGCCAGTTGACTCACTTCCTGTTTTCCACGCGGACGAGTTCGAGGCACGAATCCCGGAAGAAGAACTTTTGGCTACGTTTTCATATTGTCCAAGCGTTTCCAGATGACGATTCAAATCGACTTCTTCAATGAACTGAACATCCGGGCCTTCAGCGGAGAATCGCAGAATGTCGCCGTCCTTGATGGTCGCCAATCCGCTGACCAGCCTGCCGTTGACAGCGAAGCTGGTGTCCTCAGAGGACAGAATCCACTGATCGATTTCGTGTTCCATTTTGAAGGTTGAGCCGTTGCGAGTTGGAAGCATCACGTCAGATTTTTTGCTCGGACCGATTTGAATATCGCGAGTGTGCAACGAAATCGTCTGTCCAACACGGGGCCCCGAAAGGTGTAGCAATTGAATCGCTGCAACACGAGCAGCTCCACGTTTTGTTGGAGCCAGAAGATCAAACTCCGACTGGCTTTTCGAACCCGAGACGGACCCTGATTCCGAATCGACTGCTCCGGATTTTGCTTTGAGATTTTTGTCGTACTCGGCGCGCTTGTTGTCGTCGAGCAGGAGAATCCGAACTTTCGAAATCTCATTGAGCATCTTCTGAACGTCATCCAGGTACTGATCTCCTCCAACACGACGCAAAAACTGCATCTGCCGCGCGGCTCCGTTGGCGATCACTTGCTTGTTGGATGTATATTCGGGAATGCCCAGCAAACGATAACAGTTTGCCGGTTGCTCAGTCTTGGGGATTCCAAGTAGTTCGAAATACGGATCGAAATCCTGATCCATTGATGCTGCTAACCGTTAGAAAGAAAGTGTTACTGGATATTATTGACGGTATCGGTTTTGCTCAACTAAACAAAATGGCGAAAAACATCTTGCGCTGATGAAACGTTGCTAAATCAGATAATCAACAACCGCCTTAATGTCCGGATTTCAATGTAATTAAATGGTAGAAGGTTGATGCGAGTTGTGATGGGATGTCTTTGATTCGATGAAGCACCGCCAATCTCGGAAATAATGTTTGGGGAATGGACGAGATTTTTGGAATAGGGGACGACGAGAGAAGCCCAAATGTTCATCAGGAAAATTGTTCCGCGCATGAAAAAACCGCTTTCGTCCAGAATGGTTCCGGAAGAAAACGGTTTGAGTGACTCAGAATTTGATGTTTTCCGCTTATCCAGCCATTCGGCGAGCGATTCGATTCACAGGCTCGAATTGACGTTCTGATTCGCTTTGGAAGCGGAATTGCATCACGTATGCGTCTTCGACGGTGTCGTCGTAGTAATCTCTTAGCACGGAAGTCGCTTTGAAGCCAAGGTTGCGGAAGAACAACTGTGCGGCCAGGTTTGTCTCGCGAATCTCCAGCAGGATTTTGTTGCGTCGCTGCTGGGACAATTTACTGACGAGTTTGTTGACCATCTGTTTTCCGATGTGCCTGCGGCGAACGTCGGGACGAACAGAGAAGTTCAATACGTGAAGCTGATCCTTGTGGAGTTCGTAGATCATGAAGCCAACGACGCGTTCGTCGAATTCAGCCACCATCCCGATGCAGTTCCGCTGACGCAGGCATCGAATGAAATCTTCTTCTGACCAGGGGAACTCAAAACTGGATTGTTCGATCGAGAGCACTTCTGGCATATCGCGTCGTATCATCCAGCGTATATGCACATTCATGTCAAACTCAGCATCCATGCTCATCTGTGACATCCTTTGTCTCATGTATCTATGGTGAAGGCAGACCGAATTGGATCGATGCGTGCTTGCCAAAGGGCAGCCGTTTTAACCAATCAGAATTCTTTGCCTAACTCTTTTCTTTTCGGCAACTCAAGGCGTGGCCATTGAGTCTTTTTCGAACCGCTGTTTTTCCGTTTCAGCGATGGGAAGAAAGTATCAAATGGGAACAGCACTGCCAATATTGATACGGACTGGATCATTTTTCATGGGGGAATAGGGGGTTATTCATTTCTCGTAATTCTGGGGTTGATTACCCAATCGCCAGAGAAAGTGCTGTTGACTCGAACCCCCAAATTCACCGAACGATGGAAATCGGCGCAAGAAAAAAAAGTGCTGTCGAAAAATGGCTGTCTGGTGACCACGAATTGCAGGCGACAGAAATGCTCTTTTTTGAGATAAGTTCAATTATTGCCTTAATTTTACCAACCGTTTTGTCGATCACGAAGCGATGCGCGGTTGCCGTTTTGACAAGGAAGTCATGTGGTCACCTCTCTTTATATTGCACTTTCAGTCTGCATCATTGCAGCATTGGTCAGTGGCACAATGCTGTTGGCATTGTTGGTCGAGAACCGACGTTTCTGGAAAGTCCACCAACGACGTGGCGCGCCTTCGGAAAGTGAAACTGCCAAAGTCAATCTGATCATTCCCTGCAAAGGAGTTGCCGAAGACACAAGACACCGGCTCCAGGCATTCTTCTTTCAGGACCATCCGAACTTTCGTATTACGTTCGCAGTCGAGTCGGCACTGGATCCGGTCGTTCCACTGATACGGGAATTGCAAAAAGAGAACTGTTTTGTCGAGGCGTCGATCGTTGCCGCTGGTCGTGCGACAGCGTGTGGTCAAAAAGTTTACAACTTGCTGGTGGCGATTGATCGCCTGCAGGTTGAAGTCGACGTACTGGCCTTTGCAGATATGGATGCGCTGGTGAAGCCTTCCTGGTTGCGTTGGCTGACCATTGGTGTGGGGCGAGAAGGCGTTGGGGCCCGGACAGGCTATCGTTGGATGGTTCCAGAAAGCAAAAGCATTCCGACTTTGATTGGAGCGACGCTAAACAACGCGGTTGCGGCGTGTCTCGGCAAAGGCAATCATAATCTGGTTTGGGGCGGTTCGTGGGCGATCCATCGCCGAGTACTGGAACACATTGGGCTTCGAGAAGCCTGGACAGAGATTCTTAGTGACGATTTTGTTGCCAGCCGTGCGATACGTGGAGCTCGTTTCAGGGGCAGTCGTCTGAAGATTCAGTTTGAGCCTCAGTGTCTTTGCGAAACGGGAATCGAATTCACATGGCGCTCACTTTTTGAATTCGTTGTCCGTCAACTAAAAATCACGAGACTCTATGCGCCCAGACACTGGGTTGCAGGGCTGTGCTGTTCTGCCGTCAATCAGGTTGCTTTTTGGGGCAGCGTCGCCGCCTGGATTGCCGTTATGAGCACCGGAGATCGTGGTTTGGTTCCTACGCTGTTGATGTTCTCGTTCATCGGTATTTACTTGCTGGGCGTGGCGCGTGGAGCAATTCGACAGAACATGGCCAGACGATTGATTCCAAATTGGCGAAAGCAAACTTCTGCCAGGCGTTTTGATCTTTTCGCCTGGCCGTTGGGAGGAATCTTTTCCGTAGTTGCGTTTCTTGCTTCTTCGATCGGCAACAAGATCACCTGGAGCAACATTCACTATCTCGTTGGTCAAGGCGGACGAACGATGGTCCTGGGGCGCAATGTGGAGTCAGATCGATGGCCGGTGCGAACGGGTTCCGCTGTTCCCAAACCCAGATTTGCAAACTCTGCTGGCGAGATGGCCAAGCGTCAAGCGACTGCTGAAGCAGTTGAGTAATTCCCCGGTGCCAGGGCAATGCGGCATCAAAACCACGTAAAACAGCTACATTCGGAACTCAATATGAACGTTGTCCTTTGGGATACACGCCGCAACAACGCACAGAAGGACTTCGCGGGAGGTATGGGCGTGGGGATGCATCCAGGAACCGGTGGTGTCCGTGGAAAAATCATTCGCCAGATGTACCTGCGCGACTATCGACCGACACCACTGAACTTCGCCTATCTGATTGCAGTGATCAAGCAGCTAGGCCACACGCCGATCTATTCTCTTGATCAGCAGAGCCCGCCGACAGCCGACGTGTACATCTTCAATCCGGCGCTCGTTACGCTGGAAATGGAAACTGAAGCGATCCGGCGTGTGCGGTCAAAGAACCCCCAGGCTAAAATTCTCGTCGTTGGCCAGGTTGCATTTGCTTTGGCTGAATCGATCGCTGGTTCGCTGGAAAATGAAAACGTAACGATCCTCAAGGGCGAACCCGAACAACTGTTGACGCGTTGGGACGAAGTCATGGACTCGTCAGATCCAATCATGGACATCGGTAGCGTTCGTGATTTGAATACGCTGCCAATGCCTGACTGGTCGCAGTTTCAATACAAACGATTTCGGATCAACTACGATTTTTGGCGTTTTCCAACGGCGTATATTCAGCAGAGCCGTGGATGCACGTTCAAGTGTAACTATTGCCCTTACATTATGATCGAAAGCAAGACTCGCTTTCGCGATCCGGAATCCGTCGTCTCCGAGATGCGTTATTCAATGGAACGCTACGGGTTTGAGTCGTTCAAGTTTCGCGATCCGTTGTTTGGTTTGAATCGCAAGAAAGCACTCGCTCTGGCGGAAGGGATTCGAAACCTTCCTCGCAAAGTCCAGTTTTCGATTGAGACTCGTGTCGACCTGATGCGAGAAGAAACGCTTCGCGAACTCAAGGACGCTGGTCTGACCAGCATCACGATCGGCATCGAGACTCCTGACGAAGCTACGTTGAAGCGATACTCACGCGTGGCCATCAACGACGACCGACAGCGCGACTTCATCGAGCTCTGCCGTCGTTTGCAAATCCGAACCGTCGCCGGATTCATGATTGGATTTCCGGAGGATACCAGGCAGAGCATTTACGATGTGTTGAACTATGCTCGTGCTGTGAATCCAACCTACGCCAATTTCAATATCGTGACGCCCTACCCCGGCACGGAATTTTACGACGAAGTCAAAGATCAAATCGCGGATCATGATTACTCAAAATACAGTGTCTACCAACCGGTAATGAAGTATGAAAATCTCACTTCCAGTGAAGTGGCTGAGCTTCATGGAAAGTGTTTTGAAAAATTTTATTTTCGGGCACGGTATCTAAAAGAGAACGGTTTGCTTTTGTGGCCGCAGTTGCGCCGCTTCGCGATGGGGCAATCCGAAGTTGATCACGCCACAGCAGTCGCTCAGCAACCAGTCGCATCCAAAGCCGCATAGAATGATCGTGATTGTGGCGTCCTGATAGAGTAACTGTCGGTTTGCCGCGGGCGTTGGCTTGCCTTGGAGCCTGATTTGGGGACAATGAAGAATTATCACCAAACCGGCACTGGCTCCAAAAATGCTTCGCAATCTTCTACGTTCCAAAATCCACCGCGCTCACGTCACACAAGCTGACTTGAACTACGAAGGTAGCATTACGATCGACACGAACTTGATGGACGAAGCCAAAATGGTTCCGTTTGAAGTTGTTGATGTGCTCAACGTCAGTAACGGAAATCGACTCACGACTTACGTCATTCCGGGAGTCGCCGGATCCGGAAAGATCTGTATCAACGGAGCTGCTGCCCGGCTCGTGAAAGTCGATGACGTGGTTATCATCTGTTGCTACGGACAGTTCAACGAAGAAGAAGTTAAAAACCATTCGGCGCAGATCGTTTTGGTCAACGAAAAGAATGAGATCGCGCGATCCGTTGAAAAGTCGAAAAGTAATCTGAAGCCTGGATAAACCAGGTGCTGACGTCATGGCGAAGAAGAAATCGAAATCCAAACCGGCGTCAAAGAAGAAGACTACGAAAAAAAAGAAGTCTGCAAAAAAG
>CAYUNP010000143.1:12807-14260 GCA_964446085.1 uncultured Pirellulaceae bacterium
AAAAAAGAAGTCTGCAAAAAAGGCTGCCAGTCCCAGCAAGAAGTCAGATGCCGTGGCGGAGACTCCTGGCATCTATGAAACAGACGATTATGTGCCGGATCCTGAACCCGTTGGCGACGTGACCAGGCCACTTAATGCGTTTGAAGAAACGGCGGAGAAAGTGCGCTCGTTTCCCCAATCGCCAGGCGTGTACTTGATGAAAGACTCGGCGGGAGTCGTGATCTACGTTGGCAAAGCGACGAACCTTCGTTCCCGGGCAGGCAGCTATTTCCTGAAGGCCGCCAGTGAAGAAGCACGCACTGCGGATTGGGTGCCGCTGATCGCTGACGCAGATTTCATCGAATGCGACAGCGAAGTTGATGCGCTGTTGGTTGAGTCCCGCTTGATCAAGGACATTCAGCCGGCTCACAACAAGATCCTCAAAGACGACAAGACCTTTCCTTACTTGCAGATTACGACGCATGAGGACTTCCCTCGCGTCGAAGTCACTCGCGAGCCCATGTCTTCGGGCGTGAAACTTTACGGTCCTTTCGCGAGCGCCGGTTCGCTTCGCGGAGCCGTTCAGGTTTTGCAACGAATCTTCAAGTTCCGCACTTGTTCGCTCGATATCCAGGAGAACGATCCGCGCTGGAAATGGTATCGCCCCTGCCTGCTGGCCAGCATCAAGCAATGTACGGCTCCCTGTAACATGCGGATTTCCAAAGAAGACTATCGCAAAGACATTCGTCGACTTCATCAAGTGCTGGCCGGCAACAAAAAGAAGTTGCTGCGCGAAATGAAGAACGAAATGCTGGAGGCGTCGAAAGCGCTCCAGTTTGAAAAAGCAGCTCGCCTGCGCGACGAAATTGAGATGCTGGAGTCATTGGACCGCAGGGGGGAACTCGATACGCACGTGCAACCGGAAGTGTTTCACATTGACCCCAGGAAAGGATTGGCTGGTCTGCGGCAAGTGCTGAAACTTTCCGAAACACCACGCTCGATCGAAGGAGTCGATATTGCTCACCTTGGCGGAGACGAAACGGTCGCCAGCCTTGTGCAGTTCATCGACGGTTTACCTTTCAAGCCTGGCTATCGTCGTTTCAAAATTAAAGGTGTTGATGGTGTCGACGATTTCCGCAGTATCCACGAAGTAGTGTCTCGACGCTTCAAACGGTTGGCCGATGAGAACGACATGTTTCCGGATATTCTCTTGATCGATGGTGGCAAGGGGCAATTGAGTAGCGCCGTCGCGGCGTTCGAAGCTCTTGAGATTGAGCCGCCCGTTTTGATTTCGTTGGCCAAGAAGAACGAAGAGATTTTTCGACCTGGTGATTCCGAACCAATACGCCTCAGTCGTCACGCGTTTAGCTTGAGACTTCTGCAGTACGTCCGCGACGAAGCGCACCGGTTTGCCCAGCACTATCACCATATTCTGCGATCCAAGGCTCAATTCGACTGAGAATAATGGTGGCAT
>CAYUNP010000144.1:0-14164 GCA_964446085.1 uncultured Pirellulaceae bacterium
GTGGCTGGGGCGTCTCGCCACAGGTAAGCGTCGTTGATACTGCGGTCAGACGCGCGAGACGCCGCAGCCACGTTTGGCAGCGCGAAAAAACCCTGATAGTTTTTCGCAATCGCCGCGCAAAAAAACCTGCCGAACCTCTGGGGTAGTTCGGCAGGCGAAAATGGCGGTTCGAAAGTCAGTTTCGAACTATCGCCACCTGAGAACCCGATAAACGCCCTCCCCTTCACGAACTCGTCGTGGCAAACTCACCAGCCGATCGCGATAGATGCTCATCAGCAACGCGGTTGCGAAAAACAGTCCACCGCCGACCATCATCATCACTGAAACGCTTTGCAGTTGGTTCGGCAATCGAACCAGTGTCACCAGTGATCCGACAAAGAACACCAACAGGCTTCCACCGGCGATGGTCGTGGACCGCAAGCGACACAGGAGACCCGAGCCGAGCAATACCAGGCTGCCGACGATGGCGCCGATTTCGTGAAACAGTCGCCAGTGGTTTTCCGGCGAATCCCCAAGTCGATAGAACAACAAGCCAATCGCCATCGGCAGCGTGAACATGAGTGCTCCCGTAACCAGGCTGGCCGTGGCCATATCATCTTCGACACCGTCCTTTTCGCGTGCCCAGGCAACATGCCCCAGAATCGTCAAGGCAATTCCACCCAGCAAGCTACAGATCTCTCCGCGATGCCAGCCGTCCAATTTCAGGAAGCCGTCGAAAATGCAAATACTGCTGCCGACGATCGCCACAATCAACGCCCGGAAAGCCGTTCGCCAGTAGTCGTTCTTTGTCAGAAAGCTAACCAGGGTCGTACAGCCCAGCATCGCCAGCATGACCAGCATCAGTGGTCCGCCAGTGCTTCCTTCCAGCCAGCGACTCATCGCCAGCAGGACGCTCGCTGCACCGGATCCAAGCACCAGAAAGTTTCCAGCCGTTGCCAGGGGAGTTGAAAGAACTTCATTGCCTTCTTTTTCGCCTTCGAGCCAAATCGAATCAGTGATCTTGATCGCGGTTCCCAACAGCATTGGAGATAGAATCAGGCAGTAACCAAAGTCCAATCCAAACCAGTTGCCTGCCAGGGCCACTGCAGCCGTTGCCGACAGGTAGCACAGAATTCGATTCAATCCGACTGCATTTCCTCGTGATGCCAACCAGTAAGCGACGGTCGCAACCGCAAGGCTGGTCGTCCATACAGGATGCGTGCCTGGAAACGCCAGCAAGCCAGTGACATGACTGGCTCCAAGGAGTCCAAGATGAGTCGACATCATGAGTGACGTGACCATTCTCGAAGTTTTCTGCGAACGTTCGGTAACGAAGACTCGGCCGCAAATCGCCACTGCTGCCGGCACTGACAGGGCAACGATTGCGAAGATGTTCGGTGCCATGAACGTTTGAATCCAGCCCGCAGTCCACACAGAAATCACCAGAACGATACCGCCCGCCACGAAGCAAATGGCTCCATCGATATTACTTTTGCCTGTCTTTTCGGCGTCCACAGTGAGGTTCCACCCGACAACCCAGGATGCCAATGCGGTCAGCAAGTATTGCAATGCCGTCCACCAGTTCAACGCCGCAACGAACGACAATTCCGGCAGCAGAGTTTCAGCAGCCATGTGAAGCAGTGGAAGAATCGCAAGGACACTGACGATCGTCTGTGAGCCATACAGAATTTTCGAGAAAGCAGTTGAACCTTCTTTTGTTTGATCGCTTTTCAGGTTCGTCACGGCAACGAACAGATTCAGGGCGATGGTGATGATCGCAGCAAAAATTGAAACGGAGCAAACGGTGATCGGAACTGCGAAAATGTTCAATGTCACAGGAATCGCCGCAACGAACAAACACAAACTTGCAAGGAAGTAGTTTTGGTATTTATGAGTTGCGCCCTGAATTCCAAATCCGACAGCTGAGGTAAGGATCAAGCCGAGCGCCCAAAACTTCTCTGTTTGATTGATTGAAACCATAGGGATCAAGTCAGCGAAAACGGGACCAAAAATGGCAGCAAGGTATCCGCCGAAAAGCAGTGCCAGACCGCTGGTCACGGTCAGCACTCCGGCGCGTTGAAAGGCCAGCCCAAACTTCTTTCGTGAAAAATCTCCATCGTTATCGACAAAGAATCGTTCCGCGAAAGCACTGATCCAGCCAACGGAAAGCAAAAACGTTGCAGGCGGCATCAGCGTCCAGAAACGTCCGACGGTTTGATCCGCCAGAAACAGCATGCCCGTCATCACCACGCCGCCAACGAGCGTGTAGACGAAAGTCGCATCACGCAACACGCGAGCAATTCCAGCGTACAGGAAGCAGCATCCTGCTGCCGGAATCCAGAGATGACCTCCGTCGGCCAGTGTGATCAAACCCTGAGCATCGTAGAGCCAGAGATTCAGGGGAAGTGCCAGCGCTCCGAGTAGTGTCAGCCACTTCCCAGCCAACTGATATCGCGTCATGCGAATCATCGACATGCCCGCAGCGAGAACGCCAAGCGTCGCGGCTCCCGATGCTGCTGCGATGACCAGTGGGTTTTCAAAAATTCCTACGGTCCACAGCCAGACAACAAAGCCCAGCATCAACAGACCGCTGCCACAGGCCATCATCCATTGCAATGACTGTGGGCTTAGAAGCTGTTCCAGAAAGCTCCGCTTTAGTTTCTTTGTCGTGTCCGCGTTTGCGGCGTCATCAAGTTCAGCGAGCACAATGTCGTGATCTTCAGGTTTCATTTTGCTTCTCCCCAGAAACGGATTGGTAATTGATTCCTGGGGACTAATGCACGTTCAATGCCAATCGTCCTGGAAAACCGGTCAGAACCTCCCAGTCCCGAAAAAACAGGGGAAACGCCGAGAAATGGCTTGAACATCGCAACCGGAGCTCAAATTGGATGTACATTCAATGAACGACAGTAGTTTATTTTGTTCATTGAAAGAACGGCCGTGCCTGAGATTCGAAGTGCTGAAAAGCGGCAGCTGGAGCTGTTTTCACAGTTAGCCACCTGCAATCCGTTTCTGCCCAAGCGAATCGAATTGGAGAAACAGGTGCTCGGCAGCGAGTTCGAAGAAGACGGAATTGCTTGGAGTCGCCGACTCGAATTTACGGATCGGGAGCGATTCAACGTCACCAGGTTGACCGACGCTGCGATTGCATTGATTCGGAATGTCAAACAACAAGCCGAATCTGGCAAGACGCTTTCCGAAGAGTCGTTGCGGCACTACTGGTACGTCGTGATCTACGCGTTGCTCTACCGACATATCGTCTATCAGCCTCCCGAGACTTTGCGTGAACCAGAAACGACAGCCGCGATCTGGAAAGAATTTCTTGCCGACTATCGCCTGTTGGTCAACCTTCCAGGTCTAACCAAAGAGATCGCCCAGTCACCCGGCCATCTGTTTTCGATTCTCTGTCAGATTCATCGTGCGTTCTTCAATATCTATTCGTTCATTCTGGGTGAGTCGTTGCCTTCGGTTGAGCTTAGAGGCAAAGTTTGGCAGTCGATCTTTACTTGCGATATCGAGCGTTATCGTCGCAGTCTGTTTGATCGCATGAGTGGGTTGCCTTCTTTGATCACGGGTCCATCAGGAACGGGTAAGGAGCTTGTCGCGCGAGCGATCGGACTATCGCAGTTCATTCCCTTCAATGAGAAGCAGGGTAAGTTTGCGCCACTGGAAGAGACCAGCTTCTTTCCGCTGAATCTTTCGGCGATGTCAGCAAACCTGATCGAGTCAGAGCTGTTCGGGCATCGCAAAGGATCCTTTACCGGCGCGATCGCGGATCGCAAGGGTTGGTTGGAGCTTTGTCCACAATATGGAGCCGTTTTTCTGGACGAGCTTGGTGAACTTGATCCAGCGCTGCAAGTGAAACTTTTGCGAGTCGTGCAACAGCGAAATTTTACGCGTCTTGGCGATTCAAAACCTCGCAAGTTTTCCGGAAAGATCATTGGCGCCACGAATCGTGATCTGGGAGAGGAAATGAAAGCCGGTCGCTTTCGTGAAGATCTCTACTATCGACTCTGCGCGGATCGAATTGAAACACCTGGCTTGAGAGAGCAACTGAATCACCGTCCGGGTGACCTGTTTTTTCTGACACGCCACATTGCGAATCGACTGATAGGAGACGATTCCGATTCGCTGTGCAATCAAGCTGTTGAATGGATCGAGACCAACCTCGGCCCGGATTATCCCTGGCGTGGAAACTTTCGTGAACTTGAACAGTGCATCAGCAGCATCATGATTCGTGGTGAATATGTGCCTGGCCAGTCATCTGTTTCGTCACTTGGCCGTGATGATTGGGTCAGCGATGCCATCAAGACCTCCCTGACTGCCGATGAGCTGCTGCAGCGTTATTGCACGTGGATGTATTTCCGTACTGGCGGCTATGAAGCTGCCGCGCGGAAGTTAAAAATCGATCGCAGGACGGTGAAAGCGAAGATCGATCAAGCCATGTTGGATCGGCTCAAGGGTAAATGAAGTCCAATGTGGCATCGGTCATGCCGGAAACGTGCGTTTGTTTTGAACCACGGATGAACGCGGATAAACACAGACAGAAAGCGCAGGGATTTGTGTTGATTCCTGTTGTTTCTTTTCCGACATAGTGACTCGCTGTCAACGGCCATTCATCCGTGTCCATCCGTGGTTGAATTTTTACGACTTATCAGGGTTCATTTCTCCAATCCCGACCGCGCTTGAATTGCGTCACTTCTGCCCAGCTTGCAAAGAGATTAAACTGGTCTGATTCAAGAAGTTTCCTCGATGCCATGAAAGCCACGTTTTGTACGACCGCGACCGACTAATTCAACTTGTCAAAGACCACGCTCTCAAGTTTGGCGACTTCACACTTGCCTCGGGTAAAAAAGCCAGCTTCTACCTCGATTGTCGCAAGCTGACCCTTGATGGCGAATCGGCAAACGTGATTGCCGCCGGAATGTTGGATGTGATGGGAGACGACCTACCGGACGCGGTGGGAGGAATGGCGATTGGAGCAGATCCGATTTCAGCGGCTGTCATCACCGTCGCCTGGCAGCAGCAAAAGAACATCAAGGGCTTCATCGTTCGCAAACAAGCCAAGGAACACGGCACGCAGCAAATGGTGGAAGGGCCGGTTGAGTCTGGCCAGCGTGTTGTGATGGTTGAGGACGTCGTCACAACCGGCGGCAGTTCGCTTCGTGCGATCGAACACGCACGCAATTTTGGCTTGAAAGTTGACCGCTTGATCACGATCGTCAATCGCGGTGCCGAGTCCGAAAAGATATTCGCGGATGTCGACGTCAAGTTTTCCGCCTTATTGAATCTGAATGACCTTGGGATTGAATCGTAGACTTTGTTGAACAGCAGATGATTCGTTTTTTCACAGGAAAGTGGCATCGGCCTTTGACTTGTGATCAGCATGTCCGCGGGCTGGAAGCCTACGCCACCTTTTGAAAGTCCAACATGCGAATCGGCGTCTTTGGAGGATCCTTCGATCCCATTCACTTCGGCCATTTGATTCTTGCCGAAAACTGTCGCGAGCAGGCGCAGCTGGATCAGGTGCTGTTCATTCCCTGTGCCATGTCGCCTCACAAACGCGATGGTGCTTACGGAACAGATCGACAACGCGTCGAAATACTGGACCTGGCGATTGGAGGCCACCGTGATTTCATCCGTAACGACATGGAGATCAAACGCGGCGGAGTCAGCTACACCATCGATACGCTTCGCGAACTTGAATCAGCTCAGCCGGACAACGAATGGTTCTTCCTGATGGGAGCCGACTCGCTGGAATCGTTTTCCAGTTGGCGCGAGCCTGATGAAATTCTCAAACTGGCCAAGCCAATTATTGTCGGACGACCGGGATCGGATCCGGTTGATTTGGGCGTGTTGGAAAATTTGTCCTCCGCAGCCTATGTTGAATCGATTCGGGAACTATCTGTTGAAAGCCCACTGATCGACATTAGCAGCACCGATATCCGACAACGGGTTGCTGACAATAAGAGTATTCGATTTCTTGTTCCGCGAAGCATCGAACAATATATTGTGACGCAGAAGATGTACGTTGCCGAAAGTTAGGCGGCACGCGTAATCGAAAGATCGATCCCTCGCTGACGCGTCGGGTTATGATGAGGATGAACCGACCCAACGAAAGTTTAAAATTCGATGCTGAAGTACAAAGATTTTGTTCCTGCAGAAATCGAGGCGCCCGGCTTTTTCAAAGAAGGCCGTCACGAGAGTTTTGATCACGCGATGGAAGCAGCCAATAAGTGGCTTTCCGAAAATCGTATCGCGTTGGTCTCGATTGAGACTGTGGTTTTGCCCAACATCTGGAGTCGCTGGGAAGAAGGGTCGGGCGACGCGAGTCTGGGCACCAGTAGCGATGCACCAAGTCGCTGGCACCAGTTCATTCGGTGCTGGTACAAGGATGTTTGATCCCATTGCGATCAGAACCCGTTGCGTGAGCGAGGGATCGATCCGTCGATCATCACGGGCAAAGTCTCCATCGGCATGTCGTCGGTAGCTCGGCGGCTTGAAGCAAGCTGCGGCCATCAAATGCAGATCGATCGACTCAGCGACCATGGTTTGCATATCGTATACGCTGTCATGACAGAAGAATTCCTGACGTTTGGCCAACAAGCCGGTAACGATCTCTCAACACCCAGTGCAGCTTGTGAATTTCCAGGGCTACTTCCATATCGAAATATCAGAAACGCTCAGTTTCAGTAGCTGTCTAGGCAAAAAGCTCATGCACCACGCGACCGGCAACATCCGTCAACCGAAAATTTCGCCCGGCATATTCAAACGTTAGTCGTTCATGGTCCAGTCCAAGCAGATGTAAAATCGTGGCATGCAAGTCGTGCATGTGAACTTTGTTTTCGACGGCATGATGTCCAATCTCATCCGTCGTGCCGTGCGAGTAACCGGCTTTGACGCCTCCTCCGGCAAGCCAAACCGTAAACCCACGTGGATTGTGATCACGTCCATCTTTGCCTTGTGCGAAGGGAGTTCGGCCAAACTCCCCGCCCCACCATACCAACGTATCTTCCAGCAATCCCCGCTGCTCCAGATCGGCCAACAATCCTGCAACCGGTTTGTCGACTGCCTTCGCATGTTGAGCATGTTTAGGCATGTCAGAGTGTTGATCCCAGCGCGGGTTGGTTGAATTGTCCGCGTAGTTGATCTGAATGTAGCGCACATTCGACTCGGCCAGTCGTCTGGCCATTAGGCATTGCCGCCCAAAATCTTCGGTGGCTTTGTCATTGATTCCATAGCTCTCAAGCATTGATGCCGTCTCTTGCGAAAGATCCATGATCCCGGGCGCATTCATTTGCATTCGATACGCCAACTCAAACGACTCGATCGTCGCCTCCAAGCGCTCATCGCCTTTGAAACGCTCAAGCTGCAATTTATTCAGCGACTGAAGGAATTCAAACTGCTTTTTTTGGACGTCGTTTGACAAAAGCCGATTGGAAATATCTTTGATCTTTGAGTTTGCAACTGCCTGCCCCGCCCTTCCAATCGATGTGCCCTGAAAACCGGTAGGCAAAAAGGCATTGGAATAATTTCGTGGTCCGCCGTTGGCAGCCGAAGGGTTAATCGTCACAAACCCCGGAACGTTTTGATTGACCGTCCCCAATCCATATGTAATCCAGCTTCCCATGGATGGCCTGACAAGATTCGTCGCCCCCGTATGAAGGAACAATGTGCTTGGCCCGTGGGCAACCCCTTCAGTATGCATCGAGTGAATCATGCACATTTTGTCAACGTGCTTAGCCGTATGCGGAAACAAATCCGAAATATATTTCCCTTGTTCGCCGTACTGCTTGAAATCCCAAAGCGGTTTAAGAAGCTTGCGTTTGCTTTTGTTACCAAACGTTCCAAATCGGACACCGTTAAAATCGATGTCTTGCCCATGCCGTTTGATCAATTCTGGTTTGTAGTCAAACGAATCCACATGACTTGGGCCACCCTGCATGAAGATAAAGATCACCCGTTTCGCGCGAGGAGCAAACATCGGTTTGCGTGGCTCAAGCGTCGAATGGATTTCTTGATCCTTGACATCTTTGTCACTTGCGATTCTGCCGTCGAACTTCACCCCTGAGCCGCCGACCGAATTATGTTTGGCCATCATTCCAGCAAGCGCAAGGCTACCAAATCCGCAAGCACTTTGGCGGATCATTTCGCGCCGCGATGTCGGACGGCGGAATTCACACTGGGATTGGTTTGGGTTCATCGTAAATTCTTTTACAAACTATTCCATGTATCGGAATTCTAAACTGGCATACATGGCGTGGCAAAAGCTCGACCAAGCTTCCTGTTTCGATTTTTCAGGATCAGCGGTCTTGCCGTTTTTCTTTTGAGCGTCACTAACGAACGAATCAATGTAGGCTGCCGCCGCGATCACCTCTTGCTGTGTTGGCCGCCGCCCAATCATCTGTCGGTAGGCAAATTCAATTCGTGATGACCTGTGCAAATCTTTACGCGCAAGCAAACGCTTCGCCGCGTTCTGTGACTGTTTTATCACCATTGGATTGTTCATCAAAAACAAAGCCTGAGTCGGCAGCGTGCTGGTGTTGCGGTTGCCAACGACCAGGTTCGGATTGGCAAAGTCGAAGACTTCAAATAGGTCCAGCATTGAATTTCGAAACGAAGGTACGTAAACGCTGCGTTTGACGGTGTTGAATTGGTAACCAAAATCGAACTCCGTGATTTTGTTGATCGTTCGCCCACCTGCTTCCAAATCGAGGTCGCCAGAAACGAACAAGATGGAGTCACGTAATACTTCGGCATCAACCCGTCGGCGATTGGCTTTCCAGAGTAGTCGATTTTCTCCATCTTTTGCTTCAGCTTCCTGATTGATTTGTGTGCTCAAACGATAGACATGTGAGAGCATGATGCATCGGATAAGCCGCTTGGTAGACCAACCGTTTTGAGCAAAATCACAGGCGAGGAAATCAAGCAACTCAGGGTGAGTTGGTCGCTGCCCCATTGCCCCAAAATTATCTGTCGTCGGGACCAGGCCGGCTCCAAAAAGATGTCGCCAAACGCGATTAACGTAAACTCGCGACGTCAACGGATGATCTGGACTGGCGATCCACTCTGCCAACTGCAACCGTCCGCTTTCATGGTCGCCCAATGTTGGTTGAGGGCGTTCGTCGCAGCAAACAGAAACGAAACCGCGAGGAATAATTGGCCCAAGATTGCGAACGGAACCACGGATATGAAGATGGCCATCTTTCGGTTTGTCGGAATCCGTAACCGTCATCGCAACGGCAAGCGGTTTAGGCGGATTCTTCTTCAGCTCTTTGAGTCGCCGCTGCAAAGAACTTTCCTTGTCTGAAAGTTCCTTGAGTCTGTTTCGCATTTGCGGATCAAGAGCTTTCAGATCGTCGGTCCTGGAATTTTCCTTGACATTTGTTTTCAAGTCATCAGTGTCCGCAGTCAAAACAACATCGCTGTCCGTTTTTCGTGTGCCGTCTTTTACCAGTTCTGGTTTTTTCAAAAACTGAACCGAATCAACAATGACATGCCCATCGGTGTCTTTGCTCGATATGGTAACGGTCGACTTGTTGTCGGCTTCGAAGCGATACGTTCCTAGTGAAATCGAAAGCCCATTGATCGGAGGGGTTTTTGATTGATTGACGAAGATCGTCGTTTGGCCGTCTTGATGATCAATGGTGACTGGCACATTGGAAGCCCGACTTCCGCCAGCGCAGTACGAGATACGAACTTCGTACTGGCCGCCAGACTCAAATTTGGGAGAAAATATCGCACGCTTTTCGCCTTTGTTCCTGTTGTCATCATGGACATAGTTTGCGTCCAGGAACAACCCGGTGAATACGGATTCCTTCCATTGCCCGATCAATTGTGCATCTACATTGTCCAGTACGATTCCTTCCAGTCGATTCGATGGAACGCTTTTGTTCGTAATGTTTTGCGTCTCTTTTTGTTTGCCTGTGATTTTGACAATTTGTTTGGTAGTCGATTCAAGTTCTTTGCTGAGCTTTGCAACCCGTGTCCGGTATTTCTTTGCGGTCGCCAATTCGGTGTCGGTTGCCAGCGGTCGCTGAACATATTTGGAAACGTTTCCATCAACCAACGAACGTGTGCTTTTGAAAATTCCAGCGAGTGCGTAATAGTCCGTCATGGGGATCGGGTCAAACTTGTGATCATGGCAACGCGCACATCCAAGAGTTAAGCCAAGAAACGTTCTGCCAATCGTGTCGACCTGTTCATCGATCACTTCCATGCGCAAAAGCTCTTTGTCCTGTTGCTCATAGTTTGTTGGGCCTAACGCAAGCAATCCCGTCGCAACGATCCGTTCTGTTTTTTTGTCGTGAGAAACAAAAGGCAGTAGATCACCGGCAATTTGCTCTTTGATAAAATCGTCAAACGGTTTGTCAGCGTTGTAGGAGTCAATGACGTAGTCGCGAAAACGCCAGGCGTGCGGGAACATCAGGCTTCGACCACCGCCACTGGACTCAGCGTAACGCGCCACGTCCAGCCAATGCCGACCCCAACGTTCTCCAAAATGTCTTGATGCCATCAGTTCGTCGACTACGTCCGCGAATGCATATTTCGTGGCACGAACGTCAGCAAGAAAATCGTCGATTTGTTCAACCGTCGGTGGAAGTCCTGTAAGCGTCAGATGAGCACGGCGAAGAAGCGATTCTCGATCTGCGTCGACAACGGGTTCAATGGCTTCGGCTTCCAGTCGTGACAGAATGAACTGGTCGATGGGAGACTCTGCCCAATTTTCGTTTTTTGTTTTTGGCGGAGACGCAGAAACCGGTTTTTGGAACGCCCAGAATTGTTTGCCTTCTTCAAGATCGATCGTTTTGACTTTGGAAGTACTGCCAGTTTGTCGCGGATCAGGTAGCCCAAGTTCAATCCACTTTGACAGGATTTCAATATCGGGTTGCTTGAGTTGACCCTTGGGAGGCATCTCAAAATCTTCGTAGAGAATGCTGGCGATCAGCAAGCTTTCGCTCGGTTTGCCGGGAATGGCTGCTGGGCCAGAGTCACCACCCTCAAGGATTTCACTTCGCGACGTGAGCCGCAGTCCGCCACGAACTTTTTCTGCGGAATTACCGTGGCACTCAAGACAATGTTCGACCAACAAAGGCCGAACTTTGTTCTCAAAGAAATCAATATCACTGGCTTTGAATTTCGCGCTCTGCCCGCTGGTTCTGTTTCCGTTCGGACTACCGTCTTCCTGGGCAATGGACTGTTTCGCAAACAGAACACAGCACAGCACGATGCAAAAAAACGTTGCCGTAGAATTGAAAACGAAACAGTTCATCACATTCTTGGAAAGAATCGAGGCGATTAATTCAAGAGTCTTGATCAGGCCAGTATAGTCCATGCAATTTCCTGTCACCTATCGGGCTACGCGATTGCCTATCCAATGATGTCTTTCGCCAGGCATAGAGCTTGGTTGCTGCGACTGGCGTCCAAAAACGGTGCAAAAACAGTGCTAAAACCGTGTTTTCAATTAAAAATTCTTTCAGGTGTCAGACGCCTGCGTTCTTCCAGTAACCAGGTCCAGTTTGATTTTTTCATTGGGACTTGGTCATAATCGCACCTTCGAAAGCATTGGAATCCCATGAACACCCTCTGTCCTGACAAAAATCGCCTCGAATCATTCTCTCAGGGTCGCCTGGCCGAAGAAGACAGCGATCAGCTGATGATCCACTTACAGGATTGTCAGGCCTGCCAATTGAACCTGGAAACGATGGATGGCACCGAAGATACATTCATCAGTCAACTTCGTGGTTCAGCCTCGGAATTCGAAAACGATCCGTTGCAAGCCGAGGCGGAATTTCGATCCGCAACGGTGAAGGCACTCGCTGCGTTGGCGCATGCTGATGACACCGAAGCTGAAATTTCGCTGCCGCAAAAAATTGGCGAATACGAAATTGTACGACCGATCGGTCGCGGAGGCATGGGACGAGTGTTCCTTGGTCGGCACACGAAGCTTAGTCGCCAAGTCGCCATCAAAGTTTTGGCGCAGCATCGTCGCTGGGATCAACGGATGCATCAACGCTTCGAAGCCGAGATGCGAGCCATCGGTGGGCTGAACCATCCGAACATCGTCGCGGCCTACGATGCACGAGACGTCGACGGCATTGCCGTGCTGGTCACCGAGTACGTGGAAGGGCTCGACGGAAGTGACTTGATGAAACGCAAAGGTCGTCTGGAAATTGCCAACGCGTGCAAGATCGGTGTCGAAGTTTGCAAAGCACTGCAATACGTTGCCCAGAAGAACCTTGTCCATCGCGATATCAAGCCATCGAACGTGATGGTTGACGACAATGGTCAGGTGAAGCTACTCGACCTCGGGTTGGCGCGAATTCAATCGGTCGACGGCAACGATGAGTTCACCGCGACGGGTCAGGCGATGGGAACGGCGGACTATGTTGCGCCTGAGCAAATCAACGACGGCCGCAATGTCGACGGCCGGACTGATCTGTATGGTTTGGGTTGCACGCTGTACAAGCTGATCGCCGGTCGAGCTCCATTCGCGATCGCGGAATTCGCCACGCCATTCGCAAAGATGAATGCTCATGTTTCCGAGACACCAGCGAAGCTATCGAGCCTGCGTGCAGATGTTCCGGCAGAGCTGGAATCGCTGATTCACCAAATGTTGCAGAAAGATCCGGCGAATCGACCTGCATCAGCTGAAGAAGTTGCATCGCGACTGCAACCTCATGCCCAAACGGCGGACCTGGTTTCGATGGTCAAGATCGCTCGTACCTTGCCGGCGACTCAACATCGATTCGAACAAGCCACCGATTCACGCGTTGAAGCAAAACCTGCGGCTGAACCGAAAGGGTTCTTTTCGCGCGGACTTCCGCTATGGGCAACGATTGCGGCAGGACTTGCAGCGGTTGTCGCAGGCATGCTGTTGCAGATCGCGATCACGGTTGAAAAACCGGATGGGACAAAAGCGAGCGTAATGATTCCCGATGGATCAACTGCGGTCATCGATGATGAAGGAAACATTAGCGTTCAACTCGCGGGTGGCGGATCGGGCGTGATTCAAAGGGAGAATGTAACGCATCCTGACCCGCCGACGGTTGATGACACTGATGGGCTATCAGATGCATCAACAGCGCGTTTGAAAATCGGTGTGCCGGTTTCAGTAGAAGTTAATCAAAGCTTGAAATCGGGTGATCTGGTGGATGTCATTACGACGCCGCAGTTTGTCGATGGTCGTTTTGTGCCCAGCCGGTTGATTGCAAGTGGAATCCAGTTTGACGGTTCGAAGGGAAGCAGGGATTTGCAACCCCACCTGATGTTGTATTTCGACAGCAAGCAGCGGAAGAAAATGGCTCAGGCTCAAAACATGGGTGTTGAACTCACATGCGAAGTCCACAGCAATGAGATTACTCTCAAGAACGATCGCAACCAACTTCAAAGCGTCTGGAGCGGCAGACTTCCCAACGACATCCCGTTTGCAATCGCGTTCACCAACAACCGTGTTGTTCTTTTTGCTCCCGACGGATTTCAAAAAGCGGCAAAATTCGAAGTCGAAGCAATTCCTGGCGGTGGTAAATCGAGGTTGCTGCGAGTCATTGGTTCGAATGACAAGTCTGCTTTCAGCCGCGAGTGGGACAAAGGGATCTACTGGTTCGAAGAAAGTGATACGCTACGATCCGATGTTCTCCATGTGGCGTCGAACAGCCTCAAAGGTGTCGTTACGAAGTTGTCGCGAGTACTGGTACCAAAAAACGAGATCGAAAATCGTGCAGTTGAATTTTATCACCAGCTTGAGCAAGAGCCTGTGAAACTGTCGGCACACTTTACAAGTCCATTTACTGAAGCCAAAGATGTCACGAAAGAAAATCTGAGTCAAGTGAAGTATGATCCTGATCCAATCGTCACTAATCGTGATTTTGAGTCGGTACGTATTGCCGAAGATCCGATGCCCACGCTGTTTGTGACTCTTACCGAAATGGGTGGCGACAAAATGCACGTCGCAACAAAGTCGAAGGTCGGATCATATATGGCGTTGAAGCTTGGTGACAAAGTTGTGATGGCGCCAAAGCTCAATTCGGCAATCGGTCGTGAGTTGGCGATCACGGGCGACTTTACAATGAAACAACTGCAGGAGATTGCCAGGGACCTGATCCCGTTGTCGCGGATCGATCAGCGAGTAGAGTCAGAGGACAATTTGCGACAACTGATGCTTGGTTTGTTCAGCTACGAGAGT
>CAYUNP010000145.1:0-12636 GCA_964446085.1 uncultured Pirellulaceae bacterium
AGCGATTCGACGACGTATTCCTGTTCGGCAAGTTTCAGCTCCGGGAAGATCGGCAACGCCAATACTTCGCCAGCGGCTTTCTCGGTTTCTGGCAAGTCGCCAGCCTTGTAGCCCAGCTTCGCAAAACACGCTTGTTGATGAAGGGGAACTGGATAGTAAATTTCTGATCCAACGTTCCTGTCGGCAAGCTGCTGACGAACTTCATCACGAGACTGATCGCCACTGATTCGAATGGTGTACTGGTTCCAAACATGCCCGCAACGCACGTTGCGAATTGGAGTCGTAACACAACTGCTCAAACCGGACTCGGCAAACAATCGGCCGTAGTTGGCAGCATTGTCCTGTCGTCCTGCTGAAATCGAATCAAGGTGTTTGATTTTGACGCCAAGCATTGCTGCCTGAATTGAATCGAGACGACTGTTGATGCCAACCTCGGTATGATAGTAGCGTGGACGCATTCCGTGATTGGCCAGCAACCTGAGCCGATCTTCGACTCGGTCATCATTGGTGGTCAGCATGCCACCGTCACCAAAACCACCCAGGTTTTTGGTTGGGTAAAAGCTAAAACAGCCGACTGTGCCAATACTGCCGCAGGGCTGACCGTTCCAGGTCGCTCCGATCGACTGGGCACAGTCTTCGATGACTTTCAGGTCGTGACGCGTGGCGATACTCATGATCGCGTCCATGTCAGCGCACTGTCCGAACAGGTGGACGGGAATAATGGCTTTTGTTTTCTCAGTCACCAACGTTTCAACATGAGCCGGATCAATGTTGAACGTGCCTGGAACGATATCGGCAAACACGGGAACCGCACCGAGTCGATCAATGGCGCTGGCAGTCGCAAAGAAAGTAAACGAGGGACAGATCACTTCGTCACCCGGTTTAATACCGACAGCCATTAGTGCCAAGAGCAGTGCATCACTCCCGGAAGCACATCCAACACCGTGTTTTGCGTCGCAAACTTCGGCGACAGACTCTTCAAGCCCCTGACAGTTGGGACCTCCGATGAAGCGCCCAGTTTCCAAAATCTCGTTGAAGACTTCTTTGTACTGTTCCTTGAGCGGATCATTTCCGCGAGCTACATCCAGCAGCGGAACGGATGTGATATTGGATGAATCGACGTAATTCTCGAACTTTATTGACGTGGGGTTACCCATTTCCACCTTGCCTCCTTGCAATGGTTGGTCTGTTAATCAGGCCACGGTATGAGGCTGAAGAACTGGCGTCAATATGAATGGGACATGAACCACCGTGATCAAATTGTCACGCTAGCGTTTCCATCACTCACTTCTTTTCTTCTTCCGACTTCTCTTTGTCGTCCAGCTTCTCCCTGTCTTCGGGCTTTGTCGCCAGAGTCGGCGTGTCCTTGCCGGTGATACGATCGCGAACGATCGCGGTGATCGTTGGCTTGATTCGCGCCAGGCGAAAGAACTCGTGCTGGGTCATCAAAATCTTTCGATCCTTGTCAGGGCTGATCAACCAGCCCGAAGGCGTCGATCGAACTCCGTAGGCTTCAATCGTTTTGTGATCCCAGCCTCCCGTAAATCCATAGCTGCCTTCGGTAAACTTCTTGTTGACCAACCAGTTAATTGCATCCGTTTTGCCTTTGCCCTTTTTTCCGTCCTTGTCCGCGTTGTCCATCACGATCGAGATCAGTTTTACCTTGTGCTTCTTGCGAAGCGCCTTGTACATGTCCTGAACCTGTTTTTGATATCCTGGAGCCTGGTCAGTGGAATTCATAAAGTTGAGAAAAATGTAGCAGCCTTTGTATGCATCCAGGTCGTAGCTCAGCTTTTGGCCTTTGGATGTCAGCAGTCCGTCGAGGCCAGGCGCTGGCTGCCCTTCTTTGAACAGAGGAGTGATCGTGACAGGAATTGGCTGCAGCTTGATCTGATCAACATCGTCGAGCACTTTGATCCGCGCAAAGACTTCAAAGCCATACGTGATGCCATCGATCTCTTTGTCGATTCGTCCCTGCAGTCCATATTCACCGGGCGGAACATCGTAAACAATGAAATCACCATCGTCGTTGTATTTGACTTCAAACGTTTCTGCTCCGTTGATCAGTTTTTCCTGGGATTTGAGAAAGTCCTTTCCTTGATCACTCTCGTAAAACTTCGACAGCCACTGCTTGCGATCTTCTTCGATCATCGTCTTCCAGTTGCTGGGAAACGGAGGCGTTTTTGGCACAACCACCTTGCGTAGCGATGTTTTGATTTCGTCATACCCGACGCGGAACGATTTGCGTGCATCATTTTTGATGACTCCCTGAACCGTCGCGTAGCGAGCTTCCTTTTTCTTTCGCTGCGCATTGGCTTGTTCGCTGAACCCAAACAACGACAGGGCGATTACGGCGACAGTTGTGCGACGGATGAAAAGCATTGAGGATTGAGTAGGCATGATGGCTTTTACGTTCGAAAACAGATACTCTTGGGGAAGTTATTAAGTTCCATCGACATTAACAAATTCGGTGGTTGACCGTTTTGGTCAGCAGATCTTAAACTTTCAAGTTTGCGTTTTGCAGTCCGAATTTTACGGATTGGGACGACTAAATGGAGCCATAAACATCATGGTTTCTCAAAATTGAATGACGAAGGGGTGCTGGGTGTCTGGAACTTGCGTAATTGGCCTGCAATGGGGCGACGAAGCCAAAGGAAAACTGGTCGACTTGCTGACCGAAGGCATGGACCTGGTTGTGCGCTATCAGGGGGGTGCCAATGCTGGACACACCGTTGTCATTGGCGATGAAGTTTACAAACTGCATCACATCCCCAGCGGAATCATCAACGAAGGCGTGCTGAATTTGATCGCTCCCGGAGTCGTGATCAATCCGCCAACGATCTTGCAGGAGATCGACATGCTGGCCGGTCGAGGCATCGATGTTGCCAGTCGAATGAAGATCAGTGCCCGAGCGCATGTTGTGATGCCATGGCATGTCCTCGAAGACAAAATGTGGAATCGACTTGTCACCGGCGAAGACAACATTGGTTCAACGCTGCGCGGAATTGGCCCATGCTATGCCGACAAGATTGGCAGGTCGTTCGCCATTCGAATCGGCGACCTGATTCGGGATGACTTTGCGGATCGCGTGCGGAAAATTGTCGATGTGAAATCAAAAGTTCTCTCTGCAGCCGGTTCCCAGGAGATCGGTTCACTTGACGCCGAAAAGATTATCACCGAGTACGCTGACTACGCCGCGCGTCTCAAGCCTCTAGTGACTGACACAAACCGAATTGTACTTGATGCCGTTGACGCAGACGAAGCAGTCCTGTTCGAAGGAGCCCAGGGTTCGTTGCTTGATATCGATCACGGCACGTTCCCGTTTGTGACCAGCAGTAACGCATCAGGCACGGGTATTTCGTCTGGCTCCGGTGCGCCCGGAAGTTTCCTCAAACGCATCATCGGAGTTTGCAAATGCTATGCGACTCGTGTCGGCGGCGGGCCATTCCCAACAGAGCAGGACAACGAGACGGGTGAACACATTCGCCAGATGGGTAATGAGTTCGGCACGACGACGGGGCGACCAAGGCGCTGTGGCTGGTTCGATGCAGTCGCGGTTCGCTACACGACGCGACTGGGCGGAGTGACTTCGATCGCGCTGACCATGCTCGATGTGCTGAGTGAACTCGAAGAGATTCAGGTTTGCACTGGCTATGAACTCAACGGTGAAACGATTGACTTCTTCCCTTCCAATGCTGACGAACTGAAAGAACTGAAGCCGATCTATGAAACGATCGAAGGTTGGCAAAAGGATGTGACCACGGCTCGGACCGTAGAAGACCTGCCTGAGAAAGCGATTGCTTTCTGCTTGCGACTGCAAGAGCTGATTGGTCGGCCGATCGAATTCATTTCCGTTGGACCTGACAGAGCGCAGACAATCAAAGTTGAGACTTTGCAACTTGAAAGTGTCTAGCTTCATAACATCGAGGTAGTTGCCGACATGCTGATTCGACATGTCACCCGACACACCATTGATATCGTTCCAATTGCTTTGATCCTGTTAGCTTGGGCGTACCTGGAAATTCGTGGAGAGTGGATACTGGTTTTTCTCGGCTGTTGGTTTTGCTTTCGCCTCTGGTGGTTTTATCGCCAAGCCGTGGACAGCGGACTGTTCGACGATTAGGCACTGTTTGACAACACGATTTTCCCGATGATGCCGCACGAGTTGTGAGCTGCAAAAGCCGGTTGATCAAGCAACGAAACGGAAGCTAAAACCTTGCCGCTCAGATTTGCCAAACAGTCCCTGGTCTGTTTTTTGAATCAAACAACATTGTCTGGCCGTGTACGCAATTTCATCTAACGGTTAAACTTCCCCGAAACAATAGCCAGAAGAAACACGAAACCAATGAACGAAATTCTCGAAGAAACGCCAATCGATTTTCGATTCGATATCGATGCGCTATTCTCCCACTTGACCAGCGAAATGGGCCATAACCTGGAAGACGAACTGGATTGGAGTTTCACACTTCGCTCAAAAGACGTTCAGTTACTCGAAAAGGTCTGCGAAGAACTTGAAGACGACTTTCTTTCGCACGTCCAGGATAGCGTTGAGGAAGAAGACGCGGCCGGGAATGTTGTGCAGGGTGATCCGGTTCTGGTCCTGGTTGATCGCGGCGCCATGACGGCTGAAGACGTCAAGGAAATCGCCGGGCAGCTGCAAACGATTGCCGACGAACGAGGCCTGATCTACGAAGGCGTCGACTGCTGCGACCCGATCGATTACGAAGAGATCTTTGGCTGGTTCGCGCCGGAACACGCGATCGCCCGCTTACAGGGCATGAACGAAAATGGGCTGGAGCCAAACGTACCGATGCCCTGGACTTTTCTGCTGCAGACTCCGTCGATTGAGGCCTCCAAGGCAATCATGGAATCGTTGAAAGCAGCCGACATGTCGGACGTTGACGAATTCGACGAACCAGACGAAGACGGCAACTTTGGACTATGCGTCTTTGTTGCGGGACGAAACGACGAAACGGCACTGGCAGAAACACTTGGCGGAGTTGCCGAAATTGCCGAAAGTGCCGGTGGTGCTCTCGATGGTGTTCAATTTTATACCCGTCAGGAAGTCGAAGAAGTGTTCGGTGAAGAGGAAGAAATCGAAGAAGAGGGTGACGAAACCTGAACGATGTTCGGTTCTGAGTCTTTTACATTGCAAAAGGCGGCATTTGATAGAACAATATTGAACAGCGTCATTGTTCACGGAGACTCAAATGCGACTCACAGCTATCCTCGCCGTTACGTTCCTGTTGCTAAGCCAGGCATCTGCTGCCAGTGCTCAGTCCGTTGACGATGTCGTCAGGGCATTCGAATCCGGCATCAAAACTGCTGCGGACTTCGATACGGTTTTCGAATTTGTACTGCCTTCGGAAAAGGATACTCGCTGGCGACAGGTTCCCTGGATCCCAAGCCTTTGGGAAGGAATGCAAATCGCCGCCCAAAAGAAGAAGCCCATGTTCATCTGGGCAATGAACGGCGATCCGCTGGGCTGTGTCTGAAACAATGGAGTTACGGGCCGTGCGTCCGGATTTGCCAATCAGCGCGTCATCGACATGCTCAACGAATCATTCGTTCCGGTGGCGATTGACATCAATGTGGTGATGCACCAGAAAGATTCCGAAGGCGAGTTCTTTCGACACATCGCCGAGCAAGGTCACTATGCAGGGAAGACGAAACCTTCACCGACTCGCCAGGGGCTTTACGTTACCGGAGTTGACGGCGACTTGCTTCATTCGCTCAACAGCACACGCAGCGGCCACATTCTTTCGCTGATGAGTCGCGGGCTGTCAAAATGGGACAAGAAACAGAAGGCGTCGCTCAAACCTCTTCGCGACTCGAATCAGGCTGATGCGCGATTCGTGGTCAAGTTTCCCGAAGGCGGATTGATTCTGCGGGAGACGATGAGAGACCTGCCAGGAAAGTCCAATCGGCGCCGGGACACAAAGCGACACAATTTTGATCACGTGTGGTTCACCGCTGAGGAGAAGTCGCACTTCATTCCCAAAACAGTAAAACAGGGCGAGACGTGGCAGGTTCCATCGCAAACGGTAAAACGTCTGGTTGCTTTCCACACCGTCGATCAGGTTCATGGCGAAGCCGACCCCTGGGAATGGGAACACGTCAAAGACGTTTCCATCAAATGTCGCATTTCCGATATTGAAGGATCGAAGGTTGCGATCACGCTTGTTGGCCACGCCAAGTGCATGAAGGGACCGTCAGGGGAAACGAATCCTTACAACCGCCGCACTGTCAAAGAGAGTATTACGAATGATTTGACGATTCGGGGCAAACTGGTTTTTGATTCAAAAGCAAAAACGTTCAGTTCGTTTCGCGTCCTGGCGGCTGGCAATCGAAGTGGAGCGGACTTGTACAACTCGCGCTTTGAAGACATGGGGCCGTCTCCGATTGGTTTTGCATTTGAGATGCTCGACAGTGACACCGCGAGTCAAATCAAACCCAAGTTTCTACTGTGGAAATATTTCTGGGACGAAACCCTTGATGCCAGGCGGTAAAAGCACCGAAAGGGATCTTGCGAATCCGCCGGAGCAAGCTTTGCCCAAATCGTGCGATTAATTTCCAGCCAGCATCCAGAGCTTACGAATAGCTACTTCTGATCACCATCAGAATCAAGTTCATAAACTTCAATCAGATTCCTGATACTCATATATTGGGACTTCCAGGCCTCGGGGCTGTAGCCTCCTGAGAGCGTCAGCACAACCGGCAACTTTCGCTTCACACATTCCTTTACGATCGCATGATCTCGATTGACGATTCCTTCGGGCGTCATTTTCAGCCCAGCTAAAGGGTCTCCATCGAGCGGGTCACAACCCGCGACGATAAAACAGATATCAGCGTTGGCATCTTCCAGAATCTTTGGAAGTTGCTCTGCCAAAACTTCCAGATACTCTTCGTCCTCCATGCCACTGCTCAATTCGACATCGAGATCTCCGACTTCTTTTGGATTCGGATAGATCCCTTCCTGGTGCATGGAAAACGTAAACGTTGAATCGTCATTATCGAGACAAAGGATCGTCCCGTTGCCCTGATGAACATCCACGTCAATCACAATGGCGCGTTCGATCAGGGACTCAGCCTGGAGTTTGCGAATCGCGATCGGAACATCCGCATAGAGACAGAACCCTTCGCCTCGATCGGGTTTCGCGTGATGGTAGCCGCCGCCGATGTTGATACCAATTCCCGTCCGAAGCGCCTCACGACCGGCCAGTAACGTTCCACCACTGGCGCGTCGAAACGGTTCCAGAACGGCGCTATCCAAAGGCATGGGCGCCAACTGCAGAATCGGAGCCTCCAGATACTGAGCGACTTTTTTTCGAACCTGTAATTCGTCCAAATATTCCCGGGAATGAATCAGCAGCAACTCATCTTTTGTCAACGGAGCCGGTTTCAGCGTCTGCGCTTCGGTCAACAGGCCATCGTTGATCAAGCCGTTGTGGATCTTTTCGTATTTCCGAATGTCAAACGGGTGCATTTTTTCCATGCCGCCAAGATTGATCAAATAGCCCGGCGAATAGACGACTGAAATGTTAAACGGAAGCGAAACTTCAGCGGCATCCTGATTGCTCTGCTCACCCAAATTTCGGGCTGGAGTCACCGCGTACTCGGGTCCCGGCAAGTTGATGTAAACGATCCAACCAGCGATTGTCGCCACCACGAGGCCCAGTAATGCGAGCACTATCTTCTTGAAACCAAATTTTGGTTTAACACGCGACGCAGAATCATCTGCCACGTCAGGCGAATCGGTTTGAGCATTCATCTGAGCCTCTGAATGTTGCCGGGTGATGCGAACCTGTTTGGTCAGGCTGCCGATCTCTACCCGGTCAACGGCGTCGTTGTTTTGAAAGGTTCCGCATAAAGCTCGATTCAGCCAATCCAGCCAACACTTTTGAACTCAATCTGGATACCGGTTTCGCCTGGCCCGACCTTGACATCGCGCGTCAACCAGAGAAAAAGAAAGTCGCCGCGCGGTCGAATCGACTCGATCCCGAGCCTGTGAGCCATATTTCCTGTCAAACCAGCACCCATCGAACAAAAAAAACCCGAACCAAAATTTGGCTCGGGTTTTGTATTTTCAACTGTCAGTCGATTTAGTGACGTGTTTTGTCAGCGAAATCGAGGTGCCAGAATCCGTCATCCCACTCAAGAGTGACCTTACGCCATCCAAGTGGAACTTGTGGGTAAGGGTAGAACGGGCCGATGTATGGCCACGCTGAAGCAGAGTACTGCTTCGGGTAGCTTACTGCACCGAAGTTAGGATGAGCCGCGTAGCCTGGCCAAGCGTAGCCTGGAAGGTTTGGCGATCCTGATGGAACTCCTGCTCCTGCAGATCCTGCAGACAACGGTGGTCCACCAGAAACGATGCCGCCTACTGGCTGGCCAATCGGTGCTCCAACTCCACAGTCAGCACATGATGCGAACGGAAGAGGCTCACTGATGGCTCCACCATAGTTGCCAGCGAAACCGCCATCGAAACTACCGTCGACGACAATCTCCTGACGAGGAGGAGCAGAATAGCTTGCTGGACCAGTGTAAGCTGGTTGTGAAAACGCCTGTGGTTGCTGGTAAGCAACAGGGCGAACTTGTGAAGCACTAACTTCGATGTCGTCAACAACTTGAACGACGCCGAGATGGCCTGCCTGTTGCGCTGTCTGAAGGATCAGCTTTTCTTGCTGAGCATTCGAAACAGTGCCTTTGAACCAAACGGTTCCCCGTTCGACTTGCATGTCAACATTGAAGCCACGAAGGCGACCCTGCTGTTGCTCGGCCTGAAGCCGGGTTTGAATGAAGTCTGCAATTTGCGTGTCGTCAGCCATTACAACACTTGGCACAAGTGTTGTTGCCGCGACAGCAAGTCCTAAAAGTAAACGTCGCATCAGATTCCTCCTGCCAATCCCGAACTGACATTGTTTGCTTTCCGAAAGGCGACCAAAGCCGTCCGGCTGGGTCATCAAACTGGTCTGTCAGTGGTATTGTTGAGCGTTTGCAAAAAACCGAATATCCTGGAAATGGATTCGATCGATGACCGCTCGGAGGATGACGTGCAAAGACGACGACGCTTTCGCATCATCACCATTAGCGAGTTTCCCCCCTCGCGGGATCAGTGAATGAACCCAACTACCTTTTCGGCAGGGTTGCGTCGAACCGGTGACAATATTTCCGATTTTGATGATCTTCTGGAAAATTCATCTGGCTAACTTCGAGCCTTGCTAGCGAGCCATGGGAAGCTGTATCGATGAGGCGAAATTTTGGGCCAGGCTGCCACGACGGTTGGCTCCCGCACGGTGTACCAGGGCAAATTGGCGAAAGTGGCGACTCATCGTCTGGGGCACTACAATGCTTGCTTCGAGCCCCGGAGAACATGATGAGAACATTAACAACGACAATCGTTGCCTGCAGCTTTCTACTACTCAACCAGGCCCTGGCCCAAGGCACTGTCCAATCGGGAGCTGCCGCGACTCCTGTCGCCGAGACCGGTGATAAAGATGCGAAGAAAGAAGAATCGAAACGCAAGCCGGGTGAAATAGCGGTTTCGACGGTGATCGAGGGACTGAACAATCCGTTTTCACTTTCCATCACGGAATCCGACCGCCTGTTCGTTGCCGAAAGTGGCGCTCAGCGAATCGTCGAGATTAAAGACGGCAAATCGGTTCCCGTCGCTGGGGACTTTGATGCGACCAAATATCGTGGCTACAACGCGGGGCCGCTGTCTATATTTTGTGTCGCCGACAATGTGCTCCTGGTTGGCCACGACAATGCCACCGGTGAAGGATCGCTGACAAAACTAACGATCAACCCCAACGAGAAGGATGCCGACGCCAAAGTCAAACGAGACACGGTTGCTTTGGAAAAGAAAAATTCGACTGCAAAGCTGGGGCAGTTTTCGAACATCATGCTGAAGCACTCGGTCATCTATGTTGTCACACATGGAGACCAGGAAAATGGCTGGATAGCACAGGCAGAATTCCAGAACGGAAAAATCTCATCGTTCCGACCTTCCATCCCAACGGCCAAACGGACCAGCTTTCCCGGCCCGACTTGTGCAACGGTGAGTCCTGGAGGCGAGTACCTTGTTGCTTCCCAGATGGGCAAGGAAGACGATGTGAAAGATTCGAGACTTGTTTTCTACACACTGCAGGGAAAGCTGCTGCGAAACTTCGAAGTGGAACTGAATGACATCGTCGCGTTGGCCTATAGTCCTTCGCGAAAGCACCTCTTTGCGATCGACTACAACTACGCCGACCCAACCAAAGGCGGCCTTTATAAACTTGTTGGCAAAGGCGCCGACAAATGCGAAATCAAAAAGCTGCAGGATCTCAGCTACGCGACATCGATGGCGTTTGACTCCAAAGGCAACCTGTTTGTAACCACCCTAAGCGGCCCTCAAGTGACCGACGGCAAGCCAATAGGCAAAGTTCTGAAGATCGAAGGCCTTGACGAAAAGCCGGATGGAGCTGACGGAGATTCCAAAGAGGATTCTTCATCGTGAGCGCGATGCATCTGGTCCAGATCGGCTTGCTTGGCAAGATCGGAAAGTTTGCTGCTGCCGATCACCACGCTTATCCCCGCGATTCGGAAGTCGTTTGCAGGACTGCGCGGGGGCTGGAGATCGGACGCGTCATCTGTCCCGTTGAGCGTACTGATTCTCAGCACGAACAGGACGGAGAGGTTCTCCGGCGTACGGGACGTGAAGATCGAGCCATCATTGAACGCCTCGATCGGTTTCGCGACCGCGCTTTTCTGGCCTGTTCGAGGTTGCTTGAGGAAAGGAATCTCTCGGCGACGCTTGTCGATGTGGAACATCTGTTCGACGGCCAGTCGATCTGGTTTTACTTCCTGGGCGACGTTAGCCCCGAAGTGGAATCGTTGACTGAAGAGCTTGCCGAGGTCTATGAAAGCAAAGTCAAGTTTCGCAAGTTTGCCGAAACGTTGGCCAAAGGCTGCGGCCCCGAATGCGGCACGGGTACAAGCTGCGGAGATTGCAGCGGATGTGCCCTGGGCGGCTGCGGAAAATAATCTTCGTTGACTCTGAATTTTGTGCGGTCGATTTCTGAATGACCCGCGAATCGAGCACTCATGCAGTGCAGACGCAGCCAAGCGTGACCTCGCTCACCATTGGGACAATTGAATGGCAATATTCGCCTCTCAATGGAATCTCTCCGTAAAGAATCCCAACGGCATCCCGTCTTCAGGTGTACTCCAGAATACAACTGATCTTACCAAACCCAGTCAGCCTGCCTTGAAATGACGTCAGGCTGCAAACTTCCACCCCAGGATTTCCAATGATTTCGAAACGCCCCTTAAATTCTCGCTCAGGTTTTACTCTTGTTGAGTTGTTGGTCGTGATTGCGATCATTGGAATTTTGATCGGCATGTTGTTGCCCGCAGTCCAGCAAGTTCGCGAAGCGGCTCGCAGGATCCAGTGTGCCAACAATGTTCGGCAACTGTCTCTGGCAGTTTTGAACTACGAAAGTGCCCACATGAATTTTCCTGCTGGCTGGACCGCCGTCGGCGAAGACGCCTCCACTGGCGACGCTTTTTTCCCAGGCTGGGCCTGGTCAGCTGAACTACTGCCTTTTATTGAGCAGCAAAATGTTTCCAATCTGATTGATTTCGAGGTGCCTCTTACGGATGCGGTGAATGAGCCGGTACAAACGGCAGTGATTGAAACCTTCCTGTGCCCGTCTGACCCGGACCCCACGATTCTCGATTTTGGAGTAGCACTTACATCAGGCCCTGTTGGCGGCGGCAGCTCGTTGCGAAATCCGCTTCAAACGGATGGACTGAACCTCGCTCGCTCAAACTATTCTGGGGTCTTTGGAAACCTCGACTTCGAAGAGGACCCGTTTCGCGGAAATGGAACCTTCTTTGGCAACAGCGGGATCAGCTTTCAGCAAATCCGCGATGGATCAAGCAACACGATCATCATTGGAGAAAGACGCAATGACCTTGGAGCAATTACATGGTTGGGATTGGTGCAGGGCATTGACGAACCATTTGCTCGAATCGTTGGAGCAACCGATCACAGCCCTAACGATCGGGAAGATGGCTTTGAAGATTTCCGCAGCTACCACCCCGGAGGCATCAACGTAGCCTTGGGCGATGGCTCAACCCAGTTCATCAATGACTCGATCTCGGAGCCTATTTTCCAGGCGCTCGGTTCCCGGGCTGGCGGTGAGGTTGCGACCTTCTAAGCCAACGATCCAATCTGTTGAAAACACAGGCACGAAGGCCAGGCGAGTGAGCACTCGTCGGTACTTCGTGCTTTTTTTATGGATGACAACAAGGCCGTTCCTGTTTCACGACTGCCCTCTTCGCCAGTTCAGCTCCAAAGGGAATGGTGGATTATTCTCAGTTCAAATCGCCAAAGACTTGCTTTTGCCATGTCAGAATGATTCAATAATCTTTGAACAAGGCGATGCATCCTGTTGACCGCTGGACGCGCCAGAAGATCCTCAACCCGATAACTGCAGGAAGAAATGATCAAAACTTCTCTTATCGTTCTCGCGTTTGCCACATGTAGTCTTTTCAGCACCGGCGGTATTCCGCTTCAGAAACCGGATACACAGGACAAATCAGCCACAGCGGCTCCAAAAATTGAGATCATTTCTGCGGTGTTCGGCA
>CAYUNP010000145.1:12736-14080 GCA_964446085.1 uncultured Pirellulaceae bacterium
ACCTCAAAGAACAGGTTGTCTGGTCTACGACGATTCAGGCACAAAAATCGGGAATTTCAGCGGCGATCCTGTAATTGCTGCAGCATTTCATCCTGAGTCCGACTCCCTTTTTCTAATGCGTCACAAAGCATCCTCCGTTGAAGAGTACGACCTTTCCTCTGCAGCCTTGCTTCGAAAGTATGCACTTCCTGGGCAACTGAATTTGAAAGCCGATGTCAGCAATCAGGTAGTTGGAACCGTGCATTCTTTGGGCGGTTCATCCGTACACGCACACGTTTCAAACTTCAGGGCCGTGCACTACCAGACTTTCCGCTCAGGCAGGCTCAAGATGGGACCTGAAGGAAAGAAGTTTTTTGCACTGACACCTGCAGGAGTGCACGCATTCGACACCAAAACACCAACTCAGGACGAAACCAAAGCTGGAAAGCGGAAACCCAAACGGGTCATCGGAACGATCCGGGCCAATGAAAACTGAGACCGAATCCGTCTATTTGATTTGGTGATTGACTGATCGGTATGAGTTATTGAAATCGCTAAACACATGTGGCGAGATGACGTGATCTTCCGTGGCTCAAACTGTGTTCCAAGCTGCCTTCGGTGAGAAGATGGCTCGAAGAAGCCGAATTTGCGGACTGCGAGTCGCTGCTTTGCCCCTGCAAAATCCAATGCCCGAGGTAATTTTGCGTTTTCTCAGGAATCATCGTGAGTGAACCTTGACGAGGTTTCGAAGTCTTCTATATTCACGCCCCTGCATTGAGCGATGGCGAAAGTCATCGCGACATGGCGGTCCTCAAAAAGAGTTTGAGAACGACTTAAGTTTGCCTTAGGGCTCGTCGATCATAAGCTCTTGTCGCAGCAGTCAAAAACTTTTTGAGTTTCTGATTTTTGCCGTTGACAGTTGAGGACCCAACCATAGAATTGCGGTCCACCTGATGGGAAGCCATCAGGAGCGATGTCCGTCTGGACATCGTTCGTGTTACCTCTCTGGTAACACATTGTTCTTTGACAATTTGGTAGAGACCTCTTGTAAAATTCCGGAGCGAAAGCTCCGAGTTGAAGAAGCACAAGATCATGTGAACCAAGCTAGGTAGCAATTTATTCCAGCTACCTGGCCCGGTCAAACTAAAGCAGCGATGAGCTGCGTCGGCAGGACTTATCTACTTAGGTAGTGAAATCCTGAACCGACCAATTTGGCAGATCAGTTTTAACCTTCGGGTTGCTGGTCGAAACTAACATTGTTAGTCGTCTGCGACATGGATCCCTGTCTTTCGAGATAAGGTGAAACGTTGCAGCAAGCATATAATTGAAGGGTTTGATCCTGGCTCAGAATGAACGTTGGCGGCG
>CAYUNP010000146.1:0-14063 GCA_964446085.1 uncultured Pirellulaceae bacterium
AAACTGGCGTCGACCATTTCCGCAACCGTTGAGCTTTGAATCAACAAGCCGTCGGCGCTTGTCTTGGCTTTGCCGCCCGAATCGTTCAGCTTCAAACCGTTGGCTTCAAGAAACGCGTTAAACTTTTCGATCGTATTGTGCGAAGGGGCAAGGTTGTGAACGCTGATCGTGAAGTGATTCAAATAGTAGCGATTGTAGATCACCCACGCAGCGTATTCGCTTTCTTCAGAGAGCCGTTGATAGTCGCTCCATGTCGGCGTCCGCCACAGCGGGCTGTGCAGAAAAGCGTCGACTGCACTGCCATCTTCGAGATCGAGACCGTCTACCGGATCGGACTTCACTTCGTCGGTATAGCTGTGAATGATTGCCTGGGCTTGCTCTGAAAGATCGCCAACTCGCAGTTCACTAACAAAGATTCGGGGCAGATCAGGTTGCGGGGGAGAGTACCAGAACGCGTCCAGCTTTTTCGCTTCGAACTTGTAGGGGTCGCGTTTCTCATAGCCGCAATGCAGGAAGATTTTTTCGAACGACTGGATCCCCAGATGCTCAACGCCCATCGTGCGGAAAGCGATGTGATCGTTTTCAATCCCGGAAACGGCATTGATCAATCCCTGTCCAATCATCAGCTCAACAACGCGCCTAACGTCTGGAACACGCTGCATATAGCGACGCATCAACCCGTCGAGAATTTCCGAGATTGGTTTTCCGTCATGTTTCATTTAAGTAAGTCGCTTGATTCTCGGTGGTGATGTATTCGTCCAACGAAGGCGGGATAGGCTTCCAGGCTGTCAATTTTTTCAAGGTTGTTTTGCGTTTCGCCGATCAGCAGTATGTCCACAGGCTGGAAGCCTATGCCACCATTCCTACTCGCAAGCGACTGAGTGGTTCGTTCGTCCAACGAAGGCGGGATAGGCTTCCAGGCTGTCAATTTTTTCAAGGTTGTTTTGCGTTTCGCCGATCAGCAGTATGTCCACAGGCTGGAAGCCTATGCCACCATTCCTACTCGCAATTAGACCTGGCGACAGAAACACCGCAACTTCAAAACTCTGTCCTGGAGCCGGTATTGTTCAGACAAACAAATTTTCAGCCGCCGCAAAGCCACTGGCAATGCAGGCCGGAATTCCGACACCGCGGTAGCTTTTGCCCGCCAGTTCGAATCCATCCAACGCAGCGACGCTTGCTTCGATTCGGGCGACGCGATCCAGGTGACCAACATGATACTGGGGCATCGCTTTCTTCCAGCGAAACACTTCACTGAATTCCGGTTGTGGACGACAGGCGAAGGACGCGGAAAACTGGTTTAGGGCCAACTCGATCAATTTATCGTCGGCCAAATCGACAAGCCCCTCCTGCAAAGCTCCTCCAATAAAAAACCGCAGCAACAGTTTGCCATCAGGAGCGCGACCCGCGAACTTGTTGCTGGCGAAGCTGATCGCGATCGTCGACCCGCCATCGATGTGCGGATAGATCACGCCAAAGCCTTTGAAGTCAGCAGGCAATTCGCTGCGCTCGATTCCCATCGCCACAATCGCACAACTAGTCGACTTAATCCCTGACAATTGCTCCTGCAGTGAAGCTTGCGACGAAAGCATCCCGGCAGCGGCTTGCGCGGGTGCCGCCATGATCACCGCATCGCATTCGATCGAAGAACTTTCCAGTTCGACTTTCCATTTCGATTCTATCTGCGTCACATCGCGAACCGGCACGCCAGTTCTGATCTCAACCTCATCCAGCGCTTCGACCAACCGGGAAACGAAACTTCCAAAGCCCGCTTCGGGCGTGCGGAAAAGGTTGTAGCGTGCCCCACTGGCTTTGGCATCGGAAGCAGCAGACTTCTTGCGGACCGCTTCGATCAAACTGCCGTGTGCTTTCTCCATGTCCACAAACCGCTGCATCGTCGCATTCATGCTCAACATCTTCGGGTCCGCCGAGTAGATCCCGCTAACCAACGGTTGAATCAAAACTTCAAACGCTTCCTGCCCGAATCGTCGCACCGCGAAGGAAGCAAAATCTTCATCCGACGAATCGTTTTCATAATCGCGAGTCGCAACATTGACTTCATCGAGCAACCGCTGCTTGCCGGATTCGCTCAGCAGTGGCCAGGCAAGAATCGACTCGCTCTGGGACGGAACCATCAGGGAAAAACCTTGTGGCACTGGAACGACCTGGTCTTTCATGCCAACGTAGGCTTTGTGTTTCGGTTCGGCAGTCGTCAACAACTGGTCTTCGATTCCAAGTTCACAGCACAGTTCCAAAGCAGTTGCTGGTTGGCACGTAAACATGTCGGCAGCCGTTTCGACCAGGTAGCCTTCAATTCGTTTGGTTTGCAGAACTCCGCCAACACGTTGCGAAGATTCCAGAATCGTGACATGCGTTTGCGGGGAAAGCTGTTGAACTTTCCACGCCGCTGCCAGGCCGGTAATCCCCGCTCCGACAATCGTGACAGATTCCAGTGGTGATTTGCGAGACATGTTTTTCGGGGTTTGCGATGCATGCCGCAGCATGCGAGTTGAATCCTGATATAATAGCCGCCATCGCTGAGGCAGTTACCCCATTGAAGACGGAAACGAAAGTGAAACAACTACTTACCCTCTTTGTCGCAGTGCTACTCGTATCGAGCACTTTCGCTCAGGAAAAGAAAGATTACTCCTTCGGGCCGGATTCGTTTGTTCAAAACGTGCCGCAGGGCGAGATCACTCAGGGCGAGATCCTGAAATCGAAAACGTTTCCAGGCACCATCAGACGATACTCGGTGTACGTTCCGAAACAATACGATCCCAAAAAGCCAGCTGCTCTGATGGTCTTTCAGGATGGGCACGCTTATGAAAATCGTTGGGGATCCTATCGGGCACCGGTGGTCATGGACAACCTGATCGCGCGAGGCGAGATGCCGGTGACGATCGGCGTTTTTGTTGACCCGGGCCACAAGAAAGACAAGCTTCCGGAAAAACGTGGCTGGCGTCCGCAACCGGAGAACAGAGCTTTCGAATACGACTCGCTCAACAATTCCTATGCGACTTTTTTGCTGGACGAAGTCCTGCCTCCGGTTCTCGAAAAGTACAACATTGATCCCGATCCGGAACGCTGGGCCATCTGCGGTGCCAGCAGCGGAGGCATCTGCGCGTTCACAGTTGCCTGGGAGCGACCTGACAAGTTCCGCAAAGTGTTGAGCCATATCGGAAGCTTCGTCAACATTCGTCATGGCGATACGTATCCGGGCATCATCCGCAAAACGGAAAAGAAACCGATTCGCGTGTTCCTGCAAGACGGCAGCGGCGACCTGGACAACGAGCACGGAAACTGGCCGCTGGCGAATCAGCAAATGGCAAAAGCCCTGGCTTTCAAAAACTACGACTTCCAGTTTGTTTACGGCACCGGTGCACACGACGGCAATCACGGTGGCGCAATCCTGCCAGATTCCATGCGCTGGCTGTGGCGAGGCGACAAAGACGCCAAGCCAGCGTCCAAGTCGATCACACCAGAAATTCAAACGGCTCAATGGGCGGTGAAATGGTGGATGCCGCGACACCAGGAGAAGCTTGCCGAAAAAGAAAAAATGGAGCAGGTTGACCTGTTGTTCGTCGGTGATTCAATCACTCACGGTTGGGAAAATGGTGGCAAACCGGTCTTCGATGAGTACTACAAGGATCGCAACACATTGAACATCGGTTTTAGCGGCGACCGAACAGAACATGTGCTTTGGCGGTTCCAACACGGCGCTATCGATGGCATCAAGCCCAAGCTGGCCGTGGTGATGATCGGCACCAACAACACCGGTCACCGCATGGATCCAGCGGAGGAAACCGCTTTGGGAGTTCAATTCATTTTGTCGGAACTAAAGCAACGGTTGCCTGAAACCAAAGTTTTGCTGTTGGGTATTTTTCCTCGCGACGCGGACTCCAACGGAAAGCATCGCGTTCGCAACGACGAAATCAACGCAATGATCAAAGATTTCGCGGACGAAAAGCGTGTTCATTTCCTGGACATTAGCGATAAGTTTCTGGAGTCAGATGGAGTATTGCCCAAATCGATTATGAATGATCTGCTCCATCCCAACAAAAAAGGCTACGAAATCTGGGCTCAGGCGATGGAACCCATGATTGAAAAACTGATGAAATAGCCATGACTGCATCGGGTGGTTTAGACTGAAAACGACGCGTAGCCTGGAGAACGGTTATCCTTCGCTTACGCTTCGGGTTATGATTTCTGAGTTCTGTTGGCCTCGACGAACAATCAACAAGTAAAGGAACCCAAGATGGCTGAATTTTACGAGATCCGCATTTACCGAGTCTTCGACTTTGAAAAGCAAAATCAACTCGAAGCCTGGATGAAGAGTACGCTGATGCCGGCGCTAGGCAGGCTGGGAATCAAAAACGTTGGCGTGTTTCGAAACATGGGCGACCCAAACGACCATTCACAGTTCATGGTGATTCCGTTTCAGTCTCTGGAACAGTTTTCCGAAATGAACATCAAACTTGCCGCTGACAAAGAGTTTTCCGACGCGTCCAGGGAATGGTTCGGACAGGACATGAAAGATCCTGTTTACAATCGAATTGATTCGTGGCTGACCGAGGCCTTTGACAGCATTCCGAAGATGGAATTGCCGGCTCATGTTGCAGATCCAAATCGCATGTACGAACTGAGACTCTACGAAAGCCACAACATGGATTCGGCTCGTCGAAAAGTCAAAATGTTCGACGATGGCGAAACAGAATTGATGCGCGAAGTAAAACTCGGTCCTGTCTTCTTTGGCCGTTCACTGGTGGGTCCGGGATGTCCGAACCTGATCTACATGATTGGTGCTGAAAGCGAAGCAGCTCATGCAGAGCACTGGAAAGCTTTTCGGGCGTCTCCAAAATGGGCAGCGATGAAGGATCTCAAGGAATATGCCAATACGGTTTCCAAGATCAAGAAATGGAACCTGAAGCCGACTGAATTCTCACAATGGTAGTGCGAATCTGTCTTTAAGCTGCCTGGCATTTCAATCGCACGCGCACGATTTGGCATAGCGACTCCTGGAGCCGGGGGCTCGGCGTGTGTCATGCCTGTCACTTTTTAGTGGCGGGTATTGGTTGCGGGGTATCAATTTCCTAACGCTTTTTCGATGGCCGCTTTCTCATCGGGATCGTCCGTCAACTCGATCGCTTGAGCGAGTGCGTCTTTTGCGAGGATGGGAAACTGGTCGGCGTAGTTGGCGACGATCTTCAAAAGCGCCAACACACGCTGTCGCTTCGATGCCTGTTGCTCGGCGGCGGTTGCCCACCAGAAAATGGTGGTGACACGAAAAGCACCTTCGGCTCCATCAATCGATCGTGACAGTGGAGCACGCGACAGATTCGTGCCCAGAACACGCTGCCATTGCCGCAGTTGTGGCACCGACCCCATGGCCGAATTCCAGGTTGACATGCGTTGACGCTGGTTGATATTGACGGCCATTGATGAAAGATAAACGGCAAGCCCCGGCCAACGATTGACCAGCGCGGAGAGTTCGAATGACTCTTCAAGTTTATCCAACGTCGCCCGGGTTTCTTCAGTCGATGCCCAAACAGGAAGCAGTTCATCAATGATTGCCGTTTTCAATGCGTCATTGCCAAAGACAATTTCTGAAAATGAATCCAGGAATGCTTGAGAGCATTTTTGCTGAAGCTCAATGGCACGGATCATCGGCTCGACGGCGCCAAGTCGATCTCCACGTTTGATGCGGCCCAGCATGACGGCGCGAGACACCAGAAAGTTTGCTTCGTCGCCGACAAATGACTGTGCGTCTGAATCGTACCACTTCGTCGCGATGTCGAAAGCACCGGCGACGTTTTGTTGCTTGAGGCGATGCTTCAATCGGTAGAGCGGCAGGCCAAATTTTTCGATGCGTTCATTGAAAGGCTTTTGCCAGACTGGATCGACTCGTCCCTGAAGCACCCGGTCCCAACTCAGTTTTTGACCATCAGTGAGCGACAGGAATTCATCACTGACTTTTTCAACGGCGACGCCCCGGATTCGAGTCAGATCGCGAAGAATGATTTCCTGGGAGAAACAGGAGGAGGCCGGGAACAGGAGGACTACAAACAACAGACTGCTGAAGCGAAGAAAAAGCGTTTGAATTGAACGGTGGCACAGGCTTCCAGCCTGTGATTGCATCGGGTTCACAGGCTGGAAGCCTGTGCCACCCAAACGCGCTTGCGTTTCGTGCTTGCCCAATCGCATCAGTGATCCAACTTCACAGCGAAATCCAAAAGCGAACGCAATGTCTCTGGCGAAAGCCGGTACTACAAACAACAGACTGCTGAAGCGAAGAAAAAGCGTTTGAATTGAACGGTGGCACAGGCTTCCAGCCTGTGATTGCATCGGGTTCACAGGCTGGAAGCCTGTGCCACCCAAACGCGCTTGCGTTTCGTGCTTGCCCAATCGCATCAGTGATCCAACTTCACAGCGAAATCCAAAAGCGAGCTCAATGTCTCAGCGACACCCCCATCAACAAGTTGCTTCGCGAGTGCGTAACCCGATTTGGAGAACGAAAAGTCCCGGCCGAGATGATGAATGATCAAACCGTTACGGCACAACTCTCCAAAACCATCCAGGAACGCAACAGTTTGCACAGGATCATCTTTTTGTAAAAACAGAACATGTGAATCAGGTTCCGTTTCCACACACACCGCCAGAAACCGCTCAACCGAATCATAGTCGTCCTTACAGGCTCGCACATCAACGACTCCGCGTTGTCCGCCGCAAACAAGAATCGCTTTGGCTTCGCTCGAAAAGGTGTCCGGATCGACGCCGGATTCCGACGGCGAAATAATCGCCCGGCGACAAAGTTCGGCAAACGCAGAAATCGTGGCAGCGCCGAATTCGAGTTCTTGCCAGGCGGTTGCTGCCGCCGGTTCGCCGCTGTGGTTTCTGGGGATCATGTCGCTGCCATCATTCGAACGGGTCAAACTTTGAAAAGGTGTCCCGAATATCGCCTTCGATCGGAACCGGATGTTGCTTCTCATAGTTGAACAGCACGATGACGGATTTTCCAGTCGCTGCAATGGTCCCATGCTCTTCACTAAAGACAGCATGTTCAAGGATCACACTGGAAAGACCCATTTTTGCAATCTTTGCCCCGACCCTGATGGTGTCCGGATAGCGGATCTGTTTTTTGTAGTCGCATGAGACCGAAGCCAGAATCGGACCCAGTCCACGAGGCTGCATCAATTCATGCAAGCCCGACTTGTACCAGTATTCGACACGCGCCGTTTCATACCACCGAAAGTACACGGTATTGTTGACGTGTCCAAAAAGATCCTGGTCGCCCCACTGAACGGGCTGAGTCGCGATGGCGGGGTATCCTTCAAGCATGTTTTTCAAACGGTGAGATCGATGGAGTGTTCAGATGAAAGGAAGTTTATTCCATCGATCTTCCAGCACAAGACCGCAGCATAGCCAGAAAACCAGAGCAGTGTTCTGGCAGGAGTCTCAACCTCCGACAAACCGTCTATCAAACACAATCCAGGCAACCTAAGGCAACTTGTTTGTTTTGACCGGTTCGGTCTTTTTGTCCCGACGGACAGTTTCTTTTCTGGCAGATTTGGCGACTTCCTTTTTTGTGTCACCTTCCATGCCTAAAGCCGCTTTGATTTTCGAGACGATCGCTTCATCGTCTGGAGAAACATTGGAACGAAATCGAGCGATTGGTTTCCCTTCTTTATCGATGAGAAACTTCTCAAAGTTCCACCGAATGTCGCCCTTGCCAGCGGGAGCAAGTTTGGACTTCGTCAACTGCCTGAATAATTCGACCTGCTTTTTGCCTTTGACTTCAACCTTGGCGTACATGTCAAATTCAATACCAAACTTCTCTGCGCAAAACTTGTTGATCGTCGCCTCGTCTGCGGGCTCCTGTCTGCCAAACTGATTGCAGGGAAACGCCACAACCTCAAGGCCGTGTTGCTGGTACTTTTTATGCAACGCCTGCAGTGGCCTGTACTGGCCCGTGAATCCGCACTTACTGGCAACGTTAACAATCAGCACAACTTTGCCCTGGTACTTCTTCAGGTTAATTTTCTCGCCATCGATGTTTTGCATCTCGACGTTAAGCAGTGAACTGGATTCTTCCTGCTTCTTTTCAGTGGCAACTGGCTCCTTTTGCGCTGCACCGGGCTTGGCTGGCTGCTGTTTTGTCTGAGCCTGTTTTGCTTCAGTGGTCGACTTTTCTTTTTCCGTCTTCTTTTCTTCTTGCGCGAAGATTTCCGCGCCGACCATCAGGATGGTCATCGCTGTGATCAGGAGAGTTATTAAGCGAGCATTCATGAACATTGAGTCAGTGTCGGACAGCCATTACAATTCTATTCAGGTTTAACCAGACGTATACAGTGATGTTTCGGTGCCCCGTGTCGTATCTCGCAATATGCGGATTCCTTGCCCTCTTTATCGGAATTCTCTGCCAGCTTTATGCGGATTCCCTGCTCCAGCGGCGTACGATTTCGGCTCCAATTTCGCATGCTGCCATCATCTCGTCGAGACAAACCCATTCCAGGGGTGAATGCAAATTGTGTTGTCCGGAGGACAGATTCGGCGTCGGCAGTCCCAGTTCGGTCAACCGGGAACCGTCGGTACCGCCGCGAATCGCATCCAGTTTACAGGAACGTCCAAGTGATTCATGAGCCTCGACAGCGAACTGAACGGCGCGTGGTTCGTGAACCAATCCGTCAGCCATGTTGCGATACTGATTTCGAATGTGGAGTTTGATACGGGTTCCGGGGAAAGCTTCTTCTACTCTCGTCGCGTTCTTGTGAAGCAGATCGGCGTACTGCTCCAACGTCGACGTGTCGAAATCGCGAATCAAAATCTTGAGAGCCACCTTGTCGACGCCTCCCTTGATCACATACGGATGCAGAAACCCTTCCCGACCCTGGGTACATTCTGGCGAGAGTTCAGCAGGCAGTCCTTCAAGAAATTGTGCGGTTGCCCGAATCGCATTGACCATGCGATCTTTGGCCATCGCGGGATGGATGTTGACTCCTTCGATGGTGACCGTCGCCATGTCCGCAGAAAATGTTTCATTGTCGACGACGTTCTCACCGCCACCGTCAAAGTTGTAACAAACCGCGGCGTCAACTTTGGCGATGTCCACGTGATCCGTTCCGCGGCCGATCTCTTCGTCGCAGGTAAACAGGATTCGCACCGGTCCGCGCGGGAAGTCAGGATTCTCCAGCAGCATGTTGGCCAATTCCATAATGATCGCCACGCCTGCTTTATCATCTCCGCCCAGCAGCGTCGTTCCATCGGTTGTGATGATCGTTTTGCCTTTGGCCGACAAAAGCTCAGGACATTCAACGGCCGTAATGATTTTGGTCGAATCACCCGTTAGCGTGATGTCATTTCCATCAAAGTCGTCGATGACCTGGGGCTTTACGTTTTTGCCGCTGGTTTCGGGCGACGTATCGACGTGCGAGTTAAACGCCACAACGGGAGCCTGCGTGTTGCCGGGCACCGTACCCATCACGATTCCTTTGGCATTCTGCGTCGCGTCCGCGATTCCCATTTCGAGCATCTGCTGCAGCAGCAACTTCCCGATTTCCATTTGCCCCGGACTACTGGGATAGTCTTCAGTGTTCTCGTTGGCAGTGGTATCGATGGCCACGTATTGCAAAAAGCGATCCAACAACCGTTGGCGATTGACTTTCATTTCGAATCCAGATGGGAGTGAGGTTTGCAGACCAGACAATTGAGAGTTTGCATTCTGATTCAAAAACTTCCAATGCCAGTTAAAATTTTTGCGGGCCTGACAGATCCGTTCAGGCAAAAATAGCGGTCCGGGCCTGATGTTCGCGTAAACATGCTCATGCAAAAGGTGCCGGCTCCAGGAATAACATCAATAGATGGAACTTCGGTGCCATGGTCCACGCTTTGTCGTGGCATGTTTGCATTAGTTTACTGTGTGAGAAGATCGCGGCAGCGGTTCGTGTCAGGGGATTCCAATCGCTGATTCGATTCCTGTGTGGGTGCCATGCAGTACGCGCGGCGTGCATGCTTGTTGCAGGCGCGGGCGATATGCCTCAAAAAAATCACCAACGGAAGAAAAAGATTGATGGCTATTCTTTGCCCTTGATGGCTTTGGAGTCGTTAGAATGAACAGATAACTGATACTCCTCAAGTTCCCGAATTGAAGAATGAAGCACTCCAACTGTGTTGCCGCGACCAGACGCGTTCTGATATTTTCTCTGATGACATCCTTCCTGTTGATCACGGGATGCAAGGGCTGCTTTGACGATTCGGCCCAGGCTCCCAAAGAAGAAGAAAAGAAAGCCAAAGAGAACTTTGAACATCAGACACCAGTGACGCTTCCCGGCTACTATCCGCTGGATCCCGAAGAGCAGAAGAAGCTCGAAGAGGAAGCCAAAGACGACGACACAAAACGTTCTCTGATGTCGCGGATGGATCCTGCGTTTCGCTTCAACAAAACCAAGTTGGGCCACTGGATCAGCATCGATTTTCTGGCAATCGCCAACAACTTCAATTCAGATGGCTTCCTCGAAACAACCAGCTTTCGAACAGCGAAGCCGAACCTGATCGAAGGAACCGATTACTTTGTACAAACTTCTCGCCCGGTCAATCTCGTCAAAGGCGACTGGAAGAAACTGGAGACCAGCGTATTCCTGCCACGGAAACCAAACGCTTCGCATACGAATTCCGTTAGCTACGTGCTCAATAATGGTGGAAACCTGCCTGCGATCAGAATTACCCAACCACACAATCTGCTGGAAGACTATCAGTTTCACATCGTGTTGCTTTCATCACGGTCCGATTCGCTCAAGTACCTGTCGTTTCTCGATTGCGTAAAGGTGCCCGTTGGCAGTGCTTCGATCGGCGATGGGCCTGAGTTTTACTCGATCGTTCCGACGCTCAAGGGCAAACCCATTCCATTACCAGCCCAGTCGCTTAACTGGACAACGATCGCCTACCTTATCTGGGACGACCTGGACCCTGAAGATCTATCCCGATCGCAGCAGCAGGCACTGGTCGACTGGTTGCACTTTGGTGGTCAGATTATTTTCAGTGGCCCGGATTGCCTCGATCGTTTGCAGACCAGTTTTCTGGCTGACTATTTGCCCGGTCAATTCGAAGAATCGATCACGATGGACAAGTCTGCGTTGCAGGAATTGAACGAAAACTGGTCGATTGCTTCGACCAGGAATCCAGCAGAAAAACGCGAGTTGGTTGTGCTGGAGAATTCGCCAATGCCTGCTATTCGGTTCCGGCCTCACGTGGACGCGAACTTCATCGAAGGCTCCAGCGGCCTGGCCCTGGAACGACGCATCGGAAGAGGCCGCGTGGTGGCAACCGCTTTCTCGATCAACAACCGACAGATGAAAGCGTGGCGAAGTTTTTCCAGCTTCATCCACAACGCACTGCTGCGAAAACCGAACAGGAAGTTTGCTTCCCTGGATACCGGAAATGTCTCATTCAAGTATGAAGAAGATCGAACTTCGATCTACGATCCGCTTGCCGGTTCTACGTTGCGTTTTGTGACCAGAGATCTCTCCTCTGACCCGGAAATGGCCAAGACTTCCCATTTCGAAAACGCAAAAGACGATTACCAAAACAGCACTCCATCGCAGCGAGCCTACTTGGATGGATTGGGGGTCCTTGGTGAAAGAACCGAATTTGTCCTGGCTGGCACCGGACTTAACCGCAACAAGGACGACCATTTCCATTACGGTGGCTTTCAGTCCTGGCGTCAATCGGGAGTTGCCGGCTGGAATGACGATAGCGGCATCGCATCGGCAGCACGTGAAACGCTAAAGAGAGCTGCTCGAATTACACCACCTTCTGCCAGTTTCGTCATGAAAATGCTGGGGCTTTACCTGTTGGTTTTGGTACCCATCAACTGGCTACTGTTTCGCATGATTGGCAAAGTTGAATGGGCCTGGATCGCGGCACCCATTATCGCGCTCACGGGCGCCTTCATGGTCGTTCGCTACGCTTCGCTGGACATTGGCTTCGTCCGCAGTGTGACTCACGTCGGCGTTCTGGAGCTGCATGGTGACTTTGATCGCGGGCACCTTACCGACTACGCGGCGCTCTACACTTCACTGTCAACTCGCTACAACGTTGAGCTCGATAATCTTTCAGGTCAGTCGCTGCCATTTGCCAACGTATCGTCATCCGAATTCAAACGGGGAGAGTCCGACAGGAAAGTTGAACTGAATCGCACTACAACGACTGACCTCAGAAATTTTCTTGTTCGATCGAACTCGACCGGCCTACTGCACACCGAAATGATGCTCGACACGGGTGGTTCGATCCGGCTTACTGGCGATGAGAGCCTCTACCAGGTTGAAAACCAGACGTTGATCAACATTGAAGATGCGGGCGTCGTTCGCCGGAATGCAGATGGAGAAATTGAGTTCGCGTGGATTGGAACCCTGGAAGCCGGCAATAATGCGAGGCTCGAATTTTCACCGCTGGAAGATGACATTTCTGACGGTTGGGGAAAAGTCGAGGCGTTGGTCGGCAACGCAAAAGTTGCCGAAACGATATGGCTTGATCAGGATCTCAAGTCTGGTGAACGGGCCGAACTCGATGTCCTCGCTAACGTGACCGAACTGCAACCAGATTGGCCACAGCTATCGCAAGTCCTGACCGACAAGATGAACTCCCTTTCGACCAGTGGAGTCAACAAGTCGATGTTGGCGGCGGCACTGGCTGAAGTCGGCGGGGTCGATGCACCGTTGGCTGGCGTCTTCAGTTGCGTCACCAGCAACCTGCAACTTGGACCCGACGAAGTTCGGCTGATCGGACGCACCAATCAACAGCTTGACCAGTCTCGCTACACGCCTGCAGCAACTCAGGCGAAGCACAATCTGCTCGTCCTGGTCCATTTGAAACACGCTGACTTGCCAGCCTGCAAAAGAGACATAAACACCGTCAGTGACTTTTTCCGCGGTCGATCCAACATCGACCAGGAAGAAGAATATGACTTCATTGAATCAACGCAATAAACTTACGACAACCCAGAATAACCATGATAGAGATTAACGGATTCGGAAAAGACTACGGCGACTTTACAGCAGTTGAAAACCTCGACCTGAAAATCGAGGAAGGAGAAATGTTTGGCTTTATCGGACCCAACGGTGCGGGAAAAAGTACAACCATTCGATTCCTTGCGACACTGCTGAGAGCCTCCCGCGGAGAAGGATCTGTCAACGGTCACAGCATCACGCGCGATCCGATGAATGTACGGCGTTCTGTGGGTTACATGCCCGATGCCTTCGGCGTCTACGACGGAATGAAGGTCTGGGAGTTCCTCGATTTCTTTGCCGTTGCCTACAAGATCGGTCGGACACAACGCAAGCAGGTGATTCGTGACGTGCTGGAACTGCTGGACCTCACGTACAAACGTGATGACTATGTTAACGGTCTGTCACGTGGAATGAAGCAGCGACTCTGCCTGGCAAAAACACTGGTTCACGATCCGCCGGTGCTGATTCTGGACGAGCCTGCCAGCGGTCTCGATCCGCGAGCTCGCGTGGAAGTGAAGGCTTTGCTGAAAGAACTTCGCAGGATGGGAAAGACAATTTTGATCTCCAGTCACATTCTGACAGAGCTGGCTGACTGTTGTACTTCGATCGGGATCATCGAACGTGGCCAACTGTTGATGCACGGACCGATTGAAGATGTGTACCGTCGTATTCAGGGCACGCCCACGGTTGTCGCCCAAATGGGAGCGAACTTTGACAAAGGGCTCTCGATTATCCGTAGCAACCCTGACGTTCGCGATGTCCAGGTTGACGGGCAAAACGTCACGATCGAATTCGCCACGCCCGAATCGGAAACAGGCAACTTGCTCAAAACGCTGGTCAATCAGGACGTCGAAGTGAACAACTTTGGCATTAAAGAGCCGAACCTCGAAGACGTGTTCATGATGGTGACCAAGGGCCTGGTTAGTTAGCGACTGGCTCCTTCATGTTGTTATCGGGAGTTCGATCGATCAGCATGGAGAACGGATCCACGCCAACAAGTGCCGGAACTTCGTCGACAATAAACGAGTGCGTTGTGGATGCTTCGGAAATTCGGACGCGTTCGCG
>CAYUNP010000147.1:0-14017 GCA_964446085.1 uncultured Pirellulaceae bacterium
AAGGGAGTTTGGAATCAACTTTCTTCCGGTTTGACAAAGATAGTTGGAATTCGCTGGTATGCTGACATGGATTGACTCACAGTGAGCGAAACTTTGTGTCGCCGATGTAAGCCTTATACAATTTCGTCATCCTGAACTCTTGCTGGTCGAGAAGCGATTGAAAGATTGACAACGTTTACCTGGTTTTTTGGAAAGCGGTTCAAAATCTTCGGCGCACCGGAGCTTGTCGACACCGAGCTAATTTAGCCGCGCCGCATAGGCCATTCCAAACGGGCCGTCGAATACTTGCAACACACTAAAAATCGCCTGCAAATCCAAAACCTTTTTGCCTTCTTGCTCTTCAAGATACTTGGCTGCAATGCCATGGTCGTGTATCCGCTCAATGTTAAATAGATCATTGGGCGGGTCGTCCAGAAGCTTCTTGAAATTCAGGCCCAGAGTTCGTTCGTGATCAATAGCTAAAAGTCGGATCAGGTCGCCCGACACCAACGATTCACCTTTCAATAGACGTTCCCATTGATCCATCATCGACAACCAGGCATCGATCCGCCGGTTCGTTAACGGCATGCCAAGCTGGTCTGCCTGCTTCGGATGTGGTAACCATTCAAAGTCATCGTCAGCTTCGGCCCGGATGTGCATCCATGATTCGCGATTCAATTCGCAAACAGCAACGAGGTGAAGTCGCATCCTTCGCAATCGTGGTGCGTCAACGACCTTCAATCCGTACCAATCTCGAACCGACTCAGTCGGCTCGACGTTAGGAAACACGCTCTTTACACGATCCGAGAATCCGGTTTTCTCATCGACCGACCGATAACCCTCGACCATTGCGGAAAGAACGTGACAATACGATCGCAACCAGGCGACATCTCCCCGGTCGAAATGAATCCGAAAATCGGGATTGGCTTTTTGGAAACCGAAACGTCCACCATTTAACTTGACGAGCAATTCCAGGAGTGTGGTTTTGTCTTTTCCATTTCCGGCGAAATCAAACGTTATTTTTGAAAGTCGCAAACGTAGCTTGATCCGGTCATCCTTAATGGCAGCCAACGTTGATTCCGCTCGACGAAGATCGGTTGCGAACACGTCCAGAACACGGCCAAGTTCCTGGTAGCTGATCGATGCCGGATCAGGATTTCTGGGAACCGGTATCCGGAGAAAAGGCTGGCTTGCTTTCTCCGAAACGGCACCGTATTCGTATAAAGATTGTCCCAGTTTCTCGACTGCTCGCATAACCTGTATCACGCCAAGTCCAAATCGGGTTTCGTCATCCGCCGCGTCCTTGTCCAAGGCGAGCAAGGAAGCAGTTTCTCCCTCCGCAAATTTTCCCTGGTGCAGAAACTTCTCAGACAGTGGAACTTCGTATTCGGAGCCTGATTTTTGTCCAAACACCGGAATTGCAATCAGGCTGGCGAAAAGTACAACCAGGAACCGAGTCACGTCACTCTCCCATTTTGATATCTTGCTGCGGCAACCGCTGGTAGTTCAACCCAATGGTTAGCGACGATCACTACTTCCACACTGTTCTGTTTGTTTCACCAAACATGAAGTTTTCTCTGCGCCGCAAAAACGGCTAACCGTGATATCAGATTGCAGTTTCGTCGACGAGCCGATAAGCTGGATTTCACGTCGCGAACGTTATCTCACTGGAGTCATATAATGCCAAGAATTGTGTTACTTGTCGCTTTCCTGTCGACCGTTTTTTCAGGATGCACGCAAAACAATTCGGCTAAACCCGGAGTTGCCAAGTCAATCTCCAAGACGATGCAGCCCAAAGAAATGGGCACTCTCTCTGAAGTTTTTGACTCAGAGGTAGCTCAGGATGATCCTGCGGAACAAACAGCGAAAGATCGACTGGCTGAAACCGCAATGGGCATCAGCCAGGACGCAAAATCCCTGATCAAGGCGGGAAGATACGAGGACGGTTATCAGTTGGCCAAAGAAGCGATGCGCAAATTCGAAGCTGACAATGACGATCTGGCCTGGATCATTCTGGAATCAATCGAAGCTGGCGACAAACGCATTGACGTACATTTCAACATGGGCGAACGGGAAAGAAATTTCCCGGACAACGGAATCGTTCGGCCGCTATCATTTCGCGTTTGGTCGACTGGAGAAGAAGCGGATCTTTTGCAAATCGTGGATTTTGAAATCGGTCGATTTGATGGAGAGTCCACATCAGCAGCGATTGGAGAAAAAAACAGGAACGGTCACACCAATCACGAGATCATGGACATCGATTCGGACTACGCCGACATTCGCAAACGAGTGATCGAACTTGTTGCAAAGCAATAGCAGGTGTCTTTGAGAGCCAAGCCCTGATCCAGTCAAGCCATCCCGTCCAGGTACGACCTGTGATCTATGGCATTTTGGCGATCGGCGCTTTGGTCGCGAAGGGGTCGGTCGTGAAGGGTAGCAGCAACTGGGTGCGAGATTCTTCGGACTTGTTGCCCTGTTTGTCGTATGCAAATACCTGGATCGCCAAACGAAAGATTTTCCGGTCTCTCAACATTGAACTGTCTTTTGCGGACAAGGTTGAAACCGCATCGCGAAGGTCGTAACGCCACTCGGTCATCTGCTGATCAGTCACAAAGTCTTTCGCATTCATATAACATCTTCTCATGGACCATGTGCTGCCGTCCCAGTACCCAAGTTCCTTGTGTCGGATCAGCACGTCAATTTTTTCGATGCTATGGTCGTCTTCTGCAATCCCGCGAGCACAATATGGAAAGTTCTGATGTTGAGTAAGGACAGCTTCCGGTATCACGGTGATGAGCGGATCCATTTCGACAGCGCGTGACGACAATAGCTTGTCGTGTAATGCTTCCTGCTCACTGATGGCAAGCGAATCGTAAGAGTTTTCCAACTCCCAGGGATCAAGTTCCAGGTCATAGAACTCCCGATCTCCCGTTGACCATTCGATGTAGAGTCGGTCGTGAAAGCGTAGGGCACTGTAGGTGCCTGGCAAAACACTCGTTCGATTTCTTTTGACTTGCCAGTTTTCAAGGACAACCGGCTCTCGCCAGGTCGATTCGTCATGTGACGTGGGATCCCGAATCAGTTCCACAAACGATTTGCCATCCAGAAAATCAGGCTTGGGACATTCAGCGAGATCAAGAATCGTCGGACACAAATCGATGTGAGCCAGTAAGTGACTGACGCTCGCCGGTTCCCCAACATCAGGGCCACTGACGAAAAGTGGAGCGGTCGTTGCCATGCGATAGGGGTCAAGTTTGTTGTGAAGGCGATGGTGTCCCAGCTGATAGCCATTGTCTGACGTGATCATAAAAAAGGTTTGTTCGTAGAGTCCTTTTGCTTTTAACTCCGCGATCATTTTTATGATAAAGTCATCGACCGATTTAATAGCTCGGGCGCGAGAAACATATTCCGAATCCAGCAAGTCAAGCTCCTGCTGCGAGTAAGGACCTGATTGCCGAATTTTGGGTTTATCGAACATGTCCTGCTCGTCAAAATCTGGCGTACGGGGGACTTTCAAGTCAGAATGCCAGTCAGCATATTTGGTCTTGTCGACCATCTTGGTGAAGTCGCCACCGAAGGGACGATGTGGTGCCAGCGGAGCATAGTAAAAGAAGAACGGCTGAGCCACTTCTCCAGACGCTGTCTGCAATCTGCGACGCGTCGCGTGTTGTTGAATCAGATTCACGGCATCGTCTGCTTCGCGATCGGTGCGATAAACGTCCGGGCCATTTTGTGCTCCCCGGCCCCGGGAATGTTCGCGCGTGGTGAACTCAAAAGCGCCCAGATACCGACCGCCTTTGGAGACATAGAAGTCGTCGTAGCCATCGGGTTTTCGATTGTCGAACCCGTTGTGATGATACTTGCCCAACATCATGGTCCGATAGCCACCACGTTTTAGCCACACGCCGAGTTCATCATGATCATGTCCCTGCCGCATGAATTCCCTGTATCCACCACGGAGTTTGAGGGTCAGTGCTGATTCGGGGATGTTCACACGAACGCCGGTGCGATGTGCGTACTGACCGCGAAAAAGTGATGCTCTGGACGGCCCGCAAAACGGGGTCGTCACATGCATGTTGGTGAACGAGACGCTCCTTTTGGCCAGTTGTTCAAAACCCGGATAGAGCTTTAACATTTCCGGCGAAAGCATTTTGTGATCGGCGTCATCCAGATTGATCAGAACAATGTTCGGACGATGATCTGGAGGTAGAATCTGGACCGGTGTATTGGAGATTTTCACTTCGCGTTGCTGGTGGGCAATTCGCGATCCGATGCCGAAAGACCATAGGCATGCGCACACCGCCACGACAGTGAGTAAGGCAACCGGAAGAATTTTCTTCATTTAGGGCCAATGAGTGAATGGGTTGCGGGCCCGACATCAGCTCGATGCGGATGAGGGTTATTTGGTCGTCTTCAATTGATCGATCGCGGCTTCTGCGTCGGCAGTATTGCCAGTTGGCTTTTTTGCCAGGCCGCGAAACTGGAGCAAATTGACGGCGGGATAACCCAGCCATTGATTCTTGGCAACGGTTACTTTTTCTGTGTCCTCTTTGGAAAGTCCGTCAATCAAAACATGGGTGGACTTCATTTTGATGCCGCGGGTCACCAAAGCGTTCGATTCCATTTCTACTTCAACGGTAGAAGGGATCCAGCCCATTTTTTTGATTGATTCGTTCAACTTCATTCGCGCGAAGGGTGGAAATCCGTTTGGGTCCGATGCCTTGAGCCATGTAAACACATCCAGAAACTCGCCGTGGATTTTCAGGCGGCTGGCGTCAGTTGGTCGTTGACCTTCAACCCGATAGCGAATCGTGGGGCTGTTCAAACGGATCTGGGACAGATTCACTTCGTGAGTTTCGGTGAAGGCTTCATTGACCAGAAACTGCAAATGCTTCTTTTGCGAAATGTCGCGTCTCAGACCTTCGACCATCTGCAACAGCCGGTTGTTGGAAATCTCAAGGCGAACGTTGCGATCATGATCAAGCAGAACCACGACCTTTTGTTTGGAGTCATAGATTTTGGTTTCAATGACGTTTGGCGGTGTGGCCGAATCGATTTTCAGATCGACAATCAACCCCGCCTGGAACAACGTCACGTTTTGAGCCACCGGTGTCTTTGCGTCACCAGCATAGATTGCGGTCTCGATTTTGAATTCCTGAGCAGTCGATGACTGGGATGTGCACATCACCAACATCGCAATCATGAGAATCAAATGTGGGGCCCAGTTAAACGCAAGCATGGTTAATCTCCGCGATAATTTTTGCAGAGATTAACCTTTTGCAGGACAAGGGTCCACATCGAGACGGTACTCGCTAGCAGGCAGTAAAGCCCGTCGTTACCGCATCTTCACTGGCTTGTTGCGATCGCAGGCTGAGAACCCAACGAGCATCAACAATGCAAAAGTGATCACTCCACCAACGACCAGTCCACCGGTTGCCGGATTGGCAATTTTCTCACAGAGCGAGGTATAGCCAGCGAAGGAAACGATGGCCAGGCTGAGGATCATGAGAATGTTCCAGACCCACATTCGGGCGCCTTCAGGTTTCTCGGCCCCCATCAGGGCGCGGCTGTTCATCATCAGGAGGAAGGCGAAGTAGGCGATTGGCAAAAGCAGAATCGCAAAGGTACCGGCAACGATTGCCAGATACGTTTTGGATTCGCCATCCCAAAGAGCAACCCAGCAGACTCCGACCGCCACGGCCAGCAAAGATCCGATGACTCGCCACGGAACGCTGTCGTAGTTACCAAAGATCTCACCGAAAGCGAATCCATTGATCAGCATCAGGATAACGATGGACGAGAACGCCATTGCCAATACACCGATTCCAAACACGAGATTTGCATTCTCGACACCCAGCAACGGCTCCAGTGATTTGGCCAACTGCCGTGTGTTGGGCTTGGCGAGAGCAACCGCGAGCTTTCGCTCTTCTTCTGGCATCTCGGCAATCAATTCAGCAAGAGCCATCTTCTTCTCATCGGCGTCCTTGATGGCAGCCAGTTTCTCAAGCGTTTTCGTGTCGCCGATCGCTTTCAGCTTTCCTTTGTCTCCTTCGAATTTTCCAGAAACGGTGCCGAAAAATCCGCTCGTGGCAACAACAGCTGGATCTTTGCTGAGCAACTCTTCGTCGGCCTGGCCGTGAAAACCGAAAGCCGTGGTGATCACAATACATGAGGTCACGATGATGAATGGAATTGCCATTCCTGTAATCAGGTCCCAGCGAGCCAGTCCACGGAAAGTTTTGTCCCAGCCGCGTGCCAACATGGAATATGGCAACAGGAAGGTCATGTTGATGCCGACGGCCGCTGCGGCACTGCCGATCATTTTTTCCTGCTTGTAGCTAACCAGTTGTTCGTTCCAGAAATCTTTTGCATCGACAGTTATCGCATCAGCCACCAGCAGTGCGCTGATATCGGGAGCCGGCTTGGTCAAGCGATCCAGATCCGGGACAAACCCAAACAGCAAATCCGTGTTGATGGATCCATTCATGGCAAGCTTTACGACGGCCAAAACGAAGCAGATCACAATGGCGCCAACGATCAACTTCAAAAGCAGGTCGAACATCTTGGACATCCAACCGGGCTTCAAACTAAGAAGAACGATGCCGGTCGCAGCAGCTGCCACCAGTCCGGAAACGACATACTTTGACTGTTTCGAACCATCAATCATGTCTGGTAGAAGGTTCGTCTGCAGCGCGTCGTAGGCCAGGCTGAACTGAGGCAGGATATAAATCATGTTCGCCAGAATGGTGGCCAGAATCCACGCCGTGCCCAAAACCGGGTTGATGTATTCGTTCATCGCCCGATAGGGACGTTCACCCGTCGACAGCGTGACGTAGCTGATCGCCGAAAGCATCACCACACCGCAAAAGATCGCTACCAGCTGGACCCACAGCAAGCTGTAGCCGCCAGTCATTCCGAGATAGAGCGCTCCCGCAAGGGAGCCACCGCCAAGCGTGATTGCACTTTGCAACCAGCCAGGTCCAGAGAGCCGTAAATAGGCTGCCAGAGTCGAAACGGGACCTTTGGCTTGGGCAGCGGAAAGGATTTCTCGGTCGCGGAAAGTTTGATCAGTCATCTATTTTAACGTCAGCTGGTGAAGAAAATGTTGTGCCTCTTTCCCACCCATTTTAGACGAATCTTGCGATTACTCGATGCCTTTATCTGCAAGATATCTCTCAACATCCAGTGCCGCCATGCAACCGGTGCCAGCCGACGTAATTGCTTGACGATAATAGTCATCAGCGACGTCCCCTGCCGCATATACGCCCTCTACGCTGGTGTTGGTGCGAAATCCCCTGGACCACTTGATATAGCCGTGGTCGTTCATATCCAACTTACCGCTAAGGAAACCGGTATTTGGAGTGTGTCCAATAGCGACAAACATACCTCCAACAGCGAGGTCCGAGATGGAGTTATCGGTGGTGCTTTTGATCTTCAAACCGGTCACAAGATTACCGTCGCCGATGACTTCGTTGACGACTGAGTTCCACAGGACTTCAATTTTCGGATGTTTGATCGCCCGTTGCTGCATGATCTTGGAAGCCCGCATTTCGTCGCGACGAATGATCATGTAGACCTTGTTTACGGTTTCCAGGTTTGCAAGATAAGCTGCTTCTTCGACGGCGGTATCACCTCCACCAACGACGGCCAGTTCCTTGTTCCAGAATACTGGAAGGGCACCATCGCATACGGCACAGGCACTGACGCCTTTGTTCTTGTACTCTTCTTCAGAGTCCAGGCCGAGATAATTGGCACGAGCTCCCGTCGCGATGATTACGGTGTGAGTTTCCACTGGATCGCCATTGGCCGGGAAAACTTTCATCGGGCCAGAATTGAAATCGACGTCAACGATATCGTCACCGATAACACGGGTTTTGAAGTTGAGCGCCTGTTGCTTCATCAGCTCCATCAGTTCCGTTCCCTGAACGGCGTAATGTGGCTGAATCTGATCGAGGGAGTCGCGTTTCTTCGATTCGCGAAGATGTGCCGGAATCGAGGGCAAATTCCAGTGTCGGTCTTTGTCGACGGCGCTTTCCACAAAAGCACGCACATTGCCGAACGGAAATCCGGGGTAATTTTCGACTTCTGTGGTATAGGCCAGTTGCCCCAGGGGGATCATTTGTACATCGGTTCGTACAGTTCCTTCAAAAAGTAGAGGGTTCAGGTTTGCTCGTGCGGCATAAATCGCAGCTGACCAACCTGCAGGACCACTTCCGATGATGACAACTTTTTCTGACACTATATCTCCTCTAATATTCGAATCACAGATTATAGAATCTGATCCACACTTCGACGACCCGTCCAGCCAAACCTTACAAAATGAAACGCACTGCGGCGATCATTGGTCCAACTCCGCCATTTCTACAATGGACGATCGCTGTGCCCTGCCCTTTTCGTGACCCGGATGCGAAGAACCTGACGAATGCCGCATTTCGGGAATTGCGGAGTTTACGGGCAATTTCGGTAGGCGAAATGGAGAATCGAATCATCGATGGAGTCTGTCTCCATCCCCACGTTAGCACCGACGAAGCAGCAGATGCCGTCGGGTTTCCGGTTGAGGAAGTCTACGCAGCTTTCGATGGAGCGGAGAAAGTAAAGCGTGTTTGCCAGGCCTGCCCAGCGAATGTACCGATCTCCGGGGCCGAACTCGATGATGGAGCTGAAATTTCTAGAGCAGGCTGTTTCGGCTGGCTTCCCTTCGGCGAGCGATCCGTCGATGGATCTGCTGATTTTATGAGGCTGATGGAGTGCGAAGATTCTTTGCCGAGTGATGAAACGTCGATCGTGACGCAGTTTGAGTCGGCCATTGCGTCGATGGAAGAAGGCTCTCCTTTCCGGAAAACGTCGCCGAGATGGTATGGCGTCTGGAGCCTCAAAAAGTTTAACGCCTCGCAGCTTGTCTTTCTGGATCATGTTTGCAAAAAAGTTCGGTGCCGCTCAATCGCGTGGCGACGGTTGGCGCAAGCCATCGAAATTGCGGTGAAGTTCAATCTCGCTTTCCACGTCGAGATGACTCCGCCAGGAAACTCGGATGGTTCGTCGTGGACGACCGAAGGTTGCTGTGCGACTTGTGGGGTCGCGGCTTCAACTGTCCCCTGCCAGGTTTGCGGATCCAATGCCGTTCCGCTGCGGTCGCGGAAGATGAAAGTGCTTGGGCTGCGACCCTATTTGAAGCTGGCCTCGATCGTGGGGCAGGCAGAAACAGCTCGGCTGGTCGAAAAATTTCGCTCAAACCGGGAAGCATGAGCGATCTGCGATAACGCGCCGATACGCAGGTTCACTGGCCAAAGCCCTACTGTCTACGATTCTCCGGACGGATTTTCTTCGCTGTCTTCTTTTTGTTTGGCCAGCTGGTTTCGCTGTCGCACGTACTCATCAACCATCGCCTGTCTGGCTTTGTCGTCTTTGCGTGCAATCTCGTTGAGGCCAACAGAGAAGAAATCGAACATCGCGATTCCCAGAATGCCAATCAGTAACAGCAAAATAATACTGATGAAAATCGCAACCGTTCGAAGCTCGTCAACGAATGCGATTCCGGCCAACATGATTCCCTGCGAAGCGATCAGAGAGCTGGCGATCGCACGACGTCGATACTTGCGGGATTCAAAACTCAATTCGTAGGCAGTGTGCGGAGCAGCAAAAACATCGTCGAGCCGATTTTTGTGCGCAAAGAGAGAGAGAACTCCCAGAGCAACGGATCCGGTGCCAAGCAGAAACGAAACGTTTTTCACGCCCTGACTAATACCAAGCACGGGCTCAAAAACCTGGAAGAGCATTTCAACGCTCACTGGACCGCCCCTTCACCAAAAAAGCAACTGTCAGCCATGATTCTCACCGGGCCGGAATACTCCCAAAAACTCTTTGAGTTACCAATCGGCGAAAGGTATACCATTAAAATTCTATTTTCGGTTTGCCGTACGGGAAGATTTCTTTTTCTTGTTGGCGTTCTTGCTGTAAACATCCTGCATTCGCCTGGTCCATTCGAGCATCACCATTCCGACCTTGCCCAGCGAATCAGCCGAGCAGTTTTCAACGTTATCCGCAGACGTGTGCCAATACTTATTATTGAGCCCCGGCTTCGGGTAGTCAAAGTCAATAATATCGCAGGTCGGAATTTTCGCGATCTGATTGAGCGGCAAATGGTCGTCCTTGATAATGTGTCCCTTGGTTGCCCGAAATTCGCGGACCTTGAGGTCTTTCGCAATCGACCAGATCATTTTTGTCAGATCCCTGGCCATATTGAGACTGTTGACCTCCATTTTCAGTTGAAGATCCTTGTCTCCGATCATGTCAACCAAAACGGCGTAGTCATATTTGACGTCCCAGTTTCCGCCAGCGTACTGCCTCGCAAAATATTCCGAGCCCAGAAACATCGGGTCACGTCTTGCCAGAAAGACGAACTCTTCCCCGTCGAAGAAAACAAAGTCAAATCCGATGGGACCTTCCTGATTTTGCATGTGCCGTCCAAGTTCGCAAAGGAAAGCAGCTCCCGAGGCTCCATCGTTAGCGCCAAGGAACACGCCTGTTGGGTTTACCGGATCGCGGTCTGGAAACGGACGGGTGTCGTAGTGACAACAAATCATCAATCGTTTGGTTCGCTCTGGATGCCAACGAACGACCAGATTTGAAAGCGTCGCCTGACCAGCATTTCGCGGATCATTGACATTAAAATTCTGGAATCCAACCTGGGCTCCGAGGGCTTCGAAGTGTTTTTTCAACATCTTCTGTTGTTTCTGCATTCCCAGCGAAGTGCTCATCCGCGGACCGATCGCGCACATCGCTTCAAGATGCGCAAATGCAAATTCCTGATTGAAGTCGGCACCCGCTTCGGCAATCCGGGATGCGGGCGGCACTTCTTCGGTTTGAGCCACGGCAACACCAGGTTCTGGAGCGACGGTACGTTGCTGAGACTGAGCCAACACCACCACAGGGAGTGCCAGCAATGTCAGACAAGCCATAATTTGAATTTTTGCAAACATCTCGATCCTTGTTGAAACTTGCCCCATGCCATATTGGTCATATCCAATGATTACATTCCGTTGCAATACTGGCGAACTCATATTGTAATGGATTCACCCGGAATTCCGAATTCAGACTTTGCTGCCTCAGGCCCCAAAACCATGATTCATTCACATTTGTGTCCAATATTTTTCAGTTTGCTTCTTGTGATTGGCGTTGCCACCACGAAGGCTGACGAATCGAAGACCGTTTCTGAAGTTCCAACAATTGAGCTGATCGGCATTGATGGCAGTACGAAAGTTAACATCATTGACCAGCCAGAACAGCCGCTAAGCGTTCTGTGCTTTCTCGGAACGGAGTGCCCGCTGGCCAAGCTGTACGCTGGTCGGCTGCAGAAAATCTCAACTGATTTTCCAAAAGTTCGTTTCGTCGGCATCAACAGCAACGTCCAGGATTCGCTTGACGAAATCGAAGAATACATCGCCAACAACGGGATCACATTTGAGTTTGCGAAAGACTATGACAATCGCTTCGCGGACCAACTGAAGATCACACGCACTCCCGAAGTGATCGTTTTCGATGCCGATCGAAAGATTGTCTACCGGGGCCGCATTGACGATCAGTACTTGCCCGGCGTTACACGTTCAGCAGCGACGCGACATGATTTGCGAATCGCGATCGAGAGCGTCCTCAATGGCAAGCCGGTGGAAGTTTCCGAAACGGAGCCAATGGGTTGTCTACTGGGACGCAAACGGGAATCCGTTTCCAATGCGACGGTGACTTTCGCGAATCAGGTGTCGCGCGTGCTGCAACGTAACTGCGTCGAATGCCATCGCGCTGGCGAGATCGGTCCCTTCTCTCTGGAAACTTACGAAGAGTCAATCGGGTGGGCCGACATGATGTTGGAAGTCATCGAAGAGAAACGTATGCCGCCGTGGCACGCAGATGAATCCGTCGGCAAGTTTTCGAACTCAAGGAACATGAGTGATGCAGATAAACAGATCCTGAAAGACTGGGTTGAACAGGGAACGCCAATGGGCGATGTTTCGAAACTGCCCAAGCCAATCGAAGTCGTTTCGGGCTGGCGCCTGCACCGCGAGCCCGACCGGGTCGTGAAAATGAGCACCGAGCCGTACAGCATTCCTGCTGATGAAACGGTGGAGTACCAGTACTTCGTCGTGGATCCAAAATTTACAGAGGATCGCTGGATCTCTGCCGCCGAAGTGATCCCCGGCAATCGCAGCGTTGTTCATCACAGCATCGTTTTCATTCGACCACCTGACGGAGAGCGAGCTCGTGGAGTTGGCTGGTTGGCAGCCTATGTGCCTGGGCAAACGCCTCTAACCTATGAGCCCAGTCGTGCCCGCTTTGTCCCCAAAGGATCACGGTTCGTGTTTCAGATGCATTACACACCCAATGGTACGCCACAAACGGACATCACAAAAATTGGAATGTTGTTCGCAGATGAGTCCGAAATCAAACAGGAACTGTTGACGGTGATGGCGCTTGACCAGGACTTTGAGATTCAACCGAATGATCCGTCTCACATGGTCGACATTCGACGTGGTCGTTTGCCATCAAATGGAGAACTGCTTTCCATTTCTCCTCACATGCACTATCGCGGCAAGTCGTTCAAGTCGTCCATTCTTTCAAAGGACAGGTCGGAGACAAAGCTGATCAATGTACCGGCCTACGATTTCAACTGGCAGCATCGCTATGAGTTGGCGGATCCAATCGCGTTGAAAAACGTTCGCCGTTTGCAGGGTACTGTTGAGTTTGACAATTCGGATGCAAATCCATTCAACCCGGATCCATCACAGCTTGTTTCGTGGGGAGATCAAACGTGGGAAGAAATGGCGGTCGCCTTTTACGATGTTTCGATTCCACACCGGCGCAAACCGGAACAGAAAACCAGGCCTCAGCAAAGGCCAGCCAGGAAAGTTCGGGAGTTGACCGAAGCGCAGCAAGCGAAAGTCGACGAAACGGTGCGAAAGTTCTTTGATCGCTTCGACGCCAACAAGGATGGTGTCATTGTTCGAAATGAATTGCCGCGGGCCATCAAAACATGGGGGTTCAACGCCTATGACGATGACGGCGACGGAAAACTGACTGACGAAGAAGTTCGTTCGCAGGCGAAGATGCGCGTCAAATAGACACTTTTGAAATAAAAAGAGCAATCAACAACGAACTGACTGTTTTCGGGGGCAGAATCAGGTTTTAGCCGAATCCTTGCAAGGTCTTGGTCTGATGTTTCACATTATCCTTGCAGCTTACTGGCTCTGACCAATTCGCCTTACTATGCTGCTGGATCTAACGTCCCAATCAGCTTGACGATTAACTCGTCCATGAACTTTCAACAGGAATTAAAAACATGAAATTCACTCGTCTTTTTCTATTGATTCTTCTTTGTGGAGTGATGACTCCCAGCCTCATGCAGGCCCAAACCGTCAATTTTGACGAATCTGTGGATGGAGAACTATCAGGTGACAACACGATGCCTACGATCTTCGGACCGCTTGGCATTGGCTCCAACACGGTTACCGGAACGGTTGTCGATGCACTTGGTGCCAGCCCAAATGTTGATGTATTTACATTTCAGGTTGCGGCTGGCGAACAACTCGACAGCGTTTTCCTCGACGTCTTCAATTCTGATGATGATCTTGCCTTTATCGGACTCGATGACACAACGTCGTTCCCGTTCGACGCACCAGCACTGGGCAACAGTCCGGATCAATCCCAATTCATTGGCGGTTTGCTGTTTGGTGGAGGCGTGGGCACCGATATTCTTGACGATATCGGAAGCAGCGGCATCGGCACAGGATTCTCAGGACCGCTACAGGCTGGTGACTACACCGTGTACCTGCAACAGCTTGGCGGCCTCACAGTTGATTACCAACTTAGTTTCAACGTATCGGCTGTTCCAGAGCCCGGTGCTGCAGTTGCGTTGATGCTGTTCGGAATCGCTGGTTTGGCTCGACGCCGTCGCTAGTTAAATAACAAATTCCGCGTTCCCCTGGCCTTGGCCGAGCGCTATCAGCTTGGAAAGCTGAGCGACAATGTCGCTCGGTTCTCCGAACCG
>CAYUNP010000148.1:0-3877 GCA_964446085.1 uncultured Pirellulaceae bacterium
TGAAACAGACTCCAATTTTCGATCTGGCGTATTTGCGCATGTTGACCGCAACGCCGAAAGTGCCGCTTCGCTTTCCGCGGCTGGTGATTTCACGGATGCAAACGAAGACACTCCGTTTGCCCCGCCGACCCATCCGGAGATGCTTGGCCGTATCGATGACTTCGGCATCGAACAGGTGATCGGCCGCGGTGGAATGGGAATCGTTTACAAAGGTTTCGATGCGGAACTCAATCGTCCAGTCGCAATCAAGTTTCTGGCGCCTCATCTTTCAGTCAGCGGAGTTGCTCGCAAACGGTTCGCTCGTGAAGCACAGGCTGCGGCCGCCGTTGTTCATCCTAACGTGGTGCCGATCTATTCAATTGGGACCTCACAGAAACGTCCCTACCTGGTGATGGCACTGGTTTCCGGACGGTCGCTGCAAAACCATGTTGAAGAGCAAGGACCATTGCTCACCGAAGATATCGTGCGGATTGCCCAGCAGATTGCAGCTGGCCTGTCGGCGGCTCACGAGCAAGGCCTGGTTCATCGAGACATCAAGCCGGCGAATATTATGTTGGAGAAAGATGTTAGCCGCGTTTTGATCACTGATTTTGGATTGGCACGTGCCGCCGACGATGCGGGATTGACTCAATCAGGTTGGCTCGCCGGAACACCGCACTACATGTCTCCAGAACAGACAATGGGAGACGATATTAATCATCGGAGCGACCTTTTCAGTCTTGGCAGTGTGATGTACTTCATGGCAACGGGTCGCGAGCCATTTCGGGCAGAGAATCCCTATGCCGTGTTGCAAAAAATCGGTTCCAGTGATCCTTCGTCGATCCGCTCGATCAACAGCGCCATTCCGCCAACGCTGGACGACATCATTTCGAGGCTGCTTTCAAAAAAGCCTGTCGATCGATTTGACTCTGCCAATTCGGTCCAGGATGTGCTAACCCAGTACCTTGCACATCTGCAAAATCCAACCCAGTTTTCGCGTCCCAAATTCAGGAAGAAAGCAACGGGTAACCACTTGTTGTGGACAATCATTGGGTTCGCTGTCGCGGCAATGGTGTTCGTTTTGCTTTTGCCGCTCGTGATACCTGTTGCCACTGGCGACTCGACTGTTGAACTGAACCCCAAAGCTGATTCCCGAGCGAAAACATCGACCAATAGCCCTGTTGCGACAGTGTCTCCGTCCTGGATTACGGATCTGAACGAATCGCAAGGGTGGGCCTCGGAGATGTGGGCGCTTGAGCAATCAATACGAAAGATGGAACAACCAATTCGTCGGCATTCTCATTCGTTCGATGCCTACCAATTGGAAATGGCCAAATTGGATGAGCAGATTCGTGCGATGGAAAGGTCGTTTGGAATTCAGAATACAGGTTCGCGTTGGTAAGCGGAATAGTTTGCCCGCTTTTCGAGTGCGAACTGAACAACCGGAACAAGATTACTTTACCCCCAGGTGAATCATGAGAACTCAATACTTCATCAAACTGCCATCGTTAACAACTGTAGTCACGAGGGTGTTATTCGTGTTCATCCTGCTTGCAGTCACTCCGGCTTTCGCTCAAGGGTTAGGTGGAATGGGCGGCATGGGAATGGGATTGGCAGGAGGGGGAGGCGCAATGCCAGTTTTGAGCCCGTTGGAAAAATTGAAACAGCGGCTGCAATCCGCCAAGACGGAAGAAGCACGAAAGAAGTCGCTTGCAAAGATAAAGGCTTTGCTTTCCAAACAATACGACACGTTTCTTCAGACCAATGAAGTTGAGCTGCGGATGATGGAGAATCGAGTCAAGAAGTTGCGTACTCAACATGAGCGACGGAAAAGCGCAAAGACTCAGCTTCTGGATCTTGAGTTGCAACGGATCTCCAACGAAGCCACTGGACTTGTTTGGCCAGTCGAAGAAGAAAACTATGGTATGGGAATGGGCGGCATGGGAATGGGCCCTGGATATTATGGCCCTGGATCTATGGATGACACGACTGATGATGACATGGGTGACAGTGCTGGAACGTCAGCGATGAACCAGCTTCGCGAAATCGCGCTGGCATTTCACGGTTATGAATCCGAAAACAAATCCTTTCCAGGAAACATCCAGGGCGCCGACGACAAAGCGTTGCTGAGCTGGAGAGTCACACTTTTGCAGAACCTGGGGGTAAAAGAACAGGAGCTGTACAAAAAATTCAGGCTCGATGAACCATGGGACAGCAAACACAACATTCAACTTCTCAATGAGATACCCGATGCATACAAGAGTCTGACATTCGACTCTGACAGCAAAACGGTTTGCCTTGGTTTCGATGGAGTAGGCGCGATGTTTGAGCAGGGACAGAAGTTGGCCTTTGCCAATATTACAGATGGATCTTCAAACACGATTCTTGTGACTCAAGCCAATCGTCAGTCCGCAATCGAATGGACCAAGCCCGCCGACATTCCCTTTGAGCCAGGAACCGCAGTAACTCAGTTGGCCGAACTCGATGGCAATTTCGTATTTGCGCGTTGCGACGGCTCTGCCGAGACAATTCCGATCGAGAAAGTTGACGCAAAAACGCTGGAGCATTTTATCCAGCGTAACGACGGTAACGATGTAAAATTTTAGACTCCGTCGAAGCCGGATTGGACGATTCGAAAATTGGGACTGCGGCGGCTCGCCGCAGCTCTTTCTCTCCAACCCTGCAGCGAGATACGAGACGTCGCAGCCACAATGAAAAAAGGACACCAACTTTCGTCGGCATCCCTTTGTTTCGCTTCGTCGAATATCGCTTACATCTTCGTCGAATATCGCTTACATGAAAGCGCTCAGCTTTTCCATCAAGCCATCAACGGCCGGCTTGAGCTTTCCAAGAATGCCCTCATCCGAGATTCCTTCCATCGCCGTTTTGATTCCCCCGGTAAACGTTGAAATCATACCTCCTGCGGCGCTCTTGGCTGGCCCAGTGAGGCTGTCGAGCCCCATGCCTTCAACAGATCCGCTCAGATCACTAATCTTCGAAGTCAATCCATCGACGTTGTCAGCGGTAACGTTTGTAAACCCTTCAGTGATTCCAGCGAACTTTTCTTTAGCGCCATTCATATCAAAGTCACCAAAATCGAGATTGGCCATGTCGGCCATATCTCCAGCCATATCGCCAGCTTTGGCCTTGGCATCGTTGGCTGCTTCCTTGGCAGCATCGCATCCCGTGAATGCGACCATCAACGCCAACATCAAAAGGCCAATATGTGTCAGTTTCTTCATCGTCTGTTCCTCGAATTCGTAGTGGGAAGTTGGTCTCAACTGGAAGTCAGCTGAAGCACTCCATTATACCGATCGTCGATTGCAACCACTTCGACTCGGTAAAGATGCCCAATTCGACAAAAAGAAAATTCCAACACCACGCCTTTGCCATCGGTCAACGACCAACGATAAAGAAAACTTGCCATGCCCCGTTTCCTTCTGCAAACAACAGGTCAGACACCACGCTGGACACGTGAGCAACAGCAAATTTCAGCCTTGTTATTTCCGCGGCTGAGCGGCTGCAATCAGTTTTTCGATTTCCAGGACATGTTCGTGAGGCACACGACTCCGTTGATATTTCCTCTCAATGACATCGAGAAGAGTCTCGAGGTCTTCGAGTTCAATTTTTGGAAATCTGGTCCATTCGTTTTCCGATTTGAGCCGCGATTGAAGCTGCCATTTTCCGGCATGCCGTGTTGCGGTCACCAAACGTGTCTCGCCTTCTTCCGTTTTCTCTCGCCATTCGTGTTTCTTCATGGTTGTAGACCGGCAGGAGTGGGTTAAACAGAAAGACAAATCGTAACCAGCATCGCATTTCCAGGCTACCCAAACGGCACCAGGAAATTGCATCGCGCGAGAGAACGTTCTTTTATTGGTGATTTACGACAAATACAAGC
>CAYUNP010000148.1:3977-7753 GCA_964446085.1 uncultured Pirellulaceae bacterium
ACAAGCGACTAAATCTCAATGTGCATCACACCGTCGACTTCGTCGAAGTGACCGATCTTGAGAAGTTTGCCTTTCTCACGTGGCATCTCGGCAACAAAAACCGGATCGCAAACAGCAACCGTTGCAGTGGTTGTCGTCAAAGTAACCATCGCCATTTGCCACGCCGCCAAAGACATGGCAGCGAACCACGGCAGAGCAACCGAGGACGCCATCAGGAATAACTGGCGATCAAGTTCTGTGTAAGAATTCTCTTCACAGTAGTGATTGATCACGTCTTCCCGTTCGGGAGTCGTCGTCATCGAAAGCATGTCATCAAATGTGCAGCGATCAGTGCGATAGTTTTTGCGATACTGCACAGCTTTCAATGCCCGCTTGCGTCGCTCGAACTCCGCCTTCGCGTGGACCGCTTCGATTTCGCGTTTCTTTCGATTCAAAACCACTTTCAACATGGTACGAGGTAATGCCAACATCGTATCCATACATCCAACACTGAACTTACGCGTACGATGCCAAAGATACTTGCGGCGATACAGCGAGAATACTTCTTGCTGGATTTCAGTGATCGCCTGCTCAAGCTCTTCGTCGGTGGTGAAAATCAGGTCACTGCCAACTTCGACGCAAAGCGGCTTCAGATAGTAGACTTTGACGCCTCGCTTACTTCCGGGACCAGCCAGAAATTCGTCCAGGCGCGTTTGCACGCTTTGCGGAATCTCTTCTTCAATCCTGTCAAAGTTTTTCTGCTCCGTCACCGTTACGTAAAGTTGCCCTTTGGGCAGACGAATCGACGCGCGAGGAAGTTCAAATTTGCGAACCTGAGTGAACTGTGAACGATGCTGCCGAATGGTCGCCTTCCAACATTCCTCCTCTGATGCGAACGCACCAAACCGATTCAACATCGATTGGGCCAGCTCATTGCTGCTGTCTTTGGGTGGAACCCAAATTGGATCGCTGACCCAATCACCGAAATGCTGAAGTTCCTGATCCGGAGTGTGAGGTTGGGGAAGGTCGAGAAATTCCTCAATGGACTGAATTCTCGTCGAGAATTTTGGATTGGCTTGTGTGCCTTTTGGTGTCGTTGACTGTTCCAACTCATGTCGACTGGAAACTGCCTGTTGCATAGCTGGCCCTTTTATTGAGACTGTAATTGGCCGCTTATTCGTATGATTCGAAATCATCTTGGCAAAATTCGGCCTCAGTTTTTTGTTCCTCCGCTGAAGCTACCAAATCCATCAATCGCGATCAAATCGCGAAGCAGTTGTTTCCAGTTGCAAGCTGCTAAATCATCGCAAATTGGCGTAGTTTCGTGAGGATTCTCGCGATGTGATCCGTCCCACAGCCGTCAGCGACCAGGACCAAAAAAAACTGATCTATATATACTATGGTCCCAAACAAAGTGTCACGTTCGACAACGACTCGAATGCTCAGCCGTGTTGACGCATCCAATAAAATCCTGACAACAGGCCATGTCGCATCCGCCTTGTTCACAGGCGACAACAACTTTTCGAAAATGAAAATCGAGACCGTTCCAACGATGATCCGCACACCAATAGCAATCGGCGTCACATTCTTTGCTCTAACGGCAATCGCCCTATTGGCGCATTGCGACGAAACCGCAGCTCGAGCTGGAACCACTGAATCAAACACAGCCTCGGATCCAAAAACCGATCCAGTGATCATCAAAGGCGATCTTGGCTCGGTCGATTGGGAATCAATGATAGGAAAAGAAGTTACGATCAAGGGCGACCTGGTGGTCGTCGACACATTTGACCTTGCGCGTCGTGGCCAAGTCAAAGTGGCGCGAAATCGACTTTTTGTTCCCACCAGCCAGGTCGATCCAAACGACGCTGACGCAAAGGACAATTCGTTCGAAGGCGGCAGCAACATCGAGAAAGTCGTTCAGGCGCAGAAATACAACGACAACGCCACAATCGTTCTCGATGACGGTTCCTCAAAGCAGAACATTTTTCCGCCCACACTGTTTCCAGGACTTGGCAAGACACAACCTACGGTGCGAATCGGATCCACACTGAAAAACGTTTCAGGAAAAATGGTGAAAGCCGGCAATCGACTTCTGTTCGTACCAAGCAAACCGTTTCGATGGACGCCCGCCCAGCGGCCTGAACGACCGAATGTTGGCAAGGCCGACGTCACGGTGGCCAGCTTCAATGTGTTGAACTATTTCACGACGATTGACAATGGAAGCAATCGTGCTCGCGGCGCGGACACCAACGCGGAACTGAAACGACAGGAAGCGAAAATCGTTTCTGCCATCATTGGCTTGCAGGCAGATGTGATTGGTTTGATGGAGATTGAAAACAACCTCGCCGCTGAAAAACGACTGGTCGCTGCATTGAACAGGGAAATTGGCAAAGAAGTGTTTGTTGGCTGCGGCCTTCCGGACGGTTTTCGCAATGCACCTGGTGGCGTCGACAGTATTCGTGTCGGAATCATTTATCGATCAGACCGCGTCGCGCCATTGGGTGGCGTTTCGATGATCGAAGACGAAGCTTTCTATAAAGCTCGCACACCGGTTGTTCAAGTCTTCAAACCAACCTCAGCCAGGAAACCGTTCGCGGTAATCGTCAACCATTTCAAATCAAAAGGCGGATCTGACAAAGCGGACGCTGACAACAAAAACAAAGGAGACGGCCAGGGCGCGTTCAATGCCGTGCGACGTGCTCAATCTTTGGCAATCTGCAATTACATCACCAAGCGAGCTCAGGGAAAAAATCCCAGAGTGCTCGTCATCGGTGACTTGAACGCCTACGGCCAGGAAGACCCGATTGATGCGATGCGCGCCAGAGGCCTGGTTGATCTGCGCGAACACTTGAAAGGAAAAAGATCTTCAAAAAATGAAGAGCGCGACTATTCGTACGTCTATCGAGGCCAAAGCGGCAATCTCGATCACGCGATGGGAACGGACTCGTTGGCTGACGATGTCACGGGAGTTGCAACGTGGCACATCAATGCTGACGAACCGCGGTTCCTTGACTATAACAAGGAATACAACCCCAAGGTACTTTACCAGGCGAATCCATTCCGCAGTTCCGACCATGACCCCGTTCTGATCGGAATCAAAAATTAGTCGAATCGCGATTGCATTGGTGTAACTTCAATTGCTAAAAGACAGGATGATACAGAAAACCCATCTCTTTTGGCGAAATCAATTTTGCATCATCGCCATGACGACCGTCGCGTGGCTGCCTGTATCGCCCGGCAGCAATTTCTCATGGTCGCAAGAACGTGATTTCGAAGCCGAACATGTCGGTGACTGGTTCGACCTGTTCAACGGACAGGACCTTGGCGGATGGGAACAAAAAAGCGGCTCTGCCAAATACAAAGTCGTCGATGGTTCTGTCGAAGGCACGACGTCAGACGGAAGTTCGAGCTCGCTCTTGCGTACCAGGCGTGACTTTGCTGACTTCGAGTTGAAATTCGAGGTTAAAGTCAACAACGCACTAAATTCGACGGTACAGGTTCGTTCCAGTGCTTTTGAAAACTCCAGAACGGATCCTGAGATTACCAACGCGTTCAAAAATGACGATTGGAACCAGTACCGAATTCTCGCGATTGGTGACCGGATTCAAACGTGGGTCAACGGAGTTCAAGTGGCTGATCGGGTGGGCAAAGAGTCAGCCAAAACTGGCTTCATCGGCTTAACGGTCCACAGCGATCGGGCAGCCAAAGCGCCTCACAAAGTCGCGTGGAAAAATATTCGAATCCGCGAACTGAACGTTGAGCTGGCTCACTCGTTCATTGGCTTTGGTAAAGCGAAT
>CAYUNP010000148.1:7853-11504 GCA_964446085.1 uncultured Pirellulaceae bacterium
AAACCGGGTGATCGAAATCGACGAACAGGGGAAAATCGTCTGGAGCGTGACCAATGGTGATCTGGGAGAGAAATTGATCGCCGACGCCTGTGGAGTTCAACGTTTGCCCAACGGCAACACCATCATCTCCAGCTACCGCGCAAAAGGCGACAGCGTGAAACTATTTGAAGTCACACCAGATAAAAAAGTCGTCTGGCGCTTCAGTGGGAAGAAAGCCGGCTTTCACCATTTCCAAATTCTCTCGACCAACGGTCGAAGCCTTTCAGCTGCGTACCGTTAGACCTGAGAATGAAAGCATGCCGTGAACAGTAGGTTCCTGGATCAGTTAACCGGCAACTGATGTCGCCTGGTTTCGTCCTGCTACTCTACTGCTTCAGAAACATCAGCATCTTCTGTTACCTCTTCTTCAGGCTCAGCCGGCTTCATGCCGTAGTCCAGAGACATTTTATCGGCCTCCAGTCCTTTGCCTTGAACAAACTCGATTGCATCTTCGAGGTTGTCGAATGGAGTTTGCTCGCTGCCAATTTGAACGTAATGGCATTTCTTGCCATTGGAAATCTCGATGGCGATTTGGCTTTTCGCGCCTGCTTTGCGAATGCGATAAAGTCCGTTGGGTACTGCGGTGCTGGAGGGCATAGTGGTTCTTCTAAAATTTTCAGATTGGTTTTCGTTCCATCTTAATCTAAAGATCACAAACTTTGCAGAGCAACTTGCAGAAGTTCCCGCCTTTACAGGCAGGCACAGCCTTTGCTGGCGGCTTGAAATAGCGAAATTACCGTTGCGGAAGCTGTCTGCTGAACCTAACAAACAAACAAAATTTGGAAAAAAATTACACGGACAGTAGAGTGCATAATCGTCAGGATCTCGATTTGATTTTATTCATCCTGCCAATAACCCCATTCGATGGCAAAGGTTTGCCCCAAAACGTGCAGAAGTGAACAACGGCAGCATAGTTTTTACAGGCGTGGCTGCGGCGTCTCGCCGCAGTTTTTTGCATCCACTAATTTCCAGGGCGGTCGTAAAACTTGTCACCGCTCCAAAGATCCTTTCGACAGAATATACATGACAAACAGGACGTCGCCTGCAGTTTCGATCATGTCCTCGCGCGAAATTTCATGTCCATCCTGCTGATCCTGTCAAAATTAACGCCACCTTCAACCTTGCTCCCGCAAAGGCGCAAAGAAATTGAAATAAAAACCTGGCATTGGCGCAGTGGCCTTGAAACTTGTCACCGCTCCAAAAATCCTTTTGACAGGATTTACATGATGAACAGGATGTCCTCGCCGTTTCGATCATGGCCTCGCGCGAAATATCATGTTCATCCTGTTGATCCTGTCAAAATTAACGCCACCTTTTCCTTTCGGCACCTTCAACCTTCCTCACGCAAAAGCGCAAAGAAACTGAAACGAGGATCAGGCGTCTTCTCGCCTTGGCATGAAGCCTACGAGCCATCAAAAACTCAATGGGCCAATTGGTCCGACCTGCCCCAATTCTTGTTTCGATTTGTTTAACGCCACTTCCTTACGTGCTAAGATGAACGACGCAACTTTGGCAGATATCCAGTGTTGAATTGACGATGGAATTGCTCAAGGAAATGTTCTGCCCAGTGAATCGAATCTGAAGCGAGGAACCAGTTTTGCTCCGACTCATCAAGCGAAGTCTGTTGGCAGTCTGCCTGCTTTTCCTATCCGTTGACTTGATCTGCGAAGTAGCCAGTGCTCAGGATTTGAGTGAAGCTCAGCGACGGATCGGACAGATGGACATGCTTAGCAAGTTGTTCATGCTCCCGACAGCCGAAGAGTTTGTGACACCGAAGGAAATGGGGCTTGTCGGACAACCCGTTGAATTCGCCAAACCTTCCGGCACGGTTCTACGTGGCTGGATCATCCGCAGCGACAATCCATTGGATTCCGACGATGCTCCAATTCGCATGGTCATGATTTGCCCTGGCAACGCTGCCAACATTTCCGTTTTCATGCAGTACGCCAAACTCTTCACCGACGGCGGATTGCATGTTTTCATGTTCGACTATCAGGGGTACGGAAAGAGCGATGGAGTGCCCGGCTTTACGACTCTCACCGACGACGTCGTTGCCGCCTACAAATTCATTACGACCCAGCAAGACTTGCCGGTTGGTCCTGAATCGTTGGGAATCTTCGGCATTTCCCTGGGCTCGACACTTTCGGTGTACCTCGCCGCACGGCATCCGATCGGAGCACTGGCTGTCGAAGACCTCTTTTCCCCCAGCGAGATGTTGGCAAAGTACGAATCAACACGGGAACTCGGCATGATGGCCAAGCTTTCCATCAACATGGTCCGCGAATCACTTGTGCCTCAAGTCGATCCTTTGGTCAATGTTGCCAAAGTTGATTGTCCGATTTTCTATTTGCACGGCGAGTTTGATTCGTTCCTACCTCCGTCCAGTAGTCAGAAAGCTCACGCCGCCACAAAGTCGCCATCGAAAATCTGGATCATGAAAGACACAGGTCACGCACCTGAATCGCTGGAAACTCATGACCGTGAATTCGCGTGGCAACTACAAAACTTTTTCACCGACACCGGCTCGTTGAAGACTCAACCGAAAGTCGACTGGAAGACCGAAGCACAGGATGGCGAATCCGATGACAAACGCAAGTATTCAACTTCGGTTTCGGTAACCTGCGATAAATCCTGCAGCATCGAAATCAGCCTCATGAATGACGACAATCGATCATTGATCGTTCGCCGGAATTGTGAGCCCAAAGCGGAATTCAATGTGGAAACCAATTTTGAGCCAAAATATGTTGCTGCCGTTCGATGCAAACATGTTGTCAAAGTCGACAAAAAAACATGGCGGCCAGACTTGTCAAAACTCTCGGCAGACCTGGCCGCTTTGAAAGAGTTTAACCAAAAGTGGGCATTGGACATCAGCCAGCACTTTGCCTCACGCAACAAGGTCGCTTCCGATCAGCAATCGGGAAACAAGCTCGTGAAGAAACCGGATAACGCGGATCTGATCAGCAAAGTCGTGTCACGGCTTCCTGACGCCGAGACCGTACACCCACACATTCGCCCCTACTACGCAGTGTCACTTGCCAACACGTTTCAGATAGCCGGGGACGTGGCTCCTGAAGTGCTCTTACCGTCACAGGAACGTCTGCTGGAGTTTCTACCCGAAGTTCCCGAAAAGCACTATCGACTCGGCAACGCCTGGTTTCGACTTGGTTTCCAGGAGTCCTCTATCTCAAGGAGCCTCGCAAATCTGGCGACAACGCTACTTGACCGAGCTGGTGAGGGCGATGAAGCAAGAGCGAGGGAGATTTTCCGTTTGCACGTCCGCATGTCCAGGAAAAAATGGACACCCGTTACGGAGGACAATCTGAATGAAATCCAGTCTTCAGAACAACTCAAGCAGATGCGTGATGAGCACCGCAGTAAGCTGTCGCGCGAACAGTAAAATGTGCTGTCCCTGTACGTATCCAGAGATTTAGTTGCATCCCTTTTGTTGTTTTAGATTATTCGCGCGATTCCTTCGATCATGATTGACGCGTCCGAGTCCGCATAGCGATTTCTCATTCGCGTTTATTTGCGCTATTCGCGGGCAAAACTTATTCACATATCGACGGCAACTCATGCGCTCTGCCAAATTTGGCTTAAAAATTCATCTCTGTT
>CAYUNP010000148.1:11604-13976 GCA_964446085.1 uncultured Pirellulaceae bacterium
TTGGGACGGCTATCATTCGCTGGTAGAACCGATACAGATCGAGAAGGATCGCTCGCTCAGCGCGCTGCAAAAACTGCAACAGTACGCAGAGATTTTCGATTCAGTTTGGGCATTAAAATCTCGCAAGCAAGATCAATTCATCGATCCATCCCGCGATGAAAAGCTTCAGGCGAGAGCCAAACAGCTTTTGGCTTATCGTAACGTTCCGGGACGGGACTGTGATTGAGCAATTCTCTGGATCGCTTGGTCGCATTACCGAGCTACTTCAAAAACACGATCTTCAGTTCGCGTTGATTGGCGGTCTTGCGTCTTCCATCCGTGGTCGTGTCGCAGATCGAGCCGGGCCGACTCTTTGCCGAAGCGACTGAAATCGTTTGTAGTACCGCTTTTAGGCGAAATGCTGCGGAGTTGCTTGATTCTGCCTAAACGCGTTCGACAGAACTATTGATATCCCTTGGCCTGAATCTCAAACAGATGCGCATAGTGGCCGTTCTGCTGCATCAGCTCCTCATGCGAACCGCGTTCAATCATTTTGCCTTTGGCTAACACAATGATTTGGTCGGCCATGCGGACGGTGCTGAAGCGATGCGAAATTAAAATGGCCATCTGCTGTTTCGTCGCCTCACGGAAGTGATCGAAAATCTGGGACTCGGCTTCGGCGTCCATCGCAGACGTGGGCTCGTCGAGCACCAGGATATCGGCTTGCCTGCGCATGAACGCTCGTGACAAAGCAATCTTTTGCCACTCGCCGCCGGACAACTCACGACCGTCCTTGAACCAACGACCAAGCTGTGTGTCGTATCCGTTTTCCATCTGATCAATGAACCGATCCGCCATGCCCTTTTCGGCAGCGGTTTCCTGTTGATCTCGAGCCTCAAAGTTGGCGACGTCGCCGACACCAATGTTTTCGCCCACTTTCAACTGATAGCGCACAAAGTCCTGAAAGATCACACCGATGCGGTCTCGCAACGCATCCAACTGCCACTCGTTCAAATCCAAACCGTCCAGCAACACTCGGCCTTGCGTCGGCACGTACAAACGAGTCAACAGCTTGATCAAGGTCGTTTTGCCGGATCCATTTTCTCCAACGAGCGCCAACTTTTGGCCGGGCTGAAGATGGAGGCTGATTCGATCGATTGCAGGTGTCGCTTGGCCGGGGTATGTGAAGGCGACTTCTTCGAAACGCACCCCATCACCAGGAATTGGTCCCGATACCGCCGTGCCGTCGTGAGTGTCGATGGGTTCTTCGAGATACTCGTAGAGGTTGGAGAGATACAGGTTGTCTTCATACATCTTGCCAATGGAAGTCAGCATTGCCGCGATCGAAGATTGGCCCTGTTTGAAGATCAACAAATACATCGTCATGCTGCCCAAGCCGATCCAGCCCATTGCCGCAGACCAACCGATCCATCCGTAAGCTCCATAGAAAGCCATCGAACTGAGCACTCCCAACAGGAATCCCCACATGCCGCGTTTCAGCGTGAGGGCTTTGTCTTCAGCGTAGATTTTTTCAAAGATCTCGCGGTATCGTTGTAGAAAAAGATCGCCGGCACCAAAGAGTTTGACTTCTTTGACATAGTCTTCTCTCGCCAACAACCATTCAAGATAGTTTCGCTTCCGCGTCTCGGGAACTTGCCAGCGAAAGAGCCGAAACGCCGCGCCGGAGAAATAGGTCTCGACAAAAAACGCGGGCAAGGCCGCAACGATTAAGGCAACTACGGCCAGCAAAGAAAACTGAATCAGTAACCACCCGTAGGTCAGCAGCGTGAGTCCGTTTTGGAGCAGGCCAAAGGTCTTTGTCACCAGGGATAGCGGGCGTGAGGATGCTTCGCGCCGAGCCCGTGTCAGTTTGTCGTAGAATTCCGAGTCTTCGAAGTGTGACAGTTCCAGTGTTTGAGCTTTTTCCAGAATCATGATGTTGACGCGTTGGCCAAGCAGTGCTCGTAATAGCGAATTGGAAACCATCAGGGTTCTTTGTGCCGCCGCCATCAGAATGATCAGGGCGGCTTCGATGCCAATCCACTTCAAGACCCACCATCGATCGGCAGGCAGGTCCGTTTCAGCGGCGAGGACGACAGCATCGACGATCTTCTTGCCGACATAGGCGATGGCCCCTGGGATAACGCCGGCAAAAATCGTCAGAGCCAACAAGATTAACGTCAGCCGTTTGTCAGTGGTCCAAACCAGTGTGATTGCTTCTTTGCTGTAGCGAAAGACGCCGAAGAACCTGCTAATCGAGGAGGAGTTGTCTTTTTGGGAAGGTGGAGCAGGAGGTGTCATTTACGTATTGGATTAACCGTAGGCCAGTATTGGCCTGATTATCTGACAGGATTCACATGATGAACAGGATGCCCAGGCCGTTGTTAAAAATT
>CAYUNP010000149.1:0-4901 GCA_964446085.1 uncultured Pirellulaceae bacterium
CGAATGAAATACGTCATCATCATCCCCGACGGCTGCGCCGACGAACCACAAGAATCACTCGACGGCAAAACACCGCTCGAAGCCGCCAACACACCGGCCATGGACGCGGTTGCGAAGCAAGGGATCGTCGGCCTCGCTAATCACACGCCAAAACATCTTCCCGCCGGAAGCAGCGTCGCCAACATGAGTTTGCTGGGCTACAGTCCGCTGGACAACTACACCGGACGGGCTCCGCTGGAAGCCGCAGCTCAGGGCATTGAACTTGGCGAAGACGATTGGTGCGTTCGCTGTAACCTGGTCAACGTCGAAGACCAGGAGATGAAGAGCTTCACAGCCGGCCACATTTCATCCGAAGAAGCCAGGACGTTGCTCGAAACGGCTCAAGCCAACGTCACCGATTCACGATTGGAATTCATCCCCGGAGTCAGCTATCGAAACTTGCTGATGTTGCGTCCGACAGCTGATAATCCTGCTCCATTCACTCAGGAAACTCGCGCCACGCCGCCTCATGATCTGACTGACAAATCAGTCGCCGAAGATTTTCCTCGCGGGCCCGGCAGTGACATGCTGGTCGAACTAATGAGCCAGAGCCACGAATGGTTCGGCGAACACGACGTCAACAAAAAGAGAATTTCCGACGGCAAGCCAACTGCAACCAATGTTTGGCTGTGGGGCTTGGGACAGAAACCGAATCTTGCTGCCTTTGAAGAAGTTCACGGAATCAAAGGCGCCATGATCACGGCCGTTGATTTGCTCCGCGGCCTGGCGGCGCTCGTTGGTTGGGATCGAATCGAAGTTCCCGGCGCGACTGGCTACACCGATACCGATTACGCAGCCAAAGGAAAGTACGCGATCGATGCGTTGGCGAAGTACGATTTGGTTTGCGTTCACGTCGAAGCTCCCGATGAATCGTCCCACGAAGGTGACCTCGGCAAAAAAGTCAAATCGCTCGAGGAGATCGACGAAAAGATTGTGGCTCCGATCATGGAACACTTAAAAGCATCCGGTGAAGATTTCCGCGTGCTCATCACACCTGATCACCCGACCTATCTCAGCACCAAAACCCACACGCACGGCGACGTTCCGTTCACGATCTGCGGCAGCGGTGTCGAACCTGATGCTGCAGAAGCCTATTGCGAGAAAGCCTCAGCAGAGAGCGGATTTTCCAAACCGAACGGATGGGAACTCATGCCGTTCTTTATAAAAGGAAACTGATTGCGTCCTGTGGTAACTCTGTTTGACGCAGCCAGCGTGTGTCACCAGGCGGCAGCGACTTCGAAGAAATGTTAAGGTGTGAATTCGAATTTCATGTCCTTGAACCGTTTTGCTTCGTCATGATTGCCGGATTTTTCGTGTCGCGTGGCAAGTTGGAGTGCGTATCGACGGGCAAGTGTGTTTTCGATTGATTTAATCGGTTCAGGATTGGACTTGTTTTTCTTTTCGCTACAGCGCGACTTTCTCAACCGCAGTTTTTGGCAACCAGCCTGTTTTGCCATCGGGCAAGCGAACTTTTTGCCAATCGGCACGCTGGCCGATGATGGTGACGGTTTTGCCCGCTGCGGCGTCCAACTTCAACTCCGTGTTGAACTCGCTGCCGTCTCCGCTTTTTAATTCGATCGTGTTTGCAACGACGATGGCGAGGTCCATTTCTGACTGTTCAGCTTGATAACAGATAAGGCCACTTGCGATAGCCAGAACAAGCGGAATAACGCTCCACCGCAAAAGTTTTGATCGTCGCCGCAGCGTCTTGATCGAGAGTAACAGCCAAAACAACACTGACGAAATCGCAAATGCAATTCGAATTGGCTTCTGGCCTACAACCGAGACGAAGCCAGCAAGCCATTGGCTCACGCTGGTTGAATTCGGTTCGCCATCGACAGGGTCTGTCTGCTGAATCGTGTGGAGGTTTCGCTGGGCCGTCAGGTTTCCCGGATTCATCCACAGAGCACGGTGATAGTTGAGAATCGCGTTGGCTGATTCGCCGCTTTGATGCCAGGCGTTGCCGAGGTTAAGGAATAGACCCTCGTTGCGAATACCTTCCTCCACCAACAATTGATATCGATTGGCAGATCTCGAAAACAGTTCTCGTGCCTTGGCTGGATCCGATTCAAGTAATTGCTCTGCTGCCTGATAGGTGGAATTCGCTTCTTCAAAAATCGTTTGAAGCTTGTCCGTGGAAAGCTCTGACGACGCGAAACTGGATGAGCCAGCACCCAGAAAAGCCAACCCGATCAATGAAGGGACGATACTTTTTCGGAGCAGTCCCCGTTTGTTCCTGTTCGCCCTGGATACCGGCTTCTGCCGAGCCGCATCGAACGCTGCCTCGATCGATTCAAGCAACTCCAGAGATTCGTGGCGAGTTTCCTCAAATGCTTCTGCCAGTGAAAGGTCGACATCGCGGGCTCCAGATTCGGAGCGCCCCGATTCCGTGAGCGGCGAGGCGCTAGCCGCCGGTTCGTTGCGATTCGAATTCCGATAGCCGCTGCCGTGCTGTTCACTGGATTGAGCAAAACCCGGCGCTCGGGTAACGCGTTTGTCGCAAAACGACTCAAACTGAGCGGCGATCTCGTAAGCCTGGTGCTCGCGAAGCTTCCCCGCAGCATGCTGGTACGTAGGGCAAAGACTCTTCGTGCGTTTGGCGATAAATTCACACAACGCGTCGGCCAGCTCTGCAGGTCCGCTTGCTGAATTTATCCGGTGCGATGCCTGTGACTTTGCTGACTTCAGTAACGCCAGAGTCCCCGGTAAAGCGCATGCGATTCGTCCCAACGCAATGAGCCCCCAACAGAGCGGAGGGACGATTGCAAAGTACCACCACCAGCGGGATGAATCTGGCGTGTTGCTCTGAACTACCGACATTGAAAAACTGTTTTGCAGATCCAGGCCCTGCGCGGAGTTGGAATCTTCTGTGGTGTCAGCCAATGACGTTGCCGCATCAGGTGTCCCGCCGCCGGCGACGCCACTGACGATTGAATTCATGTCGAGCGATTCAGCTTTTTCGACTTCGATAGAAATCGGTTGGGTGTAAACCGTTTCGTAACTCTCTTTGTCGGGATCGAAAAAGCTAAATGGAATGGGAGGGATCTGTTTTACGTTTTCGTTGCGTGGTCGGATTGACGTTACGAAGCCTTTTGTTCTGCCTTGAACAAAGCCAGCCAATGACTGGTCAGTGATCTGAAAGTCTCTGGTCAGGCTTTCAATTTCGTGCAGCGGCGGAGCCTGGACTAACTCCATCGGCCCATCGCCCCCAATTCCGATGCGGAGCGTGATTGGGTCGCCTGCGGAAACGGTCGTCGGTTCGGCGGCAGCGATGATCTGGTATTTGCCAACCGCCCCACGATAGTCCGCTGGCCGATTGGCGACCGGAACGGCCAGTACTTCGGTTGAATCGACGCTGACCTCTGCGGTGACCGGTCGTGATTTGCTCACCGTCAAACGTCGTCCAAAGGGGGACGAAAACATGCTGTCGTCGAACAAACTGTCAAACGGATCGCGGCGGCGCCCGAGAGCTTCCGGATAGTCCACCACGATCAGCAAATCGCTCGCGTCGATCTTTCCTGCCTTGTTGGGATAGACAGTGGCCTCGATTTCGTAAAGGAAATATTCGCCTTCGCGTCCGTCGTCGTCTTTGCGGAGCACTGATTCGCCACGGGGTCGCCGCCTGTTTTCGGCAAGCTCCTGCAAGCGATCAGTGAATGAGCCCCAGGAGGTTTGCTCCGTGATCCTTTGCCACATATGGCCTTCGTTTAACTTGATCCGTTTTTCCCGATCACTGAAAGGTTTGATCCACAATTTCAGGTTCAGTTCCAGCGGCTCTCCTACGTAGACTTTGTTCTTGTTGCCTTCAATTTCGACAAACAACAAGTCACCGGTTTCGCTCTTGGAGGCCACGAACTTGATTGGCTGTGTCGTTTCCACTTTCCCGTCGACGATGATTTCAAGTTCCGGGATTTCGAAATTGCCTTCGCGTTTCGGTGTGATCAAATACTGCATCGTAACGCTTTGACTTTCGCTTCTTCGTCCGTTGATGATCGTAATTTGCGAGGATCGCGAAGGAGTGCCAGCTGCCTGGACGTCGCACCCGTCGATTTCAAAAAGTTCGGGCAAGGTGTATTTCGACGCGTTGGAAACCTGGATTTGAAAAACGATTGGTGAACCGATCCAGGCTTCACGGGAGGAAATGCCAAGCGCTACGTCCTGGCTGTACAGCGATCCATTACCAAACAGGATCAGTAATGCGATGGTGCAAGCGACGGCAGTTGGCCAAATGTTTCGCTTGGTAGCTGGTCGTCCAGGAAATGGTTGAAGGTGTTTTCTGTTCATTACCAGTCCTTTTCTACCTGGACGCGTCTCGGACGCTGCCGTTGTTGTTGTCGAATTCGACGAATCATGTCGCGGTCTCGAACTGACTGAAGAAGTTTGAGCGCTTCCTGTCGGGACATGATTCCCTTTTTCTGCTCGCGTGGAAGGTTCGGATTCGCCAGTGATTGCTCACCGGTGTCATCGGATTTCGATTCATTGTCCGATGAGATGTTGCCCTGCGGTGGAGCTTTACCCTCTTTTTCAGCAGCTTCAGATTCTGGCGAGCCTCCTTCCTGTGAATCGTCGGGGTCGCCAGACGCCTGTTGGTTCTGCTTGTTCTGATCGGCCGGGCGCTGCTGGCCGGCGTCTTGATCTGTCTGGTCGGATTGAGATTCGCCATCGGAGTCCTGTTGCGATTCTGATTGTTGTGAACCTTCCTGTTGCTGCTGCGACTGGTTTTCTTCAGAACCTTTTTCTTCGTCAGATGGTGATTTGGATTCCCTGGAATCATCTGACGAATTTTCTTTGGATTCGGATTGGTCCTGATCATTGTCGGACTGTTGAGACTCGTCAGAAGATTTCTGTTGGTCTTGCTGGTC
>CAYUNP010000149.1:5001-11279 GCA_964446085.1 uncultured Pirellulaceae bacterium
TTGCTGGTCCTTGTTTTGCTGATCCTCGTCTTTTGGTGAATCGTCCTGGTTTTCCTGGTCTTTGGAGTCTTCGTTTTTATTCTGTTCCTGTTTTTTTTCTTCCAGTTGTTTGATCAACTTCATTGCTCGTTCAAGATTTTCGCGAGCGTCGTCATGCTGTCGATCCAGACGAATGGCGCTGCGATACTGCGCTACGGCCAATTTCAATTCCTGAATTGCCGCATCCGGTTGTTCTGCAAGTGGAAGCGATTTGGCAAAGTGGCAGTTTCCGATGTTGTAACGACTGTCAGCAGCAATTCGATCGTTGCCTGAATTGGCTGATTCTGCAAACAGTGTGAGCGCCGCGTCAAAATCAGTACTGCCGTAGTGAGCAATCGCCAGGTTGTAGTTGAGTGCGTCCCTTTCCTGTCGTGTTGTGGCTTCGATGGCATTGAAGGCGTCGATTGCCTCGCGGTTGTTGTCCTGTCGAACAAGCGCATTGGCCGCGTTAATTTGCTGCGCGATGGTGCGACTGGTTGATGGTTCTGTCGTCTGCGCGTTTGTACTCCCAGGCAACAACACTAGCATCGACACGGCCAAGGTTGTGAGCGGCAAGGCACTAGCCGCCGGTGCCGCGCCAAAACCCGTGGCTGTCCGGTTTTGGTTTTTCGTTGTCGTTAACCAGCCGTGCATCAACAGGCACACGAATGCGGGCAACGCGAACCATTGAAACCTTGGAATGAACGCGTTGACTTTCGCCGTTTCAAATTCCGATTTTTCAACCTGAGCGACGTAGTTGTGATAGACATCAGCCATGTTGACCCGCTTTGTGCCCGCTGGAATATAAGCCGCATGCGTCTCGGTGGCGATCTCGCGCAATATACTGCCGTTAAGCTTCGACCAAACCTGTTGTCCCTGATGTTCAATGAACTGTCCTGATTCCTGACGGTCCTGTGGAATCCTTGCTCCGGTGTCGATGTCTCCCAATCCCACCGTGAAGATTCTCATCCCTTTGTCGGCGTAGAGTTTTTTCGCCAATTCAACTGGCTTGCTTTCCTGGTCCTCTCCGTCAGTGAACAGAATGATCGTCTTGTGGTCGTTGGTTTTGGAGACAAAGGCGTCAGCGGCGGACTCAATCGCGACACCCAACTGGGAGCCGCCTCGCGAAACAGAATGCGGCCCCACGGTATCCAGCTTTTGACGGAAGTCGTTGTAATGGTTGGTCAACGGAATCGCCTGTTTTGCTTCACCTGCGAAAACAACCAACCCGATCCGATCGCCCGCCATCTCGCTCACCATGTCGTTGATTTGTTGCCTGGCCCGAGCAAGCCGATTGGGGCTTACGTCCTCGGCCAACATGCTGCGCGAAACATCCAGAGCGAAAACGACTTCCAAGCCCTTCTGAGGAACATCACGAGTCGTTTTGCCCCAGCGAATATCCATGCACGCCAGAGCCAGAAACACGATTCCAACAACCAGTGAGATCCCCGAAACGATGCTGCGTAGAGACTGGCGGGCATTCGGTTTCGCGCCAAACTTCGTCAATGCGTTTCGATTTTTCCAGGCACTGTAACCCATCAGTATCAATGCGATCGGCGCGAACAGAAGTAGCCAGGCCATTTCTGGATTTCCAATTTCGTAGCTCAAAGTTGAATCTCCTATCCGGTTTCTTTTAGCCAGGAATTCTGAAGTATGATGCTTGCAGCCAGAAACGTGAATGCGATTAATAGCGTTGGCCAAAGAGAAACCGAACCGCTTCGATAGGATTGGACAGCAAGTTCACGGTAGTCGACGAAGTTTTCTGTTTCGACTTTCGTTTTTTCCAGCAAATCGATCTCTTTGTAAATTTCTGTCAACGAGTCGGTATCAACGGCTCGAAAGTACTTGCCGTCTGTAACTTCAGCCACTTTCTTCAACGTTGCTTCGTCGATGTTGACCGGCATCATTTGAATTCTTTGCCGACCAAAAAGGTCTCGTGTCGGGATCGGAGCCTGTCCCTTGGTTCCAACACCGATCGTGTAAATCTTGATGTCAAGCGTTTGAGCCAATTCGGCTGCCGCCACAGGTTCCAGTTCCCCTGCCGTGTTTTCCCCGTCGGTCAAGAGAATGATGATCTTGCTTTTAACTTTTTCGTCCCGGTTCTCATCCAGAGCGTTCAGTTTCTCGACCGCGAGCGCGATGGCGTCTCCAATTGCCGTACCATCCTCGCCGCGGGTGGTGACGATTTCAGCCTGATTCAGGCTGGACGTCAAAAAACCGTGATCGAGAGTCGGGGGTGTTACTCCATCGGCGAAACTGGCGAACACAATCAGGCCGACCAAATCACTGAAGCGGCCCTCGAGCGATGAATCACCCATGACAAACTTTCCAGCGACGTTTTTGATTGCCGTTAACCGGTCAACACGCTCGCCATCAATTCTGAAGTCCAGCGCTTGCATGCTACCGCTTCGGTCGACGACCAACTCGATTGCGATTCCTTCGCTTTCGGTGACTGTCTGTTGCCGGCCTTCGCGTGGTCTGGCGAGGCTGATCACCAGGAACAACATCGCCAACAAAAACAGAACGCGAGGAAGCCACAGCAGACGTTGCCGGAACGTCGGGAACATGTCGGCCGCGAAGGCAGTGTTGCTAAACGATAGCGCGGAGCGCTGACGTTTGGAGAACAGCCACCAAAACAAAACGGGCAACAACAGCAACAATAGAAGCCACCAGGGAGAATGTAACATCAGCTCTGTTCTCCAGCCTCGTCCAGCGTTTCAACAATACGCGTCGCCAGATCGAGAAGTCGATTTGCTTCGGAGTCTGGCAAATCGAGGCCGCCAAATTTTGATCGTTCGGACGTTCGCAAAAGCTCCTGGACGTTCTGCAGCAAAGAGTCGTCAACATCACGTGTTTGCAACTCGGCCAGGACCTGAGCGGCGGGAAGGCTGGTCGCCGGGAATTCAAATTTCTCTTCAACGAACTGCCGAACAATCGTTTCCGCTTCGATCAACTCCCGAGCGTCGTTCAGTTTCCGCAATGCCCAGTCTTTCGCAGATACCGTCGCATTTTTTCTTCGAGTCAGGAAAAACACAACTCCCGAAAAACCTATCGCCAACCCTGCGACACTGGAGGCTATCCAGGCCCAATGGAAAGAGCTTGACGCCGGTACTTCGACATCATGAACATCGGCGATGTCTTTGAATTTCGTCAAATCAGCAGCCGGTTCAATGACGCTGGCCACGTTGATTGCGATTGGTTGCGTTCGCAGGATCTGTTCCGCCTGGCCGGGTTCTTTGACGATGACTTCGATGGCTGGAATTTCCAATTGCCCGGTTTCGAAAGTCTCCAGCGCCAGGCTTCGCATCCACAGGCGACGGTTCTCATCCCGATCCGAAGCGGGGACGTCCGATTTTTCGTCGGAGGCCAGAACTTCGAACCGTCCAAGCGTTTCTGTTGTTGGAGGAAAGGAAACCTTTGATCCTGCCGGTGCCAACACTCGGATTTCCAATTCAATCGGGTCGGCAATCTGAATTTTACTGCGGCTTACTTTAGCGTCGAGTTCGAATTCGTCGGCTTGCGACGGGTTTGGGTTGCCAAAAAACATCAGGCCGATACCAAAACCGATCGCGATGCGAAGAAGTCCGATTCCTGAATCGTTCATCGCTGCTCCCTGCCGTGGAAGTATTGTCGCAGCGGATCAACGATGTCCATTCCCGTCGTAAATCGGATGGGCTCCATTTGCAGCCTGCGAAACATGCTTGTTCGCGATGCGTCCTTGCGGCTGTAAAGCTCTTTGTATCGTTCGCGGTTGCGTCGGCTGGATGTGTCAACAGAAACGATCTTTCCCGACTCACTGTCACGCAAGCGAACCAGCCCAACGTTCGGCAACTCCTGCTCCAGTGGATCGCTGACAACAATCGGGATGATATCGTGGCGTCGCCTGGCGACTTTCAATACCGACTCGAATCCCTGATCAAAGAAATCGCTCACCAAAAAGACGACGCTGCGTCGTTTGCAGGTGCGATTCAAATGTTCGATCGCGTTACCAATGCTGGTCCCTGATCCGACAGATTCGCAATAGAGTAACTCACGGATGATACGCAACACATGGCGTGAGCCTTTGCGCGGCGGAATTGATTTCTCGATGTCGTCACTGAAAAGCGTGACGCCAACTTTGTCATTGTTCCTGACCGCCGACATCGCCAACGTCGCTCCAAGTTCGGCGATCAGTTCGCGTTTGGTCTGCAGTTGCGACCCAAAATCAACGGACCGGCTCAAGTCGATCAGCAGCATGACTGACATCTCCCGTTCTTCACGGAACAGTTTGACGAATGGCTGATCGCTGCGGGCCGTCACGTTCCAGTCAATCGAGCGAACGTCGTCACCGACTTGGTAGGGGCGAACTTCTTCAAATTCGATGCCTCTTCCCTTGAAGGCGGAATTCCACGAACCAGACAACAACTCGTCAACCTGATGACGGCTGCGAATCTGGATTCGCCGGATTTTCTGGAATACTTCTTTGGGAATCATTGCGGGTTAAAAATTCTGGGTCGAGGACCGGCGGGGCATAAGGCTTTCAGCCTGTGGTCAATCGCGTCCACAGACTCGAAGCCTGTGTCACCTGTGATCAGGGCATCGGAATGCGATCAAGAATTTGGGAAACGATCGACTCCGATGAAAGCTCTTCTGCTTCGGCTTCGTAGGTCACTGCGATTCGGTGCCGCAGAATATCCAAAGCCAGTTCACGAACATCACTGGGAGTCACGTATCCCCGCCCGGCCAGAAACGCGTTGGCTCGCGATGCCAGAGCAAGGTTGATGGTCGCGCGGGGAGAACCGCCGTACTGAATCATCTGGGACAGTTCCATGCCGTAAGATTCTGGTGAACGTGTCGCCATCACCAAATCAACAATGTAGCCCTCGACTTTTTCGTCGACATGAATTTCATCGACAAGTTCTCTGGCCGCCAGGATTTGTTCGGGAGAGGTGACGGCTTGAATTTCGAACCTGGTTGACGTTTTGCTCATCCGGCGAAGGATCTGCAGCTCCTCGTCCCGATTCGGATATTCGACGACGACTTTTAGCATGAAACGATCCATCTGTGCTTCGGGCAGCGGGTAGGTTCCTTCCTGCTCGACCGGGTTCTGAGTCGCCATGACCAGGAAGGGAGCTTCGAGCTTGAAAGTCTCCGAGCCAATGGTCACCTGTTTTTCCTGCATCGCTTCGAGCAGTGCGCTTTGGACTTTGGCGGGGGCGCGATTGATTTCGTCGGCGAGGATCAGGTTCGAGAAGATAGGGCCTTTTTGAACCACAAAGTTTTGATCCTGTGGTCGATAGACCTGAGTTCCGATCAGGTCGGCAGGCAACAAATCGGGGGTGAACTGAATTCTCTGGAAACCGGTGTTGATGGCTTTGGCCAGACTGGCGACGGCGGTCGTTTTCGCGAGCCCGGGAACGCCTTCGATCAACAGGTGTCCGCCGGTCAAAAGCCCGATTAACATCCGGTGAACGAGCTGCTCCTGGCCCACGAGGACGCGGTTGACTTCGCCAATGATCTGACGCAGCGGCTCGCTGGCGAGTTTCACTTTCTCTGAGACTTCTTCGATTTGCTGATAAGTTGACATAGGCTAAGCGGATAAACGTAAAGAGAACTGACAAATCGTCTTATGCAAACTATGGATAGTCGCGACAAATCGCGCAGAACCCCCTCAATTTTCCGTGCTAAACCACAAAAAATTGATCAGCCCTGGCTTCTTTGTCACAAAGTTGACTTTCAGTTGCAATCCTTGTGCCAAAACGGTCCTCTTTTTGCCAAACGGGTTGTAAATCCAGTCGATGTGAGCGAAGCGAGTCCGAGTAATTTTTTGCAGACCAATGGGGCGTCTTCCATAGCCGCGGGATGCGATTGGATTGGACAGGCAAGCACAAGGTTGAAAACGTGCGTCTTCCATAGCTGCGGAGCGGCGGCATGCGACAGCATCGGACTTTAGTCCGATGAAAAACTCTGCGAGCATTGCGTAATCCATTAACTCGCCAATTCAATCTTTAAGGGCATTGATGGATTGGGGCGGACCATTCTGACTTCGAAGTCTAGACTGTGTGCCGAGCAATAGTTTGAGCAATAGGTCGTTTTCTGAATCTGGCAACTTGAACCGTCGTGTAAGACGTAAAAACACCATGTCCCTTCAATCTTACAAACTTGGTGTCGCCTTCGATGGGAATGAGGTCTTCCGCGATGTCTCAATCACGATCGAACCGGGACAGCGGATCTCGCTGGTGGGTCCTTCGGGCAGCGGCAAATCTCTGTTGCTGAAGTCG
>CAYUNP010000149.1:11379-13916 GCA_964446085.1 uncultured Pirellulaceae bacterium
CGTGAGGATGACTTTCTGCAGAAACCGCAGCGTGATCTTTCTGGTGGTGAACGACAGATTGCAGCGCTGGTTCGTACGCTGTTGCTGGAACCGAAAGTTCTGCTGCTGGATGAACCAACGTCTGCGATGGATGGTGAAACGGCAGGCTCCGCTGAAAGGTTGGTGGCAAGCTGGTGTGATTCAAACTCGCAGCGAGCACTCGTTTGGGTGACGCATGATCTGCAACAGTCACGACGTGTTTCGACGCAGCAAATTGAGATGGAACATTTGGGCACGAGGAGCACGCAATGAACTATCTGGAGATTTCCTTTTGGCATGTCGCTGCCGCCGCGTTATTGATCCTGATCAATGCGGGCATTTCGCTGGCCTTGAAACTGAACCTCGAAAAAACGTTGCTGATTGCCAGCATCCGAACGGTGGTGCAACTGTTGCTCGTTGGCCTGGTTTTGGAATGGGTGTTTCGTTTTGATCGTTGGTACGTCGTCGTGTTGTTGGGCTGCGTGATGACTTTGATCGCAGGTATCACTGCGGCGACTCGTGGCAAACGACGTTACTCCGGAATTTGGCTCAATTGCATAGTCTCCATTTGGGCCAGCGCCTGGCTGGTGACCGCGTTTGCACTCTTCATCGTCTTCGAAGGTACCGAAAAGTGGTACCAACCTCAGTACGCGATTCCGTTGCTTGGTATGGTGTTGGGAAATATCCTCAACGGAATCACCCTGGGATTGAATACCTTCACCGAAGCACTGGTGACTCGGCGCGACTACGTTGAATCGATGTTGTCAGCAGGAGCAACGCGTTGGGAAGCAGCTCGCGAACCGCTTCGCGACGCCATGACGACGGGCATGACACCGATCATCAACGCCATGATGATCGTTGGCCTGGTTAGTTTGCCTGGCATGATGACGGGGCAGCTTGTGTCGGGTATGGAGCCGCTGCATGCGGTGAAGTATCAAATCGTGATCATGTTTCTGATCGCCTCGGCCACGGCGCTGGGGACTGTCGGAGTTGTTGTGTTGACTTTTCTAAAGCTGTTTAACACGGATCATCAATTCCTGAGCGGCGATATTGTCTCGAAGTGAATTCGTGAGAAATCGTGGCTGCGGCGTCTCGCCGCAGTTCTTTTAGGTCCATACTGCGGCGAGACGCCGCAGCCACAAGCTACAGCCACAAATCACAAACCTTCGGGATGAAGCTCAAGAGAGACGACGTTTGATCAGTCGTCCACCCACAACAACGCCTGCGATCGGATTGCCGATGTTGGAAAAGATCAAACGGTCGAGAATTCGATCGCCTTCAACGTTGTCGATCGTCGGATGTGTCGGATCGATCAATGTAAAGTCAGCTCGTTTTCCGACCGCGATTTCTCCTGCGTTGATGCCGATCGCAGCGGCTCCACCCTTGGCGGCGCGGCAGTACAGGTTGCGGCCGACGGAGAGTTCATCGCTGCCCAAAATCGCGCGTCGCCGAGTCGTCAGTCGCTGGGCGTATTCGAGAATTCGAAGTTCTTCACGCAAGTCAACGCTGCAGTGCGAGTCGCTGCCGATGCTGATGCGACCGTCGGCGTCCAGGAATTCTTGAGCGCGAAAAACTCCGTCGCCCAGGTTGGCTTCGGTGGTCGGACAGAGCCCCACGATGGCCTTTGAGTTGGCGATCTGTTGCAGTTCACCGTCGTTCAAGTGCGTTGCGTGAATCAGACACCAGTTTTCATCGACAGGAAAGTTGTCGAATAGAAACTCGACAGAACGCCTGCCATGCGATTCCAGACACGCGTCGATTTCGGCAGTTTGCTCGGCGACGTGAATGTGGATTGGTGCAGCTGAATCGATTCCCTTGATGTGCTCGAGCACGGTCATCGCGGCTTCGACCGAAACGGCTCGCAAAGAATGAAGTGCGATGCCTGATTTAGTGTTCGGCTGATCAGACCATTGCGAGCGACATTGTTCGAACAGTTCGCAAAACTGATCGTTGCTTAAAACAAAACGATCCTGGCCGGTTGTGATTGGCTGGTTGTTGAATCCGCCGCGTTGATAAAGAACAGGCAAGTGGCATAGTCCGATGCCGGTGTCCTGGGCGGCGCGGTGAATCGCATCTGACATCTCGGCGATGTTCGAATAGGTTTTGCCGCCGACTTCGTTGTGCAAGTAATGAAACTCACCAACCCATGTGTAGCCAGCCGAAAGCATCTCGCGATAGAGCTGCGATGCGATCAGGTAAACTTCGTCCGGCGTGAGTCGACCGACAAAGTCGTACATCATTTTTCGCCAGGTCCAGAAGCTGTCGTTCGTCGCCGTGCGATATTCGCTTAGCCCGGCAAAGCCGCGTTGGAAAGCGTGACTGTGAACGTTGACCATCCCTGGAACGGCAACAACTTCTGGTACTTCCTGATCAAGATCGGATTCGATGCTCTCGATCAGACCGTCGGCAGAAACAGAAATCTTGACGTTGTTTTGCCACTGCTGACCAATCAAGGCACTACGATACAAAAACGATTCGCTCATTGAGTCGCCTCGACCAGTTGGCCGCCGCGGTAGGCA
>CAYUNP010000150.1:0-13799 GCA_964446085.1 uncultured Pirellulaceae bacterium
TGGACGATGAGCAAATTCTCAATCGCGGAAAAGAAGCGATCGAAAATGGTTGCACGGAATTGCACGTTGTCGGTGGCTTGCATCACCAGCGCAAATTCGAGTGGTATCGCGATTTGCTAAAGATCATCCACGACGAATATCCAAAACTGCATCTCAAAGCCTGGACTGCGGTTGAGATGAACTGGTTTGAGTTTCTGACCAAGCGACCGATGAAGGATATCATTTCCGAACTGCGTGACGCTGGTTTGGGCAGCATGCCTGGCGGTGGAGCAGAAATTTTCCACCCGGAAGTTCGCGATCAAATCTGCGAACACAAAGCCGACGGCAACAATTGGATCGAGATTCATCGAACAGCTCATAACCTTGGCGTACGCACAAACTGCACGATGCTCTATGGCCATGTTGAAAAACCACTGCATCGCGTCGATCACCTGATTCGCTTGCGTGAACTTCAGGACGAAACAGGTGGATTCCAAACTTTCATTCCGCTTGCGTTTCATCCGGAGAACACAGGGCTCTCTCACATCAAGAAGCCGAGTGCTGTTGAAGACTTGCGAACGATGGCGATTAGCCGATTGATGCTGGACAACATCGATCACATGAAAGCGTATTGGATCATGTTGGGCATCGGCACGGCGCAGACGGCGCTCTCTTACGGCGCGGACGATCTTGACGGCACGGTTCGTCACGAGCTGATCTATCACGACGCCGGTGCGACGACTCCCGAGTTCCTTTCAGTTGAGAAGCTCGAAAATCTGATCCGTGAAGCTGGCCGTGAACCGGTTGAGCGCGATACGCTTTACCGCAAAGTCATCCGCAACAGTGACGATCCGACGGATTGGCAAATCGGTGAAGCAGTCGAAGTCGCTGTTTAGAGCTGTGTCTTCCGAAGGTATGTGGCTGCGGCGTCTCGCCGCAGAACTTGGCTAAAAAAATACTGCGGCGAGACGCCGCAGCCACGGTTTCCCGTCCGGAACTCGACAGCGAGCCAATTCTCAAGAGGTTATGATGCGTACTGGCAAAGCCCGGGACTCTCTTGAATGTGGTGCGAAAATGAAGAAGCTGGTTGTTGCAAATTTTGTTTGTTGCGTTCTGTTTTGGCTGAGCGGAACTAACGCATCGCTCGCCGATGATCTGTTGCTGAAAAATGTTCGTGTGCTCGATGTGGAGTCAGGCGAGGTTTCACAAGAGTCGGACGTCAGAATTTCCGGTGGCAACATTTTGGAAGTTGGCACATCGCTTGAGCCCAAAGAGAACGAGGAATCCGTCGATCTATCTGGAAAATTTCTACTTCCGGGTTTAATGGATTTGCATTCGCACCTGTTGCTTCATCCATACAACGAGGCGTCGTGGAATGACCAGGTGCTGAAAGAATCACTTGGGTTGCGAACGATTCGCGGAACCGTTCACGCGCGGAAAACTCTGGAAGCCGGCTTTACCACGATCCGGGAACTGGGAACCGAAGGCGCTGGATTTGCCGACGTGGCGATTCGCGATGCAATCAAAGACGGCATGATCCCCGGGCCCCGCGTGTTGACGGCGACCAAAGCACTGGTGACCTCTGGCGGCTACGGCCCGTCCGGTTTTGATCCTCGCTTCAAACTTCCCAAAGGAGCCCAACAGGCTGACGGTGTCGGCGAAGTCCGTCGCGCGACGCGAGAACAAATTGCTGCAGGGGCGAACTGGATCAAAGTTTATGCAGACTATCGAAGACAGGCCGGTGGAGGATCGAGCCCAACTTTTTCGGAGGACGAACTTAACGCGATCGTCGACGAAGCCAATTCAGCTGGCGTGCCAGTCTCGGCTCATGCGACGACCGACAAAGGGATCATTCGCGCCGTCAAAGCGGGCGTCGCCACGATCGAACACGGCTACCAGGCCAGCCCGGAAGCACTGCAGCTGATGAAAGATTCCAACGTCGTTCTTTGTCCGACTCTGGCCGCGTCGGAATCGATGGCAACGTATTCTGGTTGGGATCCAGCGAAGGCCGACCACCAGCGTGTCGCGACCGCGAAAACGTTGATGAAAAACGCACTCAAAAGCGGTGTTACGATCGCCTGCGGAAGTGACGTCGGCGTGTTTTCACATGGGGACAATGCCCGCGAGCTGGAGCTGATGTTTGCTTACGGAATGCCGATCAAAGACGTGATCCGATCGGCGACTTCCATTGCCGCAAAGACGATCGGACGTGCCGAAGATCTTGGTCAAGTCAAAGCCGGGTTTGTCGCCGACTTGATTATTGTCGAACAGAATCCGCTGGACAAACTTGAAACGCTTCGCAAGCCAACGGTTGTGATTCAAGCCGGGAAAGTCGTTTTCAGCAGAGAGCCATAGTTTTCGATGCTGATCCATCCGCCAAGGGAAGTTGCACCGAATTCGGAAGCGAACCATGACTGAAAAGAAGCACGGATATCTGACGCTATACATTTGTCTCGGTATCGTTGCGGCGATTCTGCTGGCCATCTTCGCGCCGCATACAGCAACCAAAACTCGAATCGGCGGCGAAATATTTCTGAACCTGCTGAAGATGATCGTGGTGCCGCTGGTGATGACCAGCGTACTGAGCGGCATTCTTGGCATGGGCGATGTGCGGAAACTCGGTTGGCCAGGCCTGGCTGCGGTTGCTTACTACGTCACGACAACCATCCTGGCTGTCGCTGTCGGTATCGCGGTGGTCAACATGATTCAACCTGGCGTGGGAACCGTAGATGCCGCCAAAGTCGCAGAGATCCAGGGGAAGGAAGGTGGTGGTTCGCCAAAAGAGAAAATGCTCAACGCGCTTTCCGAACTGACGGGGCTTAGCACAGATGAAGTCGGTGATGTCTTTCAGGATTTACCAGCCGCCGAAGCCGAGGCGCCGCAAGTTTGGGAGATCGTCGAGAACATGATCATGATGTTGTTCACCGACAATCTGCTCAAGAGTGCATTGGAAACGCAGCTGTTGCCGTTGATTTTCTTCTGCATCATTTTCGGTGGCATGCTGACAACGCTTGGCGATCGCGTGAAGACGTTTACCGAAATCATCCAGCAGGCCAATACGGCGCTGATGAGTTTCGTGATGTTGTTGATGAAGGTTGCGCCGCTGGGGATCTTTTGTCTGGTCGCAGCGCGGTTTGGACGAGCCCAGGCCGAAGGTGCGTTTCTGACCGAGCTACAGCAAATCGGCTGGTACTTTGGGACCGTGTTGGCGGGGCTTTCGTTTCATGCGCTCGTGACGTTGCCACTGATTTTCTGGATCGTTCGCCGAGAAAATCCGTACCGATTCATGATGCACATGTCACAGGCGTTGCTGACTGCTTTTTCAACGGCCAGCAGTTCAGCCACTTTGCCGGTCACGATGGAGTGTGCGGTTGATCGAGCCGGTATTTCGAAACGTTCGGTTGAATTTGTTTTGCCACTGGGCGCGACGATCAACATGGACGGCACAGCGCTTTACGAAGCAGTCGCAGCGATCTTTATCGCGCAGGTTCTGGGTCCAGCTTTCGAGTTGACGATGTTGGATCAGGTTGTGGTTGCCGTAACCGCAACGCTCGCCGCGATCGGTGCGGCTGGAATTCCTGAAGCCGGTTTGATCACGATGATGATTGTGCTCAACGCGGTTGGATTGCCGATTGAATACGTGTCATTGATTCTTTCAGTCGATTGGTTGCTCGACCGTTTCCGTACGACGGTCAATTGTTTTGGCGACGCAATTGGGGCTGCGGTCGTTGAAAAGACTTTGCCGGCTGATGGTTAGGGGTGTGCTGTCGCCGCTTCGCGGCTTGAGGGTTTTGTGATGCGTTGGTGTCCGTGGGCTTACACCCACGGCTACATGCTGCCGCCGTTTCACGGCTACATGCTGTCGCCGCTTCGAGGCTGAACAACGCTGCGTTGAGGTTTTTTATGAATTGAACCACGGCTATGCGCGGTCACCTCTTCGCGGCTGGACATTGGTGGACTCGTGCATTTTGAGAATTGCTGACTTTGGTCGAACTAGAGACCGTTTGAATCAGCATCAATTCGCGCCACCAGAATCCAGGGTACCGCTTTTAGTCTGGCGAATACAAGCACGTCTTTTCCATCCATCACAAACCCGGATGTCGTTCCTTCCCGCGCATGCGCTTCGAGCTCTGGAATCCCCAATACGCCACGCTCTTTGATCTTGTGATCGCCAACGGTAATGGCTGTCTTGAGTCCTTTCTCCTCGGAACTGAGGACAACTTTTCCCGAACTATCCATCACCCACGTCTCTTTCACACCAGCGACTTCTGGCATGTCCAGCTCATCAATGACCGTATCCATCGAAAGATCCAAACCGGCTACGCCGAGAAACTTTCCGGATCGATCATGGAATGCCTGGTTGCATGGCATCAGGAACCCCGACCCTGTCCCATCGGGATAGATGTCTCCCCAAACGGCGCCATAATTTTGGCGGACGGCTGAAACAAACCAGGGCCTTGGCCGCGAATCGTACTCCGCAGGATAGGTTTCATTGCCGGGATAATTGATGAGTACCCCATTGGCAAGCGCAGTGTAAGCCCAATGGACTGGCGTGCCCTTTCTCAGGATCGTATCCGCCTCATCCTTTTCAAGTTTGTTCCCATCGATTCCTGCACTGCGAAACATTGCATCCCGAAGCACATACTTCAGTCCCCCCAATTGAAACAGCTGAGTTTGGGTCGCATCCAGTTCAAGGTCAGGTGGTATCACGACGACAAAATTGTCGAAACTCACTCGTTGTTGATAACGTTCCAGATACTCCGAATCTTTTTTTATGTCGTCCGTCTGAAAGATTTCACAGGGTTTGGGTGCTGCATGCTCAAGTTGTTCACGACTGGATGTCGCAACTCCCTCAAGTAGGCCCTCTACTTTAAAGAGCAATGTATCGAATTCATGAACTCGCTTGTTAACAGTGGCGACCAGGTCGGCAAGTGTTTGCCCGCGTACCGATGCCATACGTTCTGCTTCAAGGCCGCGATACAAACTGACTGTTGAAATAGCCATAGCGGTGGCAAGCGTAATCAATAGTGCCGACATCGCTGCCATGGGATGACGCTGGACTCGACGCCACAAGGAACGAACCAGATTGTCAGGTCTTGCGTGGACTTCTTCACCGTGAACGTATCTTCGTAAATCATCAGAAAGCTCTTCAACCGATGGGTATCGATCCGCGGGATCCGGAGAAGTTGCCCGATTCACAATCGCCTGTAGCGCCAGAGGAATTGGCTTGCTTTGCTTTGCGTCAAAAAATGAATCACGGGCACCCGAGCGGACTTTTTCGCGCAGTTCAGTCATGCTGTTGATCTCACGCGGAGCGCTAAAGGTCAACATTTCGAACAAAACCATGCCGAGTGAAAACTGATCACTCTGGGGCCCCACGCCTTTTCCATCCGCTTGCTCGGGAGGCATATATTTTGGCGTGCCCATGATTGCGCCCATTTGTGTCTTCATTTCCTCACTGCCGAATGAAATGTCAGCTGATTCAAGTCTTGCCTCAAACTCCTCGACTGAGCATTCATCATTCGTTTCGTCGGGTTCATCCATCAGGCGCGCGATCCCCCAATCCATGACGTAAACTTCACCATAGGCGCCAATCATCATGTTGTCAGGCTTCAGATCACGGTGAATCACTCCTCGAGCGTGGCTGTAGGAGATCGCATCGCAGACGCGCAGGAAATTTTCAATGCGCCCATTGATGCCATGTCTTTCATGGTCGTAGTCAGGCGTGCCCAGCACCGACGAGCATTGATCAATGTATTCCGCGAATGTATCTCCGCGAATCAGTTTCATTGTCAGGGCTGGACTTCCCTGGTCGGTTTCCTCCAATCCATAGACGGGAACAACATTGGGATGAGAAAGCTGCGCTGTTACTTGCGCTTCGCGTACAAATCGTGCCATACCAGCACTGGCTTCACCCGAAAGTACTTTCACCGCAACTTCGCGATTCAGCATGCCGTCACGCGCAGCAAAGACTTCGCCCATTCCCCCTTTGCCCAACTTCGAACCGAGCGCAAAACGTCCTTCGAGTGGACGAATGGCATCTAGCGACGCACCGGCAACCTCTGCCAAATTCGCACTGGCTGTAAGATCAAAGCCATGCGTAATTGTGATCCCCTCAAGTCCACCAAGGGGAGCATCAGGGTCGTTTTCGTTATCGCTCACGAATCGCTCGCATCCTCTTGCGTTGCAGAAATGACAATATTCAGAAAACCAAATTTCCAGTGCCCAATTCTCTCAGGCGACCCAACCATTTTAAAACAGGGCAACTTCGAACAAAGATCCCGATTGGGCTTCCTCGTGATCGGAGGTGATTATCACATTTGATAATACCCAAAATGATAGAGAAAAACACCAAGTCAATGGAAGAAAAGCAGAGCGCGACCCGCACTGTTGTGAAGTGGCCTGCAATGAATTGTTGCTCCAACTTCCGATTGCAGTACGATAGGGGCTGGTGATTGAAGTCGACGGCTTCGTGACCCAACTTCACGGGGCAAGTGATTTGATTTGGGCGACAATCCAATGTCCGGAAATGCAAAACGTGTTACGGAACCGAACTCACCCATTCGCAGGTTCAGGTTTTTCAGATTTGGGCTGCGCTCTGCCCTCATTGTGCTGCTGGTCGCAGGATTTTTTTTCGGCTGGCTTGGCCGTGAGTACTCTGCCGTCAAGGGTGAGCGGCAGGTTGTTGCCAGTCTGCAGGATTATCTTCCAGACGATACAGATCAAATTCACGTTGAACGCGTATTCAGTTTTCCTGGTCAGACGTTTCTCGATGACGATTCAGTCGCGACCTGGATTCGTCGAATTCCAGTTGACGGGATCTTTACCCGGGTCATCGGCCTGCGTCTGGAGGTAGACCCGAACGATCCGCCAATTGATCTTCGGCAGCTGGCCAGCCTGCGAGAACTTCGTCTTGAAGGGGTTCCAACCCAAGAACTGCTCGCCAAATATCCCCAAGCGTTTTGGTCCTTTCGTGATTCTCGCAAGTCCTCGATTGATGAAGTAGACTCTCGACCGGCCTCCAGGCTGAGCAACATTCAACTGCCGATCAACGTTCGCGAACTCCGGCTGCATGATTTTGATATTAAAGGTATTGAACGATTGGAGAAGCTTGAGAACTTGATTCTGGATAGAGCGAGAATTGAACAACAACCAATTACCAACCTGGAGTTTCTCTCAAACTTGACCCGATTAAAGACGTTGCAGCTCAGCTCTTGCAACAATCTGACAAGCCTGAGTGGGCTCGAGAACGTTAGCCAGTTGCAGAAACTTGAAGTTTACCAGAGTGAGTTTGAGTCCCTGGACCAGCTGTCCAGGTTAGATGAACTTCGCGAACTTGATTTGTCAGCATGCAAATTCCCGGATTTTGCGATCTTTGAAAAGTTGTTCAAGCTGGAAAAACTGACTTACTCTCATGATTCTGAAAGATATAAACCTCAACCAGAATCCTTGAGTAACCTTCGTTCGCTGGAAGAGCTAACTATTTGGAGTGACAAAGGCCTGGGTGATTTGGAGTTCATTGGCAATCTTCCGAGCCTGAAATTCTGTTCAATATATTTTTGCGAGTCTGGTCTTGGAACTTTGGATGGTTTGGCAGGCGCGGCTTGCCTCGAAGAACTCCACCTTTACGATTGCTCAGGGCTTGAGAACCTGGATGCAGTTGAGTCCATTAAATCGCTACGGGTACTCACCCTTGAAAGCTGTAACTTGTCCGAAGTGGATCCGCTCAAATCCTGTACTCAACTAACAGAGCTGACGCTTGCCGACTTTACCAATCTGACCTCGCTCAATGCAATCAAAGAACTCAAGAATCTGGAAGTCATTGAAATCAATGGGTGTACTGCATTGAAAGATATTGAGCCACTTTTCCACCTGTCCAATCTCAAATCGGTCTATTTGGCAGGAAGTTTAAAGATCCCTCAGTGGCAAATTGACGAACTTAAAAAGTCCGTGCCGAATGTCGAGACAGCCCAACGCGGCTGGGGTTTTTGAATAAAGTACTCTGTTGTGAACCAGTCATGGAACAATGGTCGATCAGACTATTTTTCCGGAGACGTTTTTTGTGAAACTGCGATGCCGCTGAAGAATCATTTTCGACACCAAAAATATACTGCCGATGAGCCAACAGCGCCGTGGCGATATGCCGAAGCCGAATTCCCGGCTCAGCCCGGGAGTGATGCTTTTGCCACGAAGGCCAATGCGTTTGCTGCATCGGTTGCCGAAGAGGTGGATGCGATCTGGTTTGTGCATGGAACGTTTGCTGGCAACGATGCGTTGGGGTGGCTGGGGCAGCTCGAGCGGTTGATTCCTGCCGCCGGTCCGGTGCTCAAGGATCTTGGAAAGAAGCTTACCGATCTGTTGGCAGGCGATTCGGGAAATTTTCCTCCCGCGTTTGTGGAGCTCTTTGAAGTTCAGCCAGAAACGCGTCGTTTCGTCTGGTCAGGAGAGAACACGCATTCGGGTCGTTGCAAAGCCGCCATTGAACTGCTCGATGAATTGCTGCAGCGCACCGATACGGAGCAGCGTGTTTTGTTGTGGGGCCATAGCCATGCCGGAAATGTTGCGGCGCTGATCACGAATCTGCTGGGGGCTGAAGCCTGGGTGCGTGACAGGTTTTTCGATTTGGTGGAACCGTTGTTTCCGGTTCGGGACGATCGAATGGGTGCCCTTTCGCGAGTCCGTGCTGCGATTGAATCCGGTGCGGCGGATGGATTGAAACTTGATATCGTGAATTTTGGTGCACCGATCAGTTACGGTTGGGATACAGCTGGCTATCGAAGGTTAATCCACGTTGTGAATCACGTACCACAGCCCGAGCAACCGGAGTGGCTTTGTCCATTGTTGGAAGCAGGCAAGAATTTACGCGAGGGCAAGCAAGGCGATATGGTGCAGATTCTCGGTATCACGGGATCCGATTTTCTACCGTGGTTGCTTAACAAAACGACCCGATCTGTTGAAAAAGAACTGCATCAGTTTCTGGCTCCTGACTGTTCGCGCCGGGACTGGTGGTCGCGGGCCAGCATCGGCATGCGTGTCGCTGATGAGGGCGAAACGAAACTGGTGAAGTACGATAATACGGCAGGCCACGCATCGGTCACTGTTGGGCATTCGGTGTACACCAAACCGGAGTGGTTGGGTTTCCATCTGGAGTTGGTGGAGCAAATGTACCGAAAATCATCGTGAAGCATGGAACGCTGGATTGACTACATCAAAATCCGACTACGGAATGCCGACGCTGCCTGCTAACATGGTGGTGCAATGTCGTATCGTGGAATCAAACGTGTTTTTGGAGAATCCCGACTGGAGCGGAAAATCCGTATCCTGTTCGGTGTCTGCTTGCTTGCACTGACCGCTGGAGCGTTCTTGTGGGTCAGCGTCATCACCGAGACTTTGATTCGTGACAACACTCGCGAAAAAGCCAAAAGTCTTGCGTCTGATTCCTTTCTGCGAACCCATTTGCGGAAAGTCAAATTTCAGGAAAACCTGGAAGGGAAAGCTTCCATAGACCTTGTCGATTTGTTGGCACGCGAAGGTGAAGCAAAGACATCGGTTGAAACACTGGTTCTCGACGATCGGTTTGGCCGAAATGAATTGCCGGCCAGGGTTTCCAACGATCCCAACGAAATTGAGCGACTGAAGAAGTTGACGCCGTTTGCTAACGCAATGCAACAAAGAGCTGACTGGATTGACATTTTCAAAGACCGGGACAATCCGGAATTTGAAGTGCTTGACCCCGATGTGCCTCAGACCGACGATTTTACGTTTGGCCAAAACTACGTGTTCTACAAGCCGGTGATTTTCAACTCGGTTTGCATTCACTGCCACTACGCAGTCGCCAAAGATACCGACGATTCGGTGCTTGCCGATTTTGATCGTAAGGTCGAAGAGTCCGAAGGAGATCAAATCGGTGAAGTGCTCAATAAAGTTAAATACGACAAGAGCCAGCTTGCTCCACCGGTGTTCATGCGAATCACGCTGGACAACAAACAGGCCAAAGATGCCATTACCAATAGCCGTGCGATTCTGGCTTCGGTTGCGATCATTACGGTCGTGTTTGCGGTAGCTGCGATCTGGTTGATCGTCCGCTACGTGATCGTGAAGCCGCTCAAGCACCTGACGGAAGTTGCTGACCAGGTTCGCGATGGAAAGTTGAATGAACGTGCGAATTTGAAAACCGGCGACGAATTCGAAGGTCTCTCGCGTTCATTCAACAAGATGTTGCATCACCTGATGGACTGGCAGGCAGCACTCCAGGATGCCAATGAAGACCTCGATCGAAAAGTCGATGAACAGGCTCAGTTGAATCTGAAGCTGTACGAAATGAACCAGGTGAAGAGTGAATTCCTGGCCAACATGAGCCATGAACTTCGTACGCCGCTCAACAGCATCATTGGCTTTTCCGAAGTTCTGGAAACTGGTGGCCTGGAAGGAAAGCAACTTCGATTCGCGTCAAATATCAAGAAGTCGGGTCACCTGTTGTTGGACTTGATCAACGATGTTCTGGACCTTGCGAAACTTGAAGCCGGGATGATGGAAGTTCGACCTTCGGATTTTTCAATCAATCAGCTTTGCAACGAGCTTGCAGACATGGTTCGGACGCTGGCTGAGAAAAAGAGCATTCAGTTGGTCTATGAAGGCGACGAGGATTTTGAGCCGGTCTTCCAGGACAAAATTAAAGTTCGTCAGGTGTTAACGAATCTGCTTTCCAATGCGATCAAGTTCACGCCCGAAGGTGGCAAAATTCGGTTGACGGCGTCACGTACTGGCGAAGATTTGCTGTCCCTGAAAGTTAGTGACACCGGTGTTGGCATCGCGGAGTCCGATCAGGATATTGTCTTCGAAAAGTTTCGACAGGGACCATCGGCACTCGGCAGCGATTCGCTTACTCGCGAAGTTTCCGGAACCGGGCTCGGTTTGTCGATCGTGAAAGAACTTTGCATTTTGTTGGGCGGAAAGATATCTCTTGAGAGCCAGGTTGGCAAAGGCAGTACGTTTACGGTCGTGATGCCATGGCGGCTGAAGGTGCTTCCACGGATCCAGTCGGAGATCAAGCAGACCGTTGACGAAATGGTCAAGACGCAGCGTGTCGACTTCGCGCGGGCCAATCTGACACCGCAACCACCGGAGTCTGCAACCGAGGCGACCAACCAGGGCTAAACAAAGTCGAACCAGCCTGTGTTTGTTTTCGTTCACAGCTGGACGCCTGTGCGATCTGATCCATGTTCGCGTGCGCCGAGATTGGTAGTTACAATCGATGCAATGACCAACAGCACATCTGAAAGCCTGCTCTTCCGACTCAGAGAATCCGATAATTCGGAGGCCTGGTCGAGGTTCTCTGAACTCTACACACCGCTGATCTTTTTCTGGGCTCGTAAAAATGGGCTCGATGCACACGATTCATCCGATTTGGTGCAGGAAGTGATGACGCTCGTCTTTCAAAAGCTACCGGAGTTTCAATACGATCCCAATCGAAGTTTTCGCGGTTGGTTGCGACAGGTGACACTCAACAAGCACCGCGAACGTTTGAGGAAAAAGAAACTCAACGTCGATGCCGTTAGCCAAACGCATCTGTCAAATTTGCCGGAAAACGGACAGGCTGCCTCTGCGGGACAAACCTGGGATCAGGACTATTGCCGAAACCTCGTTGGGACGGCGATCGACTTGATGCGCAAGGAGTTTGCTCCACAGACCTGGCAGGCGTTGAAACTGTTTGTCTCGACGGACAAGACTGCTCAAGAAATCGCAGATGCGACAGGTGTGAGCACATCGACAATCTACACCGCCAAGTCACGTTTGATGAAGCGACTTCGACAGGATCTTGAGGGGCTGATGGATTGAATTTGGTTTATGTTGTAGCTGCGACGTCTCGCTGCAGGGTGACGGAAACATACTGCGGCGAGACGCCGCAGCCACATTTTCTGTCGCTCATTTCAAAAAGTTTTCATTTTCGATGTAGATTCGACCCGTCACGCGCATAGTCTCCTTTGTCCCGGAAAAAACGGGCTTTCAAGAATGCAAAGGTCAGTGGAAAGAGAAGCCATGAACGCCAATCCCGAATGCCCTGAAAAAAGCAAGCTGGTCGAATACCTGTTGGGAAAACTCCCGGACCTGGAAACGCAAACCTGCGAAGGCCACATTGCCCAATGCGATCTTTGCGAAGAGACCATTCGCGGCCTTAACGTCAACGATACGCTTGACGAGTTGACGCGTGAAGCGCTTGCCGATGACGATCCGCAAACAGATTCAGACGCAGTGCAACAGTTGATCGGCGCAGTGCGCGAAATCCCCAAGTCGAGTTGCCAGGGTCACGACCGCTTCACACTCGAACGCTCGTCAGAGATCACTCGCCATCTATCGCCTTCAGAAAACTCGGGTGACATTGGCAGAATTGGACACTACCGAGTCACCGATTTGCTCGGCGCGGGTAGTACAGGTGTGGTTTATCAGGCAATTGACGAGAAACTTGATCGAGAAGTTGCCTTGAAAATATTGCGTCCGTCGCTGGGAAGCATTGCACAAAACCGCTTCCTGGCGGAGGCCAAATCCGCGGCCGCGGTGGACCACGAAAACGTCATCACGATCTACGAAGTTGGCGAAGACGACAAGCTTGCCTTCATGGCGATGCGGTTGCTTCCGGGTGAAACGCTCGACGCTCGCCTGCAACGCGAAGCGATGCTTGGCGAACAGGCCACTCGAAATATTGCTGCGGATATTGCGGCTGGACTTGCTGCTGCTCATGAGAAAGATCTGATTCATCGTGACATCAAGCCCGCAAACATTTGGTTAACACGCGACGATCGAGCCAGGATTCTTGACTTTGGACTGGCTCGGGTTGTTGATGATGATCCGGGTTTCACCAGCACAGGAATGATTGCCGGCACGCCTTCCTACATGTCTCCGGAGCAATCCAGAGGCAACGCGCTCGACGGGCGTTCTGATTTGTTTTCGCTGGGATGCATCATCTATCGTGCTTCGACAGGCCGTCAGCCGTTTGGCGCGACAAATGTACTGGCGACGCTGCAGTCGATTCAGTCTGCTGATCCAGTACCGCCAGTCGATACAGCGGCGAACGTATCGCAAGAACTTTCTGATCTGACGATGTGTTTGCTGGAAAAACTGCCTGCGAATCGACCGGGCTCTGCAGTCGATGTGGTCGCTGCACTCAAACAACCCAGGAAAGAATGGGCCTTTCCCGTCGGCGAATACCGCAGGAATGAGAAACTCAACTCGGCTCAACCGTCTTCGAAACTCGCCGCGGCGAAACCAAAAACCCGGTCGGGCATTGGCTGGTTTGGACAAGTTGCGACGTTGCTGATGCTTTGTCTGTTGGGCGGTGGAGGATTTCTGTTTGGCAGCGACATTATCAAAATTATTACTGGCTATGGAGAATTGACAATCGAGACCGACGATCCGAATGTCAAAATTGAATTGCTGGAGAACGGCAAGAAAGTTCGCATCATCGACACCATGACGGACAAGACGATCGACATCAAGGAAGGAAAGTACACGCTGCAAGTCGCTGGTGAAGAGAACCGTGTGCAGGTTACTCCGACCGATTTAACGATTTCGCGAGGTGGAAAAGAAATCGTTCGTGTGAATTCGTCGGCGACGGTCAACGAAAAGACTGCATTGACGCCGACGGCCAGTGGCATCTCTGACGCTTTACGGTCTCAAATACTCGGGACGACAACGATCGACACCAGGACGACGTACGCCAAACGGAGAGAGAATCTGGCGACTCGAATCGCCGAACTGGAAAGTAGTTTGCCAGAATCGAAGCGAAAAGGAAGTTACGAACTTGCGAGCGCCAAACTGGAGCA
>CAYUNP010000151.1:0-13678 GCA_964446085.1 uncultured Pirellulaceae bacterium
AATGCAGAGCGGACATGCAAAACACAGGCTGGAAGCCTATGCCACCTTTTCTGTCACCGATTCTTTAGCTCGTTGGCCACGCGTCCAAGTCCGCCGCCAACAAGGCGACCGACAACTTCACCATAAGGGAAAAACGAAGCAAGTTGCCCGCCAACTGACGCTCCGTATTTCGGGAACAGAATATCCTGGGCGTCCTGAAAGTTCTCAGGCGATTTTTGTTCGTACCACTGAATTGCCAGTTTGGTAGACGTCGTTTCGTGCCCCAGTCCTGCCAGAGGAATGTCCTTGATGGCAGCATAGGCGCCAGGATTGACGCGGCTCCTGATATCTTCGGCGTAAGTTGCCTGCGAGATTCCCAGAATTGGATTGTCGGAGTAGATGTGAAGTGAATCCGAGTACGGGTTGTACCAGTCGCCACCCGTTATACGACCGGGTAGAAACGTGTACTTGAGCAAGTTGTAGCTGCCGAAAGTCAACTTCCAGAACGGACGAATTTTATCGTTGGCGATCATTCGTTTCAGTTCATCCCCGGGCGCGTACTGGTTAGAGCGAATCATCACCGAATTGAGCCCGCTTTGCTCAAGGTAGTTCACGATTTCCAGTTCTGTTTCTGGCGATATGTCGTGGTTGTCAACGCGCGAGTCACCAATTGCGATCCGGTTTGGCAAACCAAAAAACCGTCCTGCGGCGTCGATGATTGGTCTGGGCTGGCCGCGTTGCACCTGGACCTGACCCGGGGCAGATGAATGGCGGATGACAGGTTGGCTAACTTGTTGGTACGCATTAAACGTCGCGCACCCGGATGAACCAAACGCCATCAGCAAGGTCAACATTGTAAAGATGTATCCGCGCATATCTCACCGTCCCGGGAAGAGAGTCATTTCTCTACGGGATCTGTAGACAAGGTCTGAAGATACGTCCACACAGATAAGCAATTTTGTATCTGGAGCGACCGTTTCGTGGTCCGCTAGCGTTGGCCTGGAAGCAGTTTGCGGAACCCAGACGTCAAGACTCACACGATTTTGTTGATTGAGAGAAAGTATGCGCCGACGTCCGAAAATCGCTGGAAAGCCATTCATGGCACTGCCTCGCTCGGTATGGGGTTTGAATCGGTAAGTTATGATGTGGATTTGGATTCCCGGAAACTGAGTACATGGACCTGCGCGACTTTCAAAATCTGATTCGTACGATGTACTTCGAGAAGGATGTGGCACGAGGTGTCTCGGGTACGTACATGTGGTTGGCCGAAGAGCTGGGAGAGCTTGCTTCGGATCTGCGAAAAGTAGAACAGTTGCGGCAGGCTGATGCTGGGGATGCAGACACTCAGTCAAAACTTGCTGCCGCCGAAGCGAATCTGAAAACAGAGTTCGCTGACGTGATCGCCTGGCTGGCGACGATCGCCAACATTGTTGATGTCGACCTTTCGGAAGCTCTGGCTGAGAAGTACGGCTCGGGCTGCCCCGGGTGTGAGAAACTTGTTTGTGATTGTCCGGACGCCGATAAGCCGTGATTTAGAAAGCCTTTTTAGCGAACTGCCGAGGCTGCCGAGGCGTAGCAATTTGAGAAGACCAGCCATGTCGCTTTGGTTTTCAGGCCAGGTCCTTCAGCGTTGAAATGCCGATGTGAACGTGAGGCTTGGCACCGGCTCGAAATACCCCCTGTCAACCCTGGTGATTGGCCAGATATGTCCAGGAGCGGCAATGGCCGAAAACTTTCGAGTAAACTATCATATCCGCCTTCCGGATTTTGCATCGCCTACGCCCACTTCCACTGTTTCAATTCATGGATCAATCTTCGCAACTCTCTCCTGTGGTTCGTCGTGTTGCGACCGTGAGCCTGATCGTATTGCTGATGCTTTTCGGTTTGTTGATCAACAGTGCTGATGCGCAGTCTGGCGAGCCACAAGTTTCTGTTGGTATCGGAGGTGTGGCAAAGCTCGGGCATTGGGTGCCTGTCAGGTTTTCTGTTGCAGCAAGTGAACTCGATGGAAAATCGCCAGCCACTTTTCGCGTCACGGTTCTTGATGGCGATGACACCCCGGCCTCGATCGTTGGCCCTGTTGTCACGTGCAAGGATGGCTTTCAGGGAGTCATGCAGTTTGGACGGACTTACGGCGATGCGAAGTTTGAACTGCTTGACGCCGATGGAAATTCACTGGTCGAATTCAATTCCGTCATCCGCAAAACGAACAACGACTTCATGGAGTTGGTTGCGTCCACCGGCAGACTGATCGCGTGCCTTGAGCCTGAACCCGCAGAGGGGAATCGTTCATTCGCTTCACAGTTCGACGCTGCGTTGCCGGGCGGCTTGCAGGAAGACGATCGCATCGTGTCCATTGCTACGCTGGATGATCTTCCGCGAACTGCCATCGCATTGGAAAGTTGTGATTCGCTGATCCTGTTAGCCAACGACCGCGAGTGGATCGATGGCGTTTCCACCGAAGCAGTGCAATCGGTTGCCACATGGGTGCGCAATGGCGGGCACATTGTCATTGCGGCCGGCCCCGATCAGGGGTCACTTTTTCAGGAAGCCGGGATTCTGCAATCCTTTGCACCGGGAACGATTGGAGGTGTTGCCGAAGTCGAATCCAGTCGTCGTCTGGAAGAATTCTGCAGCAGCAAGGAACCCTATCTCGCGCGCGGCGAAACAATGCGTGTGCTCCAGATTGATAACATTGTCGGACGTGTCGAACTGGGGCAAGGCGAGACTCCCCTGGTTGTGAGAAGCCCTTTGGGGCTTGGCGAAGTTACCTTCGTTACCTTCGATCCGACCGATGAAAAATTCCTCGACTGGAAGTCGAGCAGTCGTTTTGCCCAAAGTTTGATGAAGCTCCGGATCGGCGACGCCAGTCAGAGCGAAAGCGACGTTCGTGGCGGTTCGGCCGTGCGTCATTCAGGCTACAGCGATCTGGTCGGCCAGATGAAAGTGCCTTTGGAGCGATTCACCAGTTTGCTATTCATTCCTTTTGTGTTGATTGCGGCTCTGATCGCCCTTTACATTCTGTGCATCGGAGTGGGCGACTGGTTTCTGGTCGGTCGGCTTTTCAAAAAACACGAGCTGACCTGGATTACATTTCCCTTGATCGCGGCAGGTTTTTGCGCGATCGCCTGGTATGGGGCTTCCGCAAGTCGACCGTCAACGATCCAGATCAATCAGGTCGAGCTGGTGGATATTGATTCAAAAAGTGGCCATGTGCGAGCGACTGCCTGGGTCAATCTTTACAGTCCACGTGGCCGCACGATTGATGTGAGTTTTGGTGCCAGTGAAAAGTCCAGCGAGTTTGGATTGCAAGCGGAAACGTCACGTGTTACGTGGCTGGGGCTTCCTGGTGACGGCCTGGGTGGAATGATGAACCGGGCCAATCCTGGTCTTTATCGAACCGGTTACCAGCAGGAGTTGTCTGCGTCCAGCGAAAATGCTGCTGATCTGAACGTTGATATGAACGGTGTTGAGCTGCAAGTGTCCTCGACGCGTCCTCTGCTTGCTCAGTGGAATGGAAAATTCAGGAGCGAGTCTGACAGTCGATTGCAGTTTTCGGACCAGCTTGAGGGTACGTTTGCGAATCCTTTTGATGTTCCACTTCGCGATTGCAAACTGTTTTACAACGATCTGGTCTACATCATTCGTAGTGGCGGAACATTGAAAGCCGGAGATGACGTCGACATCCAGTCAGAAACGACCGAGAAGACGGTTCGCAGTTTTCTGACTCGCCGCTCACGAAGTGCAGATGACAAAAACAAAAGCCAAAGCGTTCCCTGGGATTCAGGTGATATCCGTATCAAGCGAATCATGGACATGATGATGTTCTATCACGGTTCCGGAGGGCAGAGCTACACGGGCCTGACGCATTCGTACCACGACTTTATCGAGATGACGCCCAACGCTTCGATGGGGCAGGCGATTCTGGTTGGTCAGCTGAAGGACCGTGCTTCAACCCTCGAGATTGATGGCGAACAAGCCGATGATTTTTACGATTCGTCGCTTACGATCGTTCGCGTTTTGTTGCCGGTTGAGAATATAAATAAAAAGCGAAAACGATAAGCATCCAACATGATCAAAACTGAAAAGCTGACCAAGAAATACGGCGACCTCTACGCCATCAAGGGAATCGGAATGAATCTTGAGCAGGGCGACCTGTTTGGCTTCATCGGTCCCAATGGTGCGGGTAAGACGACCACGATGCGAATCATTGCAACGTTGTTGGAGCCGTCGTCGGGCGAAGCTTACGTCTGCAACCATTCGATTTACAATGAGCCGCGAGAAATTCGTCGGTTGGTTGGATACATGCCTGACTTTTTCGGCGTGTATGACGATATGAAAGTCATCGAGTATCTCGAGTTTTTCGCGGCGGCCTATCGTATCAAGGGGCCTGCAAGGCGAAAGAAATGCGATGAGATGCTGGAGATTGTGGACCTCGATTTCAAACGTGATGCTTTCGCCAACACGCTCAGCCGTGGACAGACTCAGCGATTGGGTTTGGCCAGAGTTCTGCTTCACGATCCGCAGGTACTGTTGCTCGATGAGCCGCTTAGTGGACTCGACCCGCGTGCTCGAGTCGAGATGCGAAACCTGTTGCGTCGATTGGGTCAAACAGGAAAGACGATCATCGTTTCCAGCCATATTTTGCCCGAGCTCTACGATATTTGTAACAAGGTCGGCATCATTGATCGTGGCGTGATGAGTATCTGCTCGGAAGTCTCTGAACTGATGCAGCAGGTTCGTGACCGCATCGTTTTACATGTTGGTGTCGACGATCATGAGCGCGCGACGAAATTGCTCGAAGGTCAGGAGATCGTCGATAGTGTGCGTGAAGGCGACGGGCACCTGGTCGTGACGCTTGAGAAGTCCGCCGAAGACTACTCCGGGTTGCCAACGGCACTTGTTGGGGAAGGGTTCAAGCTGAATCTTTTCCGCGAGGAAGATATCGATCTCGAGTCGGCGTTTATGGCGTTGACCAAAGGTACTGGCGCAAACTTTTGAGCCAAATCGTGGCTGCGGCGTCTCGCCGCAGAACCTGTCTACTGCGGCGAGACGCCGCAGCCACATAAAGCCACCTCATTTTGGAGCGACGAAGCGATGAAGATGACTTGTCCTTTGAATGTCATGTTCATGTTGTTCGTTTTTGTTTCGTGGGGGTATTTAAGTGGCATCACGGAATCGCATGCTCAGGAAAAAGGTGCCAAGGTTGCACTTTTTGATGGAACGTTCTCGGGCTGGGAAGGCGATACTGCCAGCGTTTGGCGTATTGAAAACGATACGATTGTCGCCGGTTCGATGGATTCGCCTGCCAGGCGAAATGAGTTTCTTTGCTCGAAGTCGAAATATTCAGATTTTGAACTGACGCTGGAATTCAAAACGAATGGTACGAAAAAGATAAACGCCGGTGTCCAGTTTCGCACTCAATTGATGCGTGAAAAGCATGCCAGCAAGGCTCAGCAATACAACGAAGTCGTGGGTTATCAGGCCGATATCGGTGATGGGTATCATGGCTGTTTGTATGACGAAAGTCGCCGTCGAAAAGTGCTTTCCCGTCCCGATGAAGTGACCAACAAAAAAGTCACCGATGCGGTTGCAGAGGATGGCTGGCAAACGTATCGAATTCGTGCCGTTGGTGATCACGTTGAGCTTTGGCTTAACGGCGTGAAGACCGTTGACTTCACCGAAACGGATGGCTCAATCTGGCGCGAGGGAATCATCGCGTTACAAATCCATGGCGGCATGGTAGGAACGATCGCCTATCGAAATATTAAAATCAAAGACCTGTCTGCCACAAAAGCCGCACCTGTTTCGATTGACGAGATGAGCTGGATTGCCGGGCACTGGACTGGCGAAGCTCTGGGCGGCCAGTTCGAAGAAACCTGGAACCCGCCACTCGGTGGCGAAATGATCGGCATGTTCAAGCTGGTCAAAGACGGCAAAGTGGTCTTTTACGAGTTGTTAACCATCGTGGAGAGAGACGACAGTTTCGTTTTGCGGCTAAAGCACTTCGACGAAAAACTCGTTGGCTGGGAAGAGAAAGAAAAGTCTATCGAGTTTCCGTTTGTTTCTGCTTCCCCCACCGAATTGAAATTTAATGGTCTCACATTTTCACGGCTCTCCAGGTTCACAACAGGCGCAATGGAAATCGAAGTGGTGGTTGATCAAGGTGGAAAACAGGAAAAGCTGGTCTTCGATTGCATTCGGAAAAATGCTGAATCAAAGTAGGGTTCAACCTCACCTGATTCTCCGTGAGTGAAAGCAACTGCCAAGTCTTGAATTGGCGTAGTCCATTGTCTGATGGACTGCTCGGTTGGTCACGAAGAACATGCGATGAAGGTCAATTTGTCATTTCATCGTTAGAGCATTTGCCGTGCCAATCGGGACTCTTTTTCGTTTCAGGCAAAATTCGCCCTCAGTTCATTTGTGCCCTGTTAAATTGAGCCTGTTTTGTAATTCTTACCATGTACGATTTACACTCGAAGCAGACGTATCGGTGAAAGAAGATGACAGCAACGTACCAACAAAACGAACTGAAGTTCCTGTATCCTGAAAACTGGACGCTGACAGACGATCCGACCGAACCGTTGCCACGGGTGATTGCACTGGAGTCGCCAGGTGGCCATATCATGTGGTCGGTGCATCTTTATTCACCCGATGCCGACCCTGATGAAATTCTCGACGAAGCAATCGATACGTTGCGTGAGAGCTATCAGGATCTCGAACTTTCAACGGAAGAGCTTGATTTTGATACGTTTCAGGGCAAGGCATTTGGTGCACTGTTCTTTTGTCTGGACTTTCTCGTTCGGATCAAACTCCAGGTCTATAGCACGCCTGAATACAAACTGATGTTGTGGTACCAGTGTGAAGATCGTGACTTTGATCAGCAGCAGTTGGTCTTCAAGGCAATCTCCACAACGCTGCTGCAATCGCTTGAGCAGCAGTAGTTCGGCGACCGTTGGTTTTGGACTCTCGGAGTGGATCGTCCTTGTTTACTGCTAGCAGTTCTTTTTGAGTTTGGCGATTGAATGGATCGAAGGAATGGTCTGCTTTTTTCCGATATAGCACTGAGGGCGACCAACTGATATCGTCCGCCTTCAATTCTTCCTGACAGTGTTGAACGCTTGAGCTACTTCCCAACTCCTTTAAAAGACAATCTTCTGTGGAAGATGCGCCACAGGACTGCGCCGATGTTTTCGGTGGCAATCTTCGTGCTATGTTGTCAGTGCTTCGTCGGCTGTCAAACGCTCAAGCCCTTTAGTCAGTCGATGAGAACGCGAGTCGCTGCTGCCCGACAATGGTCAGGTAACGGATTCGATGCCATCAAGCGCGGAGCCGTCTGTGAGGCGCGCGAGTGTTTTGCCAAAGCGTCTTCGCAACTGCCTAACGATCACCGAATCGTGGCCAATGTTGCCAGGACACATTTCCAGGAAGGGCAGACGCAACAGGCGATCGAATTCATGCAACAGGCGATCGATCTCAGCGGTAACGATGCTGAACTCAATGTTGAGCTTGGCGAGTACTACCTGGCGGACGGCCAGTTGCAGGCTGCTGAACGACAGGTGCAGCGGTCCCTGAAAAAGAAACATCGTTTGGCTTCGGCATGGCTGCTCAAAGGAAAAACCAAAGCGGCCAGAGGAGACATCAAGGCAGCATTGGGCGACTATCAGCGAGCGTTGGGAATCGATGGATCACGCGAAGACATCCAGTTGCAGATCGTCGATTCGTATCAGCAGCTTGGTGATCCGCTGCGAGCTCTCTCGGCGGTTGAACAGCTTCTTGACAAGTACCCAACTGAACGGCAGCCTGAGACTGCGATTCTTGCGAAGAGTTCAGCGCTATTGAAACTCGATCAGCATCGTCCCGCGATTGAAGTGTTGAAAATTGCATCTCAGAGGAGTGATGTTTCCAGCAATGTGTTTGTGGCACTTGCTCAAACTCAAATCTCCTCAGGTAGACAGGAGCTCGCACTTCAGACGCTACAGCAGGCGCAGCAGCGATTTCCTCAAGAAATGCAGATCGCCAAGTACGTTGACCAGCTGAAATCAGACGAGAATTTACGAGTCGCGCAACTGAAATAGCTCGTTTCAGTTTCTATTGGAATGTTCCACCCATTCGGGGGGATTTTATTTGCGTGATAACTTTTTCTTCGGTAAAATGGCATCTAACGGTGGGTGGGAATAAGCAGATATTATGAGCTTCGGCTGCATGTCCAAGGACAAGCGCGCCACTCACGCACCCATACTTGCTTTAAAAACTCTCCGGACAACAGTACAGGATCCGGCCATTAATGTTCGCTGCATTGGTTGGCATGTAAATCGGTAGGAGCCGATTTTTTGATATCGCAGCTTATCAACACGGAGGTGTTGGTGGTTGATTGTTGGGTATGGAATCCACTTCCTCTGACGAACCAGCTATTTCGGAGATTATCTTGATTACTGCAGCCTCTTTGCAATCTCAAAAACAAAAAGAACTTGCTCAGCTTGCCCGCAAACAGGGGATCACAGGTTGGCACTCAATGCGAAAAGCTCAGCTCATTGGAGCGTTACTGGAGCAAGCCAGGAAACAGGGCAAGTCAAAAAAGAAAACGGCCAAGCCAAAAGCGTCTCAGGAGAAACCAATAAAGTCAGCGGTTCGAGTTCCGCGCAAGCCCGGAAAAGGAGATCGGCGAGCTGACACCGCCATCGCAAAGAAGATTCGGGCTCAGCGCGAACAGGAAGAGCAGCTCAAGGATCTCGCCCTGATCATGGATGCCTGCCGAAGTCACACGACGCCAGAAAAAGATCGCATCGTGTTGGTCGTTCGCGATCCCTACTGGGTTCAGGCCTATTGGGAGATCACTCGCTCATCGGTCAGTCGTGCCCGCGCCGCATTTGGCGGTGATTGGCATTCAGCTCAACCGGTGCTTCGCTTGATGAAAATTTCCAACGAAGGCAACACCAACGCCGTTGAAGAAGTTGTTGAAGAGATTCCAATTCACGGCGGAGTCAGCAACTGGTTTATCAATGTTAAAGCCTGTTCCAAAAACTATCGTGTTGTGATCGGCTACGTTTGCAAACTCTCGGAGCGATTCCATCTGATTGCAAAGAGTAACGAGGTCATGATGCCCAAGGCGAGTGAAGCGACAGATTGCGCTTGGAACGATATCACCAATGACGCGCAGCGATACTATTCGCTCAGCGGTGGAAATGATCCGAATCTTGCATCTGCAGATTTGCGTGCGGTGTTTGAGGAAAAGTCCCGTCAGCCGATGCACATTCCGGCATTCCAACGTTTGGGTTCGGCAATCTATCCAACGTCGCGACAATTTCAGTTTCAGGTTGACGCGCACATGATTCTTCATGGATCAACGGATCCGCAGGCCAGCGTTTCGGTCGGTGGCGAACCGGTTCATGTGGAACCAGATGGGACTTTCATTCTCAAGATGGACCTTCCGGATCGCCGTCAGGTCTTGCCCGTGATCGCATCAAGCAGGGACGGCACCGAGCAGCGAACCACGGTTCTGGCGATCGAGCGGAACACGAAAGTCATGGAACCGCTCACCCGCGGCATTGACGAAGTCGAATAGCGTTTGCCGAACAGATTCAGATCTGGAACTTCTGGCTGGGGCGTTTCGCCCCAGTTGGTTCCGCATTCAGTGCATTGATTCGCGTTTTGACGTCCAACGTCTAATCCGCCTGTCGCAGGATCAGATTTCGAACCGTCACGTCATCGGTCTGTGTGCCCAGAACGAAACCGAAACGGTTCTTTTTATCGGCGACTTTTTCGGCCGTGAAAGTGAACTCATGTTTCTCGAACTTCTTGGCCAGAACCACGGTTTCATTCAGGCCAATGTTGTGCCAGTCCGGTTCATTCACCATCGCTTGTAACAGGACAACGGAGTCATTACGATTGGCTTTGGCTTCAAAGCTGACCGTGTATTCAACCCCTTCCTGCAAGTTCAGTTGTGCCTGAAAGGCCTGCACGTGCCAAACTTTGGAACCTGTTTTTGAAGTTGTAAAAACGATTGAGTCACCATCAACCCGCATCGATCCTGTGCCTTCGTCCTTCTGTTCGAGGATCCATGAACCTATACGGTTCGTTGGCTTCAGAATATTCCTGGCGACAGAATCCACTCGTTTGATGTGGATATTGCGATATTCCATTTTTCCGCGATCGCCTTCGATGCCAACAGGACCTTTCTTTGGAACCTTGAACCTTTCCTCCAGCACTTCGCCGTTGCAGGTGCAAAGTGCTGTCTCACCATTGACGGCAATTCGAAGTTTGTTCCAGTCTTCAGATTTGAATTTTTTCAGGCGTTTGTAAGGGCCAGCGTTCGGAAAGTCGCGGCATTGTAGTTGGCGTCCACGAACGAAAACGCCACTGTCAGCATTTTTGGATGCGCGAAATTCGAGTTCCAGAATGAAGTCGCCTTCGATTTCGATATCTGAATAAAGCATCTGAACTGTACGTCCCGCTTCAGGAACCGTAACCGTCAACACTTCATCCTTCACGATGAAACGACCATCTTCGGATTGAACTTTTCCGTTGAAGTTGACTTTCGATTCAACGATTGGCCACGCGGGTGCCTTGGGGTCGTTGGACAACCACCGAGCGCGTCCTTTTTTTTGAGCTGCCGTTGTGGGGAGATAGCTCCAGCCCGTCAGGTCTTTGCCGTTGAAGATGGAATCGAAACCATCGGTCTGTGCACTGGCCGAATCGACGAACAACAGGGCCAACAACAGAAGCTGTGGCAGCAATGACAGATTGAATTTCACACGACGTTCCAGATATTTGCAATTCTCATTTGGAACGTCAGTCTAGGTGAGCCCGCTCCAATTTGCAAAAAAGGAATCTTTGAAGACCCTTGATGGCGCTATTTCCGTGGGTTACGCGGATTCCAGACCCACCAACTGGTCTCCAACGTTGTCCAGTGCTTCCATCGCAATGTCGATGTACTCAGTGCTATCCTCGCGAAGCAGGTTTTCCACGTGTGATTTTGGATCGTCGAGCCATTTGGTGAACGCTGCTGCAAAAAGCCCGACAAATTCGTAGTCGCAGACTTGCAAGCTGCGAATGAAGCTGCGGTTAATCGCTGGAATCAGGTGATCTGAAACCGAGCCGAGCGACGAAAGCGCCATCAGACCGGCAAAGATCACATGCTTCTTCTTGCTGCCCAGCATTTCACCAGCAGTCTGGAGCGTACTTTCCTTGAGCTGTCCCAGTCGTGTCAGGGCACACATCGCTTTGGCGCGGACGGTATCATTTCGATGCTGGGTCAAAAACTGCAACTCTTCGACAGCCGCTTCGCCGACGTCCACGACCTGTTCGGAGGCCGAGATCGCGTTGAGCATCACGCTGTCGTTGGTTGAGCGAAGTTTGTTGGCCAGGACCGATTGAGTCTCCGGAGATACAGTCTCGTCTTTTCGCAGATGGCGAACGGCGATGATCTGTTGAGATTCAGATTTGCTTTGAGCCATCGCCAGCCACTTTTGCTGCGGCTGCTGCAGCAGTTTCTCATTGGCCGTTTTTGGCTGAAAGAAACAGTCATCTGTCTTGTTGAGGAACTTCAGGGACTTCGTCATCGACCTTTGCAATTCCGCTTCCAGGTCAGTCGCCCACTCCGGATCCCGTTCGCCGCGTGTCCAGGCTGCGATCGCATTGGCGTAAGCAACGCCCTGGGAATCGAGGAACGGTCGCGGGATCAATCGCCACTGTGTCGAGTCCCAAAAGGTTGGGCTTTGGGAAACGAAATCCAGATTGCTCAACAGCGTTCCCAGTCCCGTGGCAATCACGGTCAGGTCGACGAATTCTGGAAAGTGCGCGTAGGCGTATTTGTGCTGATGTAGCAGATCCGAGACAACGCCATGAACCAGCGTCGCGACGGCGAGTTCTGGCTCCTGTTGCATGTCTGTTTTGAGCGTAATGATGCGATCGGTTTCGCTTTTGAATTCATACTTGCCCGGCAGACCGCCGAGACCTTCACAAGTGCCACCGCCTCAGCCACCACCGCCGCATTTTTCCTGCGGCTCAATCGCGACTTGCACCTGTAGCCCAGCGACGCTGTGATTGAGATGTTGTCCAGCGAATCCAACCATCTGTTCGGGTGTCTTGCCCTGCGTCTTCAGGTCCATCAATTGGGCAGCGTGGAGAACAGGAAGTCTTAACCGTTCAAAGCCAATCGACTCTGCGATTTCCTGCAGGTGAAATTCAAGACGCGCTCGTTCGTGATCGCCGAGACCTGGTTTTGGTTTGAAGAATACCATGATGGGTTCCACAAATGAGAGGGTGATGCGTTTAAAGCCAATATCGTAATTGGTTTCAGGATGCCTGGGCTTCCAGCCTGTAAACGTACTGCTGACAGGCGAAAGGCAAAAACAACTTCGACAAAATCTGACAGGCTGGAAGCCTGTCCCACTTTTGTTGACGGTATTGCATTTAAAGCTTAGCCAAACCCGCCAATCAATGCAGCGCGACTATCGATAATCGCCGCTCAGGCTGTCGCAGACTGAAAACCGGATGATTGCTCAAACAAAAAACTGTGCGAATATCCAACCAGACACAGCCCGGCGCAGAACCAACTGTCTGGCACAGCCTGGCCCGGGATTTATGTCGCTCGTTTGTTACCGTACCAAAAGATGTGAAGTCGCTGACAAAATGTAAATCCTTTTTCGTCACAAAGCGATTCCAGCCAGGACCCACGTTGCTCCAACGTCTCCGAATCAACTCCCTCGGGCATGAGCATTACTTTCTTTCGATCAACCGTTCCTACCTCTAAAAGGTAAGATTCGATCTCAGCCACATCTTCCGGGCTGGCGACAACAAACTTCAACTGATAGTCATGTCGCTCGATCAGCGCCGCAACAATGTCGGGTCGATGTCGGGTCGCCTCATGTCTGGCCGTCCAGTTTCCTGCGCGCTGTTCTGCTGGCGTCGAATTGGAAAGCTTGGGACTGATTGAGATGAGATCACATTTCAATTCGCGATCAATCGTCCCGGCGGTTTCAATGGTGATATGGAATCCACTTTCCGACAGCAACTCACAGAGCGATTCAACTTCCTTTGCCAGCATGGGCTCGCCGCCGGTTAGCACCACGTGTTGTGCAGCCGCTTTGTTTGGATCCATCGTTTCGCCAGCCCTCTGCGGCAACGGTTTCAGAGCGACCGCTTTGACACGATCCACGATCCCGGCAACGGGTTGTTGCGTTCCTTCCGGGTTCCAGGACGTAAACGGCGTATCGCAAAAATCGCACCGTAAATTGCAGCCACTGGTCCGTACGAAAACGCTGGGCGTCAGGGCAAGCCCTCCTTCGCCCTGGCGAGAAATGTAGATTTCCGAAATCAGCATCTGGGCTGGTCTCTATAAATGGATAAGTTATCGTTTTGTTTCATAAACTCGGAACCTGAACCGCGATACGAATTGCAATCATAGCCCGAGGCGTAAGCGAAGGGGTCGATCTTTTGCGTATGCCCCGGGTTAGGAAGCATTTCTTCGCCTCACTTAAACGCAGATCATGTCCAAGAACTTTCACGAGATGCTGGAGCCAATTGAGAACCCGGCAATGCAGCGCGACTACATTATTGAAATCGTCTGCCCCGAGTTCACTTCGGTTTGCCCAAAAACTGGCCAACCCGATCATGGTGAACTGACGTTTGAGTATGTTCCGGACAAGTTGATGGTCGAATTGAAGAGCCTGAAAATGTACCTGCAACAGTTTCGCAA
>CAYUNP010000152.1:0-3424 GCA_964446085.1 uncultured Pirellulaceae bacterium
TGGTTGGGGTCTTGCTTTTGAGGATCCTGATCCTGCTCCCGAGGATTCTGTTGGTTCGGATCTTCGTTCTCAGGTTCCCTGTTTTCCCGTTGCTGATCTTGAGGCGGTTGTTCCGACGGATCGTTTTGTTCAGGATCACGTGGCTCGTTGTCGTCGCCGTTCTGTTCAGGCTGACGCTGGTTTTGTTCACGCTGTTGTTCGCCGGTAGGCTCCGTGATGGCAATCACGTAGTTTTCACTTTGCGTTACGTTTGCGGCAGGTTTCCCATTGGGCAAGATACGGTTGTCATGAGCAGATGCGTGAAACACAATCCGGTCGCCGACTTTAAGAAACGCGAACTGGCGGGACACGTTCAGAACGTAGTCGCCATTGACGCGGTTCATCCCCTGAACAGGCTGCAGTTGCATCGGCTGGCTGTAAATTCGCCGGTCGTCGTGCTGCAATTCCAGTTCAATCTTTGAAATCTCGAAATCGGCATCGTTTGCTTCGATGCGAATGAAAGCCTGGCCATCGAGAGGAACTGAAGTCTCCTTTTCCAACGGATTGAGAACTTTAATCTCAGGCGCCAAATCAGGAATCACCTTGATCGGGAAATTGTTTGGCTGTTGATTCTTGTGACCACCAACACTGATGAAGTTAAGTCGATAATGAGTGGCAGCTGGCTTGGTGCGACGATTGTTCATTGCGACGATGAAACTGCCAACCGTCTGTTGAGGCCGATCGGCCTGGACGTTCATGCGGATCTTTTGCGCTGTTGAGAAGTCTCCATTGTCGTTGACGTTGAGCAGCTGGATTTCGGCAGATTCGATCGGAAGGTTTGCTTTGGCATTGATCGTAACGCGAGTGCCTTCGAGTGCTTCGATGTTTCCCTCCGGTTGAGTCCAGTCGGGGAGTTTCGAATACTTCGGCGGTTGCACGGAGACCGTCTCGATGGCAATCGACGGGTTGGTGCGAACATTGACGAGGTACTCTGGCGTCATGCCATCGCGGGCCACGATGTGGTACTTCAGCGATTGCTGAATGCCGGATCCGTCTGGAGAAAGCGAAGCAGAATACTGGTCGACGGTGCCACTTTTGACCGTCATCGGAAGGACCCGATCAACGATTTGCCCATCAAGGGTCGAGAAGATCAGTTTTACGTCTTCGGGGCGGTGGCGTCCGACAACGGTTGCTGAGACTTCCACATCGTCGCCAAAGAAAGCTTCAGTGTCACCGGGCACGACGTCTTCAATCATCACGACCGACGGCGCGGCCAGTTTGGCACTTGGGAACACGACCCGAGCGATCGACTGAAACGGGTTCTTTGGCGAAAACAGTGTGTACATCGCACCAAAGAAAATGATTCCTGCCAGGATCAAGCTGACTTTGATGATCGAAGAGCGATCGACCATGGTTTCCACTGGAACCGTTGAGATGTCGGTGGCAGCCTGCCTGGAGACAGCGTCCAGGACGCTTTGGTGCCTTGTGGTTTGCGGCTGAGTGAGACGTAGTTCAGCAAGCTGTTCTTGAAGCCCGGCTGAGATTCCTCGATCATTTGAGCGGCGTAGTCAGGATTGATCTTTCGAGTGATCGATCGTCCAACGGTCAGGAACAGAAAGGCAATCGAGCCAATGACCAAAGTCAGGAATCCGGCCCAGCGACCGAAGGTTCCCAGCGGCATGATCCACGCGTCGATAATTGCGACGGTCAAAAGAAAAATCAGCACAATTGAAAATAGCGTGATCAGGTTCGACGTCACGTCCACCTGGCGTACCTGTCGCCGGGTCACGTTGAGTTTGTCCGCAACGTAATCCTGAATTTTGACGGTGCGTTGTTTTTTGGATCGTTTGCCTGCGACGGCAGGTCGCTGATTTCCGGTGGTGGCCATTTGCTGTTCCTGCGGCAAAGGATTACGTTCATCCCGTTTTGCGTCTTTTCCTGTTCAATTATAGACGACAAAACGAGGTACCATGTTCCACTAATTCATGAGAAAATTGGGCTATATGGTTTTCCTGAGCCACATTTGAGCAAAATGTTGCTCCGCTGTGAAACATGGCTCAAGTATTTTTAATTCTGCAACCGCACAAACATGTCCATTGAGATCAATTTTGACGGGCTAATTGGCCCAACGCACAACTACTCGGGGCTTTCTCATGGCAATGTTGCCTCCCAGCGACATCAGAATCAGACTTCGTATCCGAAGCAGGGAGCATTGCAGGGGTTGGCCAAGATGCAGACGGTGGCAGAGTTAGGCGTGCCACAATTCTTCTTGCCGCCAGTCATGAAGCCGGATTTTGGCTTGCTGCGAGAGTTGGGATTTTACGGTAGCGATGCGGACATGATTCGCGACTGTGCCAATACCAATCCGACGTTGCTGACTTCGGTTTACAGTGCGGCCAGTATGTGGACGGCGAACGCGGGAACGGTGACTCCGTCGTCGGACTCGCGCGACGGCAAGCTGCATTTCACGCCAGCGAATCTTTCGCGGACCTGGCATCGAGCGTTTGATCACGTCGAAATGTGCAATGTAATGAAGCGGATTTTCCATTCGTCGGAACGATTTGTGATTCACGATGCGCTGCCTGCGCCGCATGCGATCAGCGATGAAGGAGCTGCGAATCACACTCGTTTATGCAAGTCCCACGCCGATGGCGGTTTGCATCTGTTTGTGTTTGGGTTTGATCCGTTGGATCGTCGTCGTCAAATGCCCCAAAAGTTTCCGGCACGTCAGTCGATGTTGGCGAGTGAATCGATTGCCAGGCGACACGGCGTCAATGACTATCTGTTGATTCAACAGTCCCCTGCAGCGATTGATGCGGGTGTATTTCACAATGATGTGATTTCTGTGGGCAATGAAAATGTGTTTTTGATGCATGAATTTTCCTTTGTCGATCAGCGGGTAGTCGTGGAGTCGATGCAGAAGTTTTTTGGCGGCGCTGATTCAGGTTTTTATCCAATCGAGTTCAGTCAGGCTCAGTTGCCGATCGAGGATGCGATCAGTAGCTATTTCTTCAACAGCCAGATTGTGACTCGTCCCGACGGCAAGATGACGCTGATCTGTCCGCAGGAAGTCCAGGAAACTGCCAGTGCCGCAAAGTGTGCACAGCAGTTGATTGATGGCGATTGTCCGATTGACGAGGTTCGTTTTTTCGATCTGCGTCAAAGCATGAACAATGGCGGTGGTCCGGCGTGTTTGCGATTGCGTGTTGTGGTAACTGAAGAGGAATTGGCGTTATTGGATTCAACGTTTCGTTTGGATGACGCCATGGCCGAACGATTGGGGAACTGGATCGAGTCGCACTATCGTGACGAATTGAATCTGGAAGATCTGGCGGATCCAGCGTTTGCTGTGGAAGCGGAAAATGCGATGGTTGAGTTGGCCAAGATTTTGGGTTAGAGGTTTGTGGCTGCGGCGTCTCGCCGCAGTAATTGGCCCTCTCTGCGG
>CAYUNP010000152.1:3524-13540 GCA_964446085.1 uncultured Pirellulaceae bacterium
TTCAATCGTTTACTGCACTGGTTTGGCGATGGCGCTTTTTTCTGTCAACCACCACCAGGGCGAGTCCTGTTGTTGCTTCGATTGGATTTGGGACAACGCAGCGAGTTTCCCTTTTTCCAGCGAGCCGAATTGGTCCTGGATCCCCAGTGCTCTGGCACCATTGAGTGTTCCGATTTCCAAAATCGTTGCTGGTGTGGAAGCCGGATGATTCGTGGCGATATGTTTCATGTCTTCCAGTAGATTCAAATCCGGGTTGGAGCCGCGTGAATCGGTTCCGACTGCCACGTTAATCCCCAATTCCAACATGCGTGAAAGTGGATAGGGTTGATGGCCAAACCAGGCGTGCGTGCGCGGGCAGAAAACGATCGTCAGGCCGAGTTCGGCGATTCGTTTGAGTTGTTGATCGGTTAGATAGTTGCCGTGAATCAAAAGAGAGCGCTTGTGTCGGCCAAGTTGTTCGATGAGGTTGTCGATAGAATCTCTGTCGCTGAAGGAATCCGGATTCCAGACTCCAAAGTCTTTCAGCATCTCGACGAACCGCCCACCGCGTGACTCCAGCAATTCAATCTCGTCGCGACTTTCGGCGAGGTGCATTGCCAGAGGGGCATCGTTTTCGATCGCCGCATCGACAAGTTGCTCGACCAGTTTGGCGTGGGTTGAATAGGGCGCGTGGGGACTGAGTCCCATCGAAAGAGTCGTTTGATCGAGATGAGTGGCGGCTTCACTGGCTCTTTGCGGAAGCAAGTCAAGGTTGCGAGTCAGTTGCTCAAGAAAGATCGTCTTGTGCACCGGCGATGCAGCGTAGTCTGCGACCAGGTTCGTGGGCGGAGTTGCTATTTCTCCCACGGCAACGGTGCCGGTGGAAACAAGTTCATGGAGCCCTTGTGAAATTGCGTTCCTTTTGTCAGCAGGACTTGTTTCGTATCGCGATTGAACAACGATGCGAATCCAGTCGGGCAGCGAAATGCCATGGTAGCCAAGTGGCGACGCAAGATCGCTAAACTCGAGGTGCGTGTGTGCGTTTACCAATCCAGGAATGATGGTGGTGGCAGGAAGTTCCTGGACTTCCATGGTTGGGTGAGCGACAGGAATTTCATCCTGTGAACCGACGGCCAGGATGCGGCCAGCTTCAATTGCAACCGCTCCGTTTTGAATCGGAGGGCCGGCAACAGGAAGCACCCAGTTGGCGATAATTATTTTTGAATCGATTGACATGCCTGGCGATTGTAATCGATGTTTGTCTTTGAGTCGGCGTTGAACGTCCATTCGCCAGCGTCGACGTTTTGAAAAGCCAAACGCGACGGTTGCGGTGCCTCCATGCCACCGATTAAGCAGCCGTCTACTTGTTGGGATTCTCCATTTGACCCATGAACAGAATCGTGCCCGTTTTCATGTCTCGAATTGCGAAGACGAACGGACGATCGGCGCTAAAACCTGGAATGAATGGTGACTTTCGCTCCTTCACCTTCGTCATATCGCTTGTCACCGCAGTGAACGAAACAGCCTCGGTGCCTTCTTCGTTCACTTCAACCAGGGACTTATGAATGATCCGGCTCAGCATCAGAGAATGCTCACTTTGCGTGGCATCGACGAGTCCCGAAAAGTTCGCATCGACAGTGAACGCATCGGTGATTCCCATCTTGTTGAACACCTCGGCCAACTGATACTCTGTCTGCATGCGGAACTTTGGCACTCGGAGCACGACTTTTCTTGATTGCATACTCCGAATCCAGCCATCCATCGCATCGGGTGTCAACAGTTCGCCGAGCCCTTCCACATCACGGGCAGTCGTTGGAGCAATCATCACCATGGACAATTCATCGCCGCGATACGCCATTTCAATCATGTGGAAACCTTTGTCAGGATACAGTCCCTCCTTCTGTCCTCGCGTTTTCTCTTTAGGCGTTTCGAAATGACTACCGTCTGCGTTGAAAGCACCGTAATTCAGGACATTGACAGCGTACATCATGTCGACGTTAACCTTGCTGCCGTCGGCAAGCGTGAACGGCTTTGATGAAGTACTCGATTTCTTAAAAGGGATCGACCATCCGGCTCGGAAGTAAACAGCATTCGTCACGATCAACTGCAGTTGCTCTCGCTGTTGTAGAGACAGACTACCCAGGTCGAAAGAGAGTTTTCCTTGCGTCTGCTCTGAACACCATTCGGCAATCTGCCTGCGCGCCGCCTTGAAATCATTGTCGAAGTCGACTGAAAAAGCTCCGCCAGTTTTATAAAATCGATTGATCGTCTCCACATACGAATCGCGAATCGGGAAGTCACGGTTGGTCCACAAAGCGTTTGCCACAGAAATCTCGTAGTCCGCCAATTGACGGGAAAGCTCATTGATCTGGTCGACAGTCTTCTCGCCTTCGATCCTGTCACGCGAATTTCTGGACCACCAATAGTTGAACTCATGGCTTTTTAGCTCTTTATTCAGCGTCTTGATACGTTCCCGAATCTCGGCAGCCTGGGGGTCTTCGTCGCGATTCTGCAGACGGTCGCTCTGCTGGGCAAAACCGGTATGGATCTGAGCCATGCGCCAGGGAATCAATTGGTCATCTGTGCCAATCCGCTGTAGCTCCTCGGGGAATCCAAGCACGTTGCCAAGTTGTTCAGCGGTTTTTCCCCGAGCTCCTTCGGTCAGTATCGACATGGCATTGGAGATGGAATACGGCGAGAAAAAGAGATTTTGATTCGCTGTTCCGTCATTGGCTTCCGACAATTTTCGAAACAACGAGAAAGCAAATTCATTGTTGGCTTGAACGGCCATGTTTTTTGGCGGCACGTTTTCTTCAGCGTACAACAGGTTGCCGGCTGACCCTTCGATCATTCCCAGCGAGTTGCTGAAAGTAACGGCTCCAGCAAGGATTAGCACGCGAGTAAATGGCTTGAACATCGGCTGATTCTCCTGAGGTTGATGTGTGCCAACGTAGGCGCGGGTTAACTCGCTGGTTGTACTGCCGGGATCCGTTGATTTCCGTGCAGTCGTTTCACCCATGGGGGTTTTGATCGTGAGTGGACCGGCGTCGCCATCGACTAATTCAACAAAGATTTCGCCGCGCTGGAGCTCGATCACACCAGGTTCCACGAAAGAGAATTCCGCGAGTCCAGTTGGCGAAATGGACCATCCATCTGCTTCTTGTGTGACCACAGACGATTTGAATTGCTCACCGGGGTGAGTCCCGGGGTCGCTGAACATCCAGGCGATTCCCGCAAGCAAAAGCACGCAAACTGCAGCGATGCAGGTTCGGTATTTCCACAAATTCGATGCGCGTTCTGGTGGGCGTTGGGCCACTCCAGGAATTGCAGCGCTGGCAACGTTCTGAACTTCCGCCGTGAGTTGCGTTCCTCGGCGACGCCACGCAAGGACGCCATGAAGATTGGCATACCGTGTGTAGTAATCGACGGCGTTGTCGTCTTCGAGCAGTTCGTTGAGGCGTTGACTCTGTTGGGCGCTGAGTTCCTGGTCGAACATGACGTCGATCAGTTCGCGAAGTTCAGCTTCGATTCCCGGGGACCATTCAATATTCATGACGACTCTCCCAACGAAAGCTGGCTACTGATGCATTCAAACAGAGACTTCCGGATACGTTGCAGGGATTTGTAAAAGGCATCGACGCTTTTGTGAAAGCGTTCAGCCAATCGTTCGACCGGTTGCTCACGATCGTAATAGGCTTCAACCAGTTGACGCTGTTCTGCAGGAAGCTGGTTCAGGCAGTCGTCCAACGCGCACTTGCGTGAATCAACGTTGCTGGCAAGTTGGATTTGTCGTTCAGCGATTCGGTCAACCGCGTCGGCGTTGAGACCTGTTACTTCGCCCCGTCGAGACTTTTTGCGAACGTGGTTGCGAACATGATTCTTCGCGATGGCGAACGCCCAAGCCAGGATCTTACCTTCGCGATCACGATCGCCCCATTTTTGCCAGAGGGTGAGCATGGTCTGCTGATGCAGGTCTTCCGCATCCCGACAATTTCCAACCAGTGACAGAACGAAACGATACAGGCTTCCCTGATGCGGAATCATCTGCTGGATAAAGTCGTCTTCGTCAGCCATTGGTCAGCCTTCGTGTTTGTCTTTGTTTATCCTGATATGTCGTGACTTTCCACAATGTGGACATTGATTCGAAAAAGTTTCTCAAGAAAGCCGTGCCATACAGCAGAATCGTCGGAGATGCGAAGCGGAACAAACCGGAACGAACCGGGAGAAACGAAAAAAGCCCGCCCAATAACTACCGGGCGAGCATTTATGACTTTGATTGCTACATTTGCGAATCCGGTTTGGATTCGAAAGCTGTAGATCAGTTATCCCTCAAATCCTTCTACACGCGCCGGATCTTTTTTGACGGCAGTGCCAAAGGGTTCAACCCATTCAATTTCGATGTTGTCGAACTCGGCATTGGTCTGAAAGTCAGTGAAGATGTCGCGCACATCCTGGTCCATGTGAACCGTGTTGGTTGTGTCGATGATGACTTTGCTGCCGGGTCGGACTTGCTGAATGGCTTCCTGAATCTTGCCTTTGTTGATAAAGAAAACCTGTTCGGCAAGAGTCAGGTGGTGGATCTTCTGGCCGTCCTTTTCTTCGACTTTCGTCCACAGCGATTTGAAGTACGTGCCCTGCAGGATGAAGAACAGCGAAACGATCAAGCCGATTGCGATTCCGATCAACAGGTCAGTCGCCAGAATGGCTCCAATGGTGATCACGAATGGCAGGAACTGGGTCCAGCCATTGGCGTACATCTCCTTGAATTTGGAAGGATGAGCCAATTTGTAGCCAACAACAAACAGAATCGCGGCCAGACTCGCCAGAGGAATCAAATTCAGAACATATGGAATAGCGATGACGCAGGTTACAAGAAAGAGACCATGTACAAAAGAAGCGAATCGGGACTGACCGCCAGATTGAATATTGGTCGAACTCCGGACAATCACTTGTGTTACCGGTAGCCCGCCAAAGAGGCCCGAAACAAAGTTACCGATCCCCTGAGCCCGCAATTCCTGATTCAGATCGGTTTGTCTACGCTGGGGGTCAAGTTTGTCGGTCGCTTCAGCACAAAGGAGTGATTCGAGGCTGGCAACAATCGCCAGTGTTACTGCTGTTAGCAGTATCAAAGTCGCTGTTCGAAAAGGTGTTGCACCGCCTTCGGCTGGCTCCTTCGAAGAATCCAGAAGAAGCGACTCTCGCAACTCCTGTATGGTCGATCTCATGCCCTTGGCAGCATCTTCATCCGAGACTCCCTTAATGGCATCATCGAGCATGTTCAGTTTTGCTTCTGTTTCCGCTTTGGTTACGTCTGCAGAATCAGTTGAATGGTCTGCTCCGTGCGAGCCATGTCCAAACTGTATATCGGTCGCTTTGACTTTCCCCGGATCGAAGTGCGGGAAAATGAACAGCGGAGCATCAAGATGATACTTACCGTCTTCTCCCTTGAAGTAGACCGGGCCATTCTTGACCACGCTGAGTTGAAACCGGGGGCTTCCGTCTTTCGCAGGATCGTTCAGCTTTTCCGATATCATGTCATCAGGAAGTTTGGCAACACCCGATTCTGGATTGTCTTCACGGTAGAACTTTCCGTCTTCTGCTTTGAAAACAATGGGACCTTCCTTGATTGTTCTTGTTTGGAACCTTTCCATGCCGTCTGGGAAGGCTTTGTCTAACGCTATAGATCCTTCCGGGAGTTCGTCAATATTCCAGACGGGCAAAGAAACAACCTGATCGTTGTTGAGCTTCATGTTGTCAACACTGCAGAATGCCAGATTGAGAGCGATGCCGGCGAGTACCGCCACCAAGGGCCCCTGAACAATTTTGGCGAAGGCGAATTTCTTCATCTTCATTTCCCAGAGGACGAGAATCGCCAGGCAGACCAAAGTGATAATTAAGGCAGTTGGAGTGGGATTTTGGAATGCCTGCCAGATCTCTGTGAACGTGTTGTGTCCATCGGCCTGACTGAACGCGAGGTCTCCCTCATAGTCCTTGTCGTAGCCCACTGCGTGTGGAATCTGCTTGAGGATAATGATCAAACCGATCGCAGCGAGCATCCCTTTAATCACAGATGTGGGGAAGTAGTAACCGATTACGCCGGCCTTGAAGATGCCCAGCACAAACTGAATGACACCGGAAAGCACTACGGCCAGCAGGAAATTTTGAAATCCCAGCTGGGCGATCGCCGGGGCGACAATCGCGACCAGGCCCGCAGCCGGACCGCTGACTCCCAGAGAAGAGTTGCTGAACAAAGTCACGATCAGTCCGCCCACAATCCCCGCAATGATTCCGGACATGGCTGAACCGCCGGAAGCCAATGCAATTCCCAGGCATAGTGGAATGGCAACAAGGAATACGACCAGCCCAGAGGGGACGTCGGTTTTCCAGTTCTTGGCCTCACTAAGCAGGGTAAGGGGTCCGGTTCGCTTCATTACATTACCTCAGTGGAGTTAGGTGTCGGGAGGTGCCCGGCGGTTCATTTAGTCAGGAAAATTATCAGCAAAGGAAATACAAGCCATGTTGCTTTGGTCAGACAACTGACCTTGTCGGCACGATGGCAGTTCCGGTGCACAAAGGTAGCGCGCCGGAAAAAGACAACGGACTGGATGCGTAGCAGATAAATCGACGCGGACTCGAGTCCACGACGACAGCAAATCCTGTCCCGTAATTGAGAGCGGTTCGCATCTAGAATTGGCCGTCGGTTAGATAGTCAACTTCTCCGCTGCCGAAGTGGTAGACGATGCCGTGAAGTTCGAGATTGCCTTCATTGACGGCCTTGGCAACGTAGTCGTACTCCATCAGGTGATCGATTTGGAGCATTACGTTTGCTTTGATAGCTTCAGCCGGTTTTGACGCTTCGTCGCAGTCAGCAACTTTTTCGAGAACTGCTTCACTTTTCTTGACCCAGTCGCGAACGGCAGGAAGCGAATCGAGTCCATCGAGATTCAGCAAACCGCCGACCGCTCCACACTGAGCGTGGCCGCAGACGACGATATTCTTGACCTTCAATGCTTGCACCGCGTATTCGATTGTGCCTTCGATTGCCAGTTCGCCTGTTCCAGGTTTGGGAACAATGTTGCCAGCGTTTCGAATAACAAAGATCTCGCCTGGATCCGTTTGCGTGATCAGGTTGGGTGAAATTCTTGAATCTGAGCAAGTGATAAACAGAGTTTCCGGAGACTGACCGTTCTCCAGTTCCGAGTAAACTTTCTGCATCGAAGGTTGTACGGTTGACTGGAATTTGTTGAAGCCTTCACGAATTTTCATGTTAAAGTCCTTTGAGGTTTGGCGCCATCTGGAACGCAGGAACGTGAAACGCACCTTCGGCCAAATGACAAAATTGGGTGGAGAATGGATTGATGTGCATGGGCCCGCAGAACGCGGAATCGAAAAGGGCGCAGAGCCCCGAACTGCCTGGCTAGATTCTCAGATGGCTGCCGCATCCGTTGTGTCGGCAGCGAAGAGGCGGCGCAAGAGTGGCGACCTCTGACTTGGATGGTATATGCAGTTGTCCCCAATCCGAACGTCGGGCGACGATGGAACGTCGACGAACGCGTCGCCTGCGATCCTGAACAATTTTCTCTTCGCCAGCGACTTCAAGTTCGACAAGTTCCGTCTCGCAAACTTTGGATTCTTCAGAATTGCAACATTCACTGAGCGACAAGGTCACGAACGAACCAAACGACGTCGCGAACGCCAGCAAAATGCTGACGCCCCACAGGCGAAGTTTGAATTGGCGTGAATTGATCATTGCAAAATTGGATTGTTTCGCTGTAAAGGTATCTTGTAGGACCGTACGTACAGTATGTCAATAACATGAAGATAAGGTGAAGTGGGCAGATGTAAGAGCTCTTACTGAGTGATGCTAAACATCGGTCTGAATTGAAGGTGTCGGCCCGCTTTCACTGCCCGTTTCCAAAATCAGGATTTTTTGCCAGATTTTACTGGAAAGTCCCGTTGTGAGCGACTCCAGCTCCGATGCGGCAGCCGTTGCAACTCCATCGTCAAAAGCCTGATTGTAGACGGCCGCAATTTTTCCTGTCAGGGACAACATTTCACTGCAGTAGTCCAAATATCGACGCAGTTCAAACTGGGTCATGTTGATTTTTGGCGACTTCGAACCAGGAACGTAGACCGCATTTCCCTGGGAAGTCACTCGATGAGGATCCTTGGTCAGTTGATGCATGTCGATCACATGGGCGATCGAGCGAAGTTCGTGAAGCGCTTTGAGGGCTCGGGTCCGTTTGTAGCGAGTCTCATAGCTGAGCAGAAAGAAGATTGCCGCTCCTATGAGAACCACATCGTTGATGCCAGCTTCCAGCAACGTCACAAAGTCGGTCAGAGTGGTTGATGGTTTCCTTGGAACGTCCTTGCTTCCCACGCCGATCGCGTAGAACGCGCCGAATGTTGCAGCAACGATCAGGATGCAAACGACCCACGTCTGGATGCGTAACCAGTGCACTGGCCTGGCGATCCATTCTGATCGTTCTTTCATGTGAACAGCAACCTGATGTAGCTGACCACATACGTTGAGAAGTCCCGATTCCGGAAAACGTTCCTCGATTCGAGCCTTCAATCGATCGATCGTGGATATTATTTTCTCGGAGTCAATTGAAGTATAACTGGCCATCTTGGAACATTTTCAGATTCATGGGAACTTAGTTTTTGCAGCAGCGTCGGAGGCGTATGGGGCAACAGAAACCATACTCTCGGAGACATCGAAATGTTACGAACTTCCACCGTGGCAAACTGCGCAATTTTGTTGGCGTTGAGCACCGCCTTTACCATCAGTTATGCCAGCACCGCTATCGCTCAGGAAACGGTCACTCTTACGAACGAAAAAGGTGAGAAACTCAGCGTCAAAATTGGTGACGATGAAGACGAAGCGAAAGACAATCGTATCCCAGTCGATGTCGCAATTCTACTGGATACATCAAACTCAATGGATGGCTTGATTCACCAGGCGAGAAATCAACTCTGGCAAATCGTCCAGCGACTCTCGGTTGCCGAAAAGGATGGCCGGCAACCAGCTCTGCGCGTTAGCATTTTTGAGTACGGCAACACGAATCTTCCTGCTACCGAGAACTACATTCGGCAGGTTTTACCGCTCTCTGATGATCTCGACAAGATTTCCGAAGCACTTTTTGGATTGAGCACCAACGGCGGAGACGAGTACTGCGGTGCGGTGATTGGAGAAGCGATCAAGCGATTGGATTGGAGTAGTGACAAGGCTGCCTACAAATCAATTTTCATTGCGGGTAACGAAGCGTTTACACAGGGCGAAGTTTCCTACTTGAGCACCTGTGCCGATGCGAAAGAGAAAAATATCCTGGTCAACACGATTCACTGTGGCGACCATTCGACGGGAGTCAAAGGTAAGTGGGCAGACGGTGCTGAAAAAGGTGGCGGACAAAGTTTCAATATTAATCAGGATCGAAAACAGGTGGCGATTCGGTCACCACAGGACAAAGTGCTGATTGAACTCAATACGAAGCTGAACAAGACGTACCTTTGGTTTGGTAGCAAGTCAGCACGAAATCGTTACAGCGAAAATCAACTCGCCCAGGATAGCAATGCCGCGTCCGGCGCTATTGGCATGGGTGGCATGGGTGGCATGAGTGGCATGAGTGTCCTGGGCGGTGGTGGCTTGGGCGGTGGTGGCATGCCAGGTCCAGCTTTTAGCAGTCGCCTTAAATCCAAGGCCAGCAAGATCTATGACAATCGGGCTCGTGATCTTGTCGATGCGGTTCAAGCTGACAAGGATGCGATCACGAAAGTCGATGCTGAGAAACTTCCTGAGGAAATGCAAAAGATGACTGCTGAGCAACGCAAGAAACATGTTGCTGACAAAGCTGCAGCGCGAAAGAAGATTCAGGATGAGATCAAAAAGGTCACTGCTGAACGAGATGCGTTTGTCCTTGCTCAACGTAAAAAGATGGGTCAGAAGAAAGATACCTTTGGCGATGCGATCGTCGATGCGATTGACCACCAGTTGGAAGTCCAGGGATTTCAGAAGTCTGGAAAGTAGTGGTTTTTAT
>CAYUNP010000153.1:0-13497 GCA_964446085.1 uncultured Pirellulaceae bacterium
TGATAGGTTGGCATTTTAAATTCCGGTTTTCAGTATTCGGTTTTCGGTTTTCGGTGTGGGGTCTCACTCATGGATTCGCATTCATTACGAACACAAAACACTGTTTGCTTGTCTTCTTTGTCTAGGCATCCAAAACGGTTTCTCGAATCACTTCTTCGGCACTGGTTGTGCCATCGAAGACGTAATCGATACCCATGTCGCGAAGCAACACCATTCCTTTTCGCTTGGCAGCATTACGCAGATCATCCGTGGTCTTGTTTTCCATAATCATCTCGCGAAGCTCATCGTCAAGGATCATTAGCTCGAACAATCCAATGCGACCCTTGTATCCGGTGTTGGAACACGTCGTACAACCGGCACCGCGATAGAATTTCTTGCCCTCGGCACGCTTCGGATCAATCTCCAATTCCAGCAGGACATCTTCGGAGATATCAACTTCTTCGCGACACTCTGGACAAATTCGACGCACCAGACGCTGAGCCAAAATTGCCTCAACCGTGGCCGTAATCAGGAACGCGGGAACGCCCATGTCCTTCAAACGGGTCACCGTGCTGGGGGAGTCGTTGGTGTGTAAAGTACTGAACACGATATGACCCGTTAGCGATGCCTGAATCGCAATCTCGGCCGTCTCGTAATCACGAATCTCACCGACAAGAATCTTGTCCGGATCCTGACGAAGAATCGCACGCAGAGCCGTCGCAAAAGTAACGCCAATGTCGTGATTGATCGGAATCTGAACGATGCCGTCGATGTCGTACTCGACCGGATCCTCCGTCGTGATCAGCTTGTCTTCGATATGATTCAGTTCGCTCAGCGCTGAATAGAGCGTGGTTGTTTTTCCTGACCCTGTCGGACCTGTCACCAACACGATCCCGTTTGGTTTTCCGATTACTTCGCGAAACTGCGCCATGATGTCAGGATTCATGCCGACGTTGTTCAAGTCCAGCGAAACAACACTGCGATCAAGAACCCGGCAAACGACACTCTCGCCAAACATTGTCGGCATCACGCTAACACGAAGGTCAACCGGGTGACCGCCAACGTTGAGCTCAATACGACCATCCTGCGGCAAACGTCTCTCGGAAATATTCAGGTTCGCCATCACCTTGATCCGCGTCGTAATCGCGAAAGCCAGGTGCCGCGGTGGAGGAACCATTTCAAACAGAACGCCGTCGGCCTTGATACGGATGCGGAACTCGTCCTCGAAAGGCTCGAAGTGAATATCACTGGCATGATCCTTGATCGCCAGCAGCAAAACCATGTTCAGCAACTTTCGCACAGGTGCACTGTTTGCCAACTCAGTCATGTCACCGATGTTGATCGGACCATCTCCGGCAAGCGCCATCGAAGCCGCTTTGAGCTCTTCGTCAGCCTGAAGCTCCTGGATGATCTTTTCAATACTCTCTGACTCTTCGTTGAAGTACTTGTCAATCAGTTTCAGAATCAGCGTTTCTGAAGCGACAAGCAAACGAATTTCATTACCAAGGAAACGACGCAATTCATCCTGCATCGCAAGGTTCTGGGGATCACAAGTCGCCAACGTCAAAACGTTATCATTGATCTGCAACGGAATGACGCGATAAAGCTGAGCCATCGCATTGGAGATCGATTCACGCGCTTCCTGGGGAGGCGTCACGCCATCAAGATCAATCGTCTGAAGATTGAACTGCTCACCAAGGGACGCGATCAACTCATCATCAGTGACGAGCCCCATTTCCATGGCGATACGACCGATGAGCTTTCCGCCCTGCGATTGCGATTGTTCCTCGACCAACATCTCCAACTGATCGTCGTTGATGTAACCAAGGTCAACAAAAATTTGTCCCAGCCTTCTGGCGGCCATCTTATTTTCTTTCGCGTGTGGTTTCAGTTTCCCTTCAGTGCTCCTCCGTCACGAACACTGTCTATCTCTGCTCTACTTCTTTTCTCTATACGTCGTCGTCATCCTCTTCGAATTCATCGAAATCCTCATCGTCCATCATGTCTTCGGCACCAATACGGCGACGCGCCTGAGCAATACGCTTGGCCAACGAATCGGGATTCTGAGCCTTGCCGAGCACGGCTTCCATTTCAGTTTTCTCTGATTCCCAGAGATCGAACAAACAATCATCCATCAACTGCATGCCAAACTTGGCACCCGTTTGAATCGCGGAGTTAATCCGGAATGTTTTGTTTTCACGAATCAGGTTACTGATCGCAGAAGTCACGACCAGCGATTCGTAAGCAGCACACCGACCGCCGCCGATACGCGGCAACAGCGTCTGAGCAAGTACGCCGATCAGCGACGTTGAAAGCTGAGTTCGAATCTGGTCCTGCAGGTTTCCAGGGAAAGCATCAATGATTCGGTTGACGGTACCCTGGGCACTGTTGGTGTGCAGCGTTCCAAACACGATGTGACCCGTTTCAGCAGCTGAAATCGCAGCCTCAATCGTTTCCAGGTCACGAAGCTCACCCACAAGAATCACATCAGGATCCTGTCGCAAAGCACGACGAATGGCTTCGGCGAAACTGGGCACATCAACGCCAACCTCACGCTGGTTGATCGTCGACATCTTGTGGTAGTGATAAAACTCGATCGGGTCTTCGATCGTGATGATATGGTGATCCACACGCTCATTGATGAAGTTCACCAAACTCGCCAGCGTCGTCGACTTTCCGGAACCCGTTGGCCCGGTAACCAGAATCAGACCACGCGGACGCATGACCAGTTTCGTAAAGACGTCCGGAATCCCCAGGAAGTCCGGCGCCATCATCTCGTTCGGAATCTGACGAAGCACCATGGCAATCTGGCCACGCTGCTTGAAAATTGAAACGCGAAAGCGTGCTTTGTCTGCGTAGGCAAACCCAAAGTCGGCACTCCCCACCTCCTGAAGCTCACGCTGACACCGTTCAGGCGCGATACTTTTCATCAGCGCAACGGTATCTTCGGGTTCCAGAACCTTGGTCTCCAGCTTTCGCAATCGTCCATGCAGACGGAAAACGGGAGGTTGCCCGGTAGTAATGTGAATATCGCTGGCGCCCTGCTTCACACAGGCTTCCAGCAACTTATCAATGAGAACTGTGGCCATACTTATATAGTGTGTTGAATGTTCGACAGCCGAAGCCATCGCTGAACCAACGAAAACCGATGGATATCAATTGGGCAACAGGCACAAAAACGTGGAGATTCGACTTTGTCTTCGTGGCAAAAAGACGGGTAGGAGCCGAAAAGTGGAAGCGGCCTGCCTTCGTTGACCGCTGGTATTGTTCGCACTGGACCTCAAAGATCCAAGAAATTCGCCCAAAAATGACGATTTGGCCTCAAAATCTGCAACCTGAGCTACAAACTGCCTATTTCGATCAATCCTGCTCAGTTCGCTTGGCGACGCGGAAAACTTCGTCGAAGGTGGTAACACCCGCCATTACCTTGTCCAAGCCGTCCTTGTAGAGCGTGGCCATTCCCTTGCTAATCGCGTACTCACGCACCACGTTTGTGGGGGTATCATCAAAGATCATTTGGCGAACTTTGGAATCAATGATCAACATTTCGTAGATACCGAGTCGCCCCCGAAAGCCCGTTTTTTGGCAGGCATTACAGCCTTTTCCTCGACGGAATGTGGCGTCCTTAATATCTTCTGCAGTCAGCCCAGCTTCCTGGATAACGTGATCTGGTGGCGTGTGTGGAGCTCCGCATTTCTTGCAAATTGTCCTCACCAGTCGCTGGGCCAGAATTGCCACAACGCTACTGGCGACCAAGTATCCGGGCACACCAATGTCGATCATTCGAGTGATCGCAGTGGGCGCATCGTTCGTATGAAGTGTACTAAAAACCAAGTGTCCTGTAAGAGACGCTTGAATTCCCATCGAAGCTGTCTCCGCATCACGCATTTCTCCAACCAGAATCACGTTCGGAGCCTGACGCAACATCGAGCGAATAATCCTTGCGAAGTCCAATCCGATCTTGTGTCTCACCTCAACCTGGTTGATTCCAGGGAGGTAATACTCAACCGGATCCTCGGCGGTGATGATCTTGCGATCGGGCCGATTGAGGCTGTTGAGGGCAGCGTAGAGAGTGGTCGTTTTGCCAGATCCGGTTGGGCCCGTTACGAGGATAATTCCGTTGGGCCTTCTGGTCAGGTCCATGAACGTTTTGTAGGTCGCCTCAGAAAAGCCTAACTGTCTTACTCCGATCTTAATGTTGTCCTTATCAAGCAATCGGAGAACGGCTGACTGTCCGTTGTTAGTGGGAATGATACTAACCCGGAGATCGAGCTCTTTTTCACCCACAGAGACCTTAATGCGGCCATCCTGCTCGCGACGGCGTTCGGCGATGTCAATTTTGGCCAAAATCTTGATACGGGAGATAATGGCTCCCAACTGACGCTTTGGCAGCGTATCTCGCTCGTGGAGCACGCCGTCAATCCGATATCGGATCCGAACCCGGTCTTCGAATGGCTCGACGTGAATATCACTGGCACGAACCTGAACGGCCTCACCGACCATCAGTTGGACCAGACGAACGATCGCACTGCTGCTATCGTCGACTTCGTCCTTGTTCATGTCGTCGCCGTCATCGACCGTTTCAGTGAAGTCGATCGCGGTATCGGTGAATTCCTGCAGGATGGAGTCAGCAGATTCACCCTCCATCTGTCCGTAGCTTGTATTGATCGCTCCGATAATCATGGATTTGGGAGCCAGAGCCACCGAAACGTCGCGATTAAGAATAAAGCGAAGGTTCTCGATGGTATCCACGTCATTGGGGTTACTCATGAGAACCCGCAAACCGCCAGTACCGGTCTCTGACAGCGGAATCACCGCATTTTCACGAGCCACTGTTTCGGGCATCAACTCGATTACCGATTCGGGAATCTCAACTTCGTTCAAATCGACGAATTCCATTCGATGATGCTTGGCCAGCGCCTGAGTGACTTCAACGTCACCGAGATAGCCACGCTGAACAATCGCCTCCAACAGGCTAATCTTGTTCTGCCGCGCCAAGCTATCCGCGTCGAGCACCTGATCCTTGGTGATCAGTTTGTTTTTGACCAGAAATTGTCCGAAACCGTCGAGTGCCATAGTCTTCCCTCACAAATACGTTTGGCAACATGCTGAAAATCCGGCGCAAAAGTGGCCAGCGTCCGGAAAAAACAGCTGCAACCTCTCAGGTTGAGCCTAAATCAAACCCAGCACTACCGCAATTGCCAAGGTTTTTGAATTGGAAAATCTATCCAATTGGTCCACCTTGGCGGCAGTTTTCCGGGTCCTGCGGGAGACGGACAGAAGTTAATCCATGATATCCGATCAAGTCATGTCGGAAAAGGAAATTCTGGCGTCGCCTTCAAGCGGCTTCAGCGTGCCCGAGCAGAACGCCAAAGTTCACCTGCGGTTGTCCGCACCGAATCGGCTTGCTGATATTGTTCCGCCTCTTCAAGGAGGGCAGCGGCTTCTTCGAGCATCCGGGCTGCGTGTCGGACTGCTTCACTTTTTTCAGGACTGATTCGAGCACCTGATTTCGGCACTGCCCTCGCCATTACGGTTTGCCTGGAAATCTTCTTGGCGACATAGCTCCGCGATTGTTCTGCCAGCTTCTCTGCAAACGCCTGTTCGAGACTGAGTGTCTTTGTGTTATTTGGAACGGTCTCCGCCTTTTTCCCGGGCATTTCCAGTGAAAGATCTCCCAATGTTTTGGCGATGCCTCCTCCAAGTTGGGCACGAATTGCCATGATTTGAGCGACTTCGGCCGAGATTTGTGCTTCTTCGGCTTTTGTGGCGGCAGCTGGCTGGGAACTTTCCTGACTTTGCTGCGTCGTACAAGATAGTATAGATTCGACCTTGTCTTGAGGCCCTGCCATCAAGGCGAGGCAAGCAATTAGCATAAGTTTGAATCGGAACATCGTCGGCTTTCCTCACGGGATGGTTTGGTGTGTTGCGATTCCAAATATACGGAATCTGCCGGATTTGGTGAAAGCTCAATTGGCTCTGCCAAGTTGCTTGCGTCCTACAGGTTCTCTGACGGTTCGCGTTGGCAGGTGTTCGTTGTAAAGTCGCCCTTATGTCGCTGTTTCCATTGGCGAGGGCGTCATTGGACAAGTATCCTGTGTTTACAGGGACATTTTCGCCAGAATGTCCTCAGTCCACCGTTGGGTCGGTGCAGATATCGATTATTGAGGTTTCCATGAGTTTCTCCTGCCATTCAAAATTCGTCGTTCGTTTTCCTCTGTTTCGCGCGATGGGACTGTTCGCAGTTGCCACGACATTCGCGATTCTGGCTTCGTCCTCTGGGCAGGCACAGCAGCAGGATTTTGAAGAGCTTCCGATTGCCGAGAAGTACCAATTGATTCCTCAGGAAGAAATCGATTCTGATCCTGAAAATCGTCGTGAGCTCAGCCAAAGAAATCGTGCAGCCCGAACGGCGGCGCGGAATGAGCTCAAGGCAATCCAGGCGATTCTTCTTTCTGGTGGCAACATCGAATCCGCGACAACTCAGGAATATTTCCAGGGCTACGTTTTCCCTTCAATGACACTGGAGGAAAACCTGAAGGAAGCCGGGAAGCTGCGATACAACTTTGATCGTGCCTACCTGGGAACAAAGTATGTCGGAGCATCTCGCCGACCATTAATTGAAAACATCATTTTGCCTGGCCTGCAGGAACTGGTGGACAATAAAAGACTCTCACCTTCTGCCCGCGTGAATGCGGTTGTGCTGATGAGCCGACTGGATGATTCTCCGTTGGTTCGATCAACAAAAACGGCGCCTCGACCTTCGATGGCGGCGTTCGATTCTCTGGCTGCGATCTGGGCTGGCGATTATCCTGAATTCGTCAAGGTCTCAGCGTTCTCGGGAATTCTGCGACATGTCGAAGTTGATGCCGCGGTGAACAGCCCAAGAATCCCTAACGACCGAAAAGATTCATTGATGCGGTCGGTAACCGCGATGCTGGACTCGATCACTGCCGAAGATCCGGAACTGAAAGAAGATCTCAATCGCTGGAAGTACAGCAAGTCCTGCAAACTCATGAGCCAAATTGGTTTGGCAAGTGAAACCCAGAATTACTTTGATCGACTCGCTGCAACGATCGCCAAAGACAACAAGTCGTCCAAGTGGGTCAAGCTCGAAGCGATCCGTGCTTTGCAACGATTGCCACTGGAGAACATCGGAGCCGAGAAGATCAATGCCCTTATCGAGACGTCCTTGAATTTCGCATCCCAATCGCTCAGTGAGGAAGCCAAGCTCATCAAGGCGAATGTGGAAGAGCTGGTCTATGACAATATCCTTTGGGAAAACGTGGACCTCGAAGTGACTGGTACCAACTATGAAAATTCCTCCAACGCTCCCGTAGGCGGAGCCAACATGCGAGGCGGGGCTGGCGCAGGCATGATGTCCGGAGGCGGCGGCTTGAGCGGTGGCATGGGCATGGGAATGTCAGGCGGTTTGGATTCCGGTGGCGGAGGAAGCGGCAACAAGAACATGAGTGGCGGCGGTAGTGGCGACAAGAACATGGGCGGCAGCGGCAACAAGAATATGGGCAGCGGCAACAAGAACATGGGCAGTGGCAACAAGAACATGGAAATGATGGGCCCACCAAAGCCGATCGTCGAATTGCCCAACTATGAGTTGAACCTGACTCGACGTCGCATGAAGCTGGTTGTTTTCACCGTCCAGGAATTACTGGAGCTCAAAGCTGTTAAAGAGACTGCAACTGACCGTCACAAGACTGGACTCACTGCACTGGGACTTCGCATGGATGAGTTCATGCAGGAAGACTCAAACATCGGAGTTGTCAATCTTGACAAGATGGATGAGTCGGAAGTTCAGATTGAGAGCTACACATCACAGTTGCAGGAGGCCTGCGAAACGATGTCCACCGATTTGCTGAACTCGGTTGCCAAAATGCGTGGTGAGAAGATTGCTCCCAAGGCCATGAAAGATAAACCTCAAAAGGGTCTTTCATCACCGTTTGGAATCCCTGGCGGTAAGTAGTTAACTGCTTGATCAACTGATCAGAATTCAGGGCGGATGAACTTTGTTTCATCCGCTTTTTTTGCGCGCGTCCTGGACGTCGGCCTTCGAAAGTCGCAACCAAGGTTTCGCTTGCCGCACGCAGTCCCTCCTGTTCCAAGCGGTAATGTAATCCTGCGGTGAGACCCGAAAGACCGAGACCCCACAGCCAATAACCTCGAAACCAAGTTCGATTGGGTAAATTGGGAAACGTCAAAATAGGCAGCCGGGGCTACCTTTAACGAAAATGCCGGTTTTGGAGGGAGCTATTCCGGATTTTCCGGTTCCAACGCCATTAAGACTCTGATTAATCCGGTTCTGCGGACGATGTCAGTTGCACGCGGCGTAATGAATATACGCATGGTGAGTTTCGTTCGGTTTATCCGTGAGACAGTACTAGCGATTCAACGCCCGTGAACAATCCAAGAAGCGATCCCATTCTCGTTGGCGGATCGCATCGACCCAAAAAGGAGTTTGTGATGAAACGGATGTGGCAAAACTGGTTGACGCTTGTTGCTTTGGTGACAATGGTCGGCTCTGCCAACGCCCAGACCAACTGGAACCAACCATCAGCAATTGGTTCGTACCAGTCGATCTTGTCGCGTGCAGGTTATGGAAATGCGTTAGGCTCGGCACCCCTTCAAGGGGCAACCTTTGATCCAGGTGCCCTGGCTCAGGGAAGTGCGTCCAGAAGCGGTAGCTTCGCCCCCGGCGGCGCTGTTCAAGGTGGCAACGGTTTCATTCAGGGCGGCGCTGTTCAAGGCGGCAACGGTTTCATTCAGGGCGGCACGGTTCAAGGTGGCAGTGGTTTCGTTCAGGGCGGCGCTGTTCAAGGTGGCATCATTCAAGGCGGGCCTACACAGGGTAGCGCGTCTCGTGGTGGCATCATTCAAGGCGACATATCGCAAGGAAGCGCAACTCGTGGCGGCATCATTCAGGGTGAAGTGTCTCAGGGTAGCGGTTCTCGCGATGCGGGAATCATTCAGGGCTCAATTCCTACGATTTCCGCTCCTCCAGCAGTCGGTATTCCTGCGGCTCCTGGCCAATCGGTAGTCGGCTCTGTTGGCAGCTTCGATACCGGCAGCAACTTTGTTGGCTCGGGCGTGGCGACTTCGGCTCCGATTTACAACGGTGTTGTAAGTGGAGTGGTTGCTCAACCAGCTTACTCAGCACCTGTCTATTCTTCACCTGTCTACTCTGCTCCAGTGTATTCTGCCCCGGTTTACCAGTCGGCCGTTTACTCAGCTCCAGTCGCTGTCAACACTGGTCGCAGTCGCCCAAGACGCAACTATACGTTTGGCATCACCGGCCTGAATTTCCAGCGTGACTACGAAGACAACCGTTTTCTGGCCCGGAATCCATCAGGCGACACGCTCTTCACCAACGACGCTGATGAGCAAAACTTTGATGGCTACGGCCTCAACTTTGCATCTCGCAACCAGCGTGGTGGCGGTTTCGAAGTCGCTTACTGGGCACTGAACCCGGGAAGAGCAGCGGCCACCCTGACGGGTTTCAACGTGGCGACCAACATTCGTGGCTTTGATCGTTTGACCCATGTATCCTCCGGGCGTGATCTGCTGGACATCTACTCCAACACGATTTCCCAGACGATCACACGGGAAACTGACATCAACAACCTTGAATTCAACTTCCTTCGCAACGGTGGAACCTTCCACACCAAACGAAAGCGAACAGGATTCTATGAGTTGCTGGCAGGATTCCGCTGGTTCCAGTTCGACGAGTCACTTCAGTACTCTGCATCGATCGACACCAATCAATTCCCACTCGTTCCGCCAGACTTCTTCTACAACCTGGAAGCCCGCAACACATTGCTCGGATTCCAGTTGGGAGCTCGCAACGAACTGTGCCTCAGTCCGAAGCTGAGATTGTTCAGTGGCTTCAAAGGCGGTCTGTTCAACAACAACATCAACACACTTCAGAACCTCACCGATGGCAATGGCGAAATTGCTCAAGTCAACTCTGGCCTGGCAGCAGGTCGTCCGTTCAGCTACGAAGATGAAAAGAACGACCTTGCATTCCTCGGTGAGATAGACCTTGGAATTCTCTACCACCTCTCAAATCGCGCTCGGATCCGTTTGGGATTCCGTGCACTCGGAGTTAGCGGCGTTGCTCTGGCAGCAGACCAAATTCCGTTCGACTTCTCTGACCCGGATGAGCTCTTGCGAGCCAACAGCAACGGAAGTCTCATTCTCGGCGGTGGGTACTACGGAATTGAGTTCTGCTTCTAGGCAGAAACGCGGATTGTTCACAACGAAAAACGCCACGTCTATTTGACGTGGCGTTTTTTTGTGTCGACAGATCGACAACGTCTATGACTTCAACGGCGAAATTGTACAGATCATTTTTCGTGACTGTTGCGAAGGACGATTTTCAACTTTGCCGAACTCGGAAAGCTGGGCAATGATTCCTTCCATCACCTTGCGGCCCTCTTCGATGTGGGCCATTTCGCGACCACGAAACAGAACCGTTACCTGGACCTTGTCGTTGTGCTGAAGAAAGCCGATTGCTTTTTTGACTTTGAAGTTGATATCGTGTTCACCTGTTTTGGGCCGAACACGAATCTCCTTGAGCTTGGTTTGATGAGCCTTGTTCTTTGAAGTCCGCTTGCTCTTGTCGTACTTGAACTTTCCAAAGTCCATAATTCGACAAACGGGAGGCTTGGCTTCCGGTGCGACTTCGACCAGATCGAGCCCCTGGTCCTGGGCTTTTTTGAGAGCGTCTGCTGTTGAGATAACTCCTAACTGAGTGCCGTCCTGGTCAATAACCCGGATCGGGGTAATTCGGATCTGATCATTGATCCGGTTCTGCTGCTTCTTTGCGATTGTTGGTTCCTCATAAAAAGTAATGGTATAGCCACGGCGAACTTCAATGCCGCAGCAGGTCGCTACACCTGCAGGTACCCCGCAGATGTAACAGATTATTGGTTAGTTTACATTCCGCCGTCAATATCGACGGGACGATTCATTGATTTTCCTGCAAATCTGCTGGCGATTCAACTAGGCAGTCGCCTCATGTTGGCGAACGGTCTTGTCGGCAACTTCCTTGACCATCATGGCAATCGATTCGGAAACCGAAATCGCACCAAGGTCCCCTTTATACCGATCACGAATCGATATAGTGCCGTTTTCGGCGTCCCGCGGACCGATGATCAACAGGTAGGGCAAGAGGTCAAAACGTCCGTCACGAATCTTGGCACCCAGTTTTTCACTGCGATAATCGCCTGTGATTCTCAAGCCGGACGAAATCATCTGCTCTTCAACGTCGCGAGCATATCGCTCTGCTTTGTTGCTAACAGTGAGAATCCGCCCTTGTTCAGGAGCCAGCCAAAGCGGAAAGGTTCCCGCAAAATGCTCGATTAGAACACCAATAAACCGCTCCATCGACCCAAAAGGAGCACGATGAATCATGACCGGGCGGTGCTGCTGGTTGTCAGCCCCCGTGTAGTTCAAATCGAATCGAACCGGGAGGTTATAATCGACCTGGACAGTTCCCAACTGCCACGATCGCCCAATACAATCCTTAACCACAAAGTCGATTTTTGGTCCGTAGAACGCTGCTTCGCCAGCTTCTTCAGTAAATGGTTTGCCCAACGATTCGGCCGCTTCACGACAGGCTGCTTCGGCTTTGTCCCAGTCACCAGGATCTCCGACGTACTTGCTTGAATCCGGATCCCTAAGGCCAACTCGAACGCTGTAGTCGTCCATTCCCATTGTTGCGAACACCGTTTTCACCAATTCAAGGCAACCGCGAACTTCATCGGCAACCTGATCTGGCGTGACAAACAGGTGAGCATCATCCTGCGTAAATCCACGCACTCGAGTCAGCCCACCGATCTCGCCCGACTGCTCATAGCGATAAACGGTTCCAAACTCGGCCAGCCGAATTGGCAAATCGCGATAACTTCGCTGCTGCGAATCGTAGATTTTGATGTGATGCGGGCAGTTCATCGGCCGAAGCAAATAACCCTCTATCTCACCATCGCTCATTTTGTTTGACAGTTCACCACAAGTGCAGCCTTCGCCAGCCATCTTCGCCAGATGCTCACGATCAACGAGGGCAGGGTACTGGCTTTCCTGATAGTACGGAAAGTGACCGCTGGTTTTGTACAGGTCCAACTTTCCGATGTGCGGAGTGAAAACCTGGTCGTAACCCTGACGGCGCAGATGCGCAGAAATGAAATCCTGCAACTGCTGACGGACAAAGGCTCCTTTGGGCGTCCACAGGATCAAACCCTGTCCGACCATTTCATCGATATGAAAGAGTCCAAGTTTGCGTCCCAGCACACGATGATCGCGCTTCTTTGCTTCTTCGAGTGCTTCGAGGTGCGCGTCGAGTTCTTTCTGGGTGAAGAAAGCCGTGGCGTAAAGTCGCTGCAGTTGTTCACGATCCTGATCGCCTTTCCAGTACGCTCCCGCAAGGGTCATCAACTTGAAGGCACCAATCGTTTTGGGTGTCGGAATGTGCGGGCCACGACAAAGGTCAAGGAACTCACCTTGCTGATAGAACGAGAGCGTTTCATCTTCAGCCAAACCTTCAGTGACATGTTCGACTTTGAATTCCTGCTTCATGTCCTTGCAGATCTGAATTGCATCTTCACGTTCTTTGACAATGCGTTCAAAGGGCTCATCGAGATCGATCAGCTTCTGCATCTCTTTTTCGATCGCCGGAAAGTCCTCTTCCGTTAGCGGCGGATCGCATTTGATGTCGTAGTAGAATCCGTTTTCCAGCGACGGACCGAACGCCAATTGGCAACTGTCCTTGATTCGCATGACAGCGCGAGCCATCACGTGAGCACAACTGTGTCGTAACGTTGAGAGTGCGGCGGCGTCGGTTTTCGTGATGAGTTTGAGATCGACCTGTTGGCCAGCGGGAATCTCATAGTCCAGCTTTACGGGTTGGTCATCGACTTCGGCCCACAGCGTTGCTTTCGCCAGGCTTCGGCCGATACTTTTGGCGACTTCTTTGACAGTCACCTGATTTTCGAATTCTTTTACGCTTCCGTCGGGGAGTTTGACACTAGTCATTGGATGATATTGCTTTGGGGTGAAGGTTTGGCCGCAGTTACAAATCGCGATCGCAAGCCGCAAAGTATAGGTATTGAGACCAGCATCTCAAACGTCGGTTCGGGGTTGAAACGCTGGAATTTCGAGGTATCACGAGGCTTTCTGGTGGTTCGTCAGTCGGACGAGGCCGCGCGCAGAGCCGCAGAGACGCGAAGTTCTGTGTGATGGAACGCAGTAGCCCCAAAGAACCCGCAGCATAATTTATTTGATGTCCTCTGCGCCTTGGCCGCTCTGCGCGCGGTCCTTCCGCATCAATGGAGCTTTCTGGTGGTCCGTCAGTCGGACGAGGCCGCGCGCAGAGACGCAGAGGCGCAGAGTTCTGTGTGATGGAACGCAGTAAAGCCCAAAGAAAGAAACCGCAGCATAATTTATTTGCATGCCCTCTGCGCCTTGGCGGCTCTGCGCGCGGCATTTCCGCATCAGGGGAGCTTTCTG
>CAYUNP010000154.1:0-3475 GCA_964446085.1 uncultured Pirellulaceae bacterium
GAAAGCAGTATCAACTCGGGGAACACAAAGCCAAATGAACTTTAAGTGCCATTCGCTCCTGGTACCTTATTCTTGTCCAGATTTCAATTCACATCGGTATCCTCCTCCTTTCCCAAGCTTCTTGGCGCAATCCCCTTTGTTTTCCCCTCTTCGTTAGATTCTTTCGAATTCTTGTCTGCCAGAGAGAAAAAAGTTGTAAACTCAAGAACTACATCGCCTGTGGATAATTCATAGGAACCAACGTATTTGCCTGTCGAGTTTCCTCCGAATACGCATACATTTCCATTTGAAATTGCGATTTTCGAGAAGCTGTTATTTGAGAACGGGCGGCGACCTAAGAGTGCACGTTGCACTTTAGAACTAAATTTTCTTTGCCAAAGGGTACGCCCTTTCTCATCACGACGACAGAGGAATACTGCGTTGTAGTCTGCTATACAAAACAAAATTCCGCCATCAGTCAACGGCATCAAATCAACACTCGTAAGAATCTCGTCCAGTGTGTATTCACCATCATCACGATCCCAGTTTACTGAGTACTCTTTTCCCGCTTTCGACACCCGCAATTTGTTCTTGTCGAGCACGTGCAAAGTCAAGTCGAGAGGGTGGCGGATTTCGTTCGTCTTCTTGAAGTCGTATTCAACAAATTCTCCAAGCATCCCAGACAGTATTCCTTTTCGGAATAAGTGCTGACCCATCTCCTGTTTCCACCAATCTGGAACTTTGCAATTGAGCCTTCCAGATAGAAAGTCCGCAAAACTGAGTTGCATTGCTTTGTCCGATTCAATTCCTTTGGACTTGCAATTTTGCTCACATAAGACCCAAGCTGCATAAACAGAAATATTGAGATTTGGGCGATACTTGAGGGATTCAATCTCGGCCTTGCCCAATCCTTCAAACAAGCCATTTACTCCGTTGAGTTGGCGATACCCCTGTGCCGAAAAATAAGCTTCTTTCGGCCGAGGTAATTGCCCGAACAATTCGAAGGACAGTAAGAACACCATGAGTCCCGCGGCAAAAATCTTAAACAACAAACTCTTCATTTCTTTTTCTTTCCTTTTTTCGGACTAGCGCCTGCACTGAAAGACTTATCCCTGCCAAAACATTCACAGCATTTGAATTCAAAATTGAAACTCCCCGGTTCGGGCGCTTTTGTCGAAAGAATAAACTTCCATTGTTGGAAGACTTTTTTGTTACCCGTGCATTTTTTTCTTTTTGTATTGCCTCCTCCAGGTTTGATCTCAATGCTAATTCTTCCATCTGGATCAACAGTGCCCGGCATGAAATACCCACGATACTGGCTCATCCCATCGACGTATTCGAGCGGATCTCTGCTGATAAACTCACCCGTACCCGGATCGTAATATCTTGCCCTGAAATACATCAAGCCCGTCTCGGTTTCATGTCTTCTGGAGGTGAATCCGTTATCCATATTGTAGTTACTGATTGCACGGACGGTGGAGCCGTCAGCTGCCAGAATCGTTCGGCGTACGTGTAACGCTCTACTACCGAGCGCGAACTGTTGATCAAGGCAAGAAACGCTCCATTGCTGATTGCGAGCGATAGCAAGTGGCAACGAAAACAGGGGCAGGTCCATATTACGACAGCTCCGGTCCGACACCGAAGTATCGTTGGCTACGCTGAACCCAGTTTCGCCAAAGTCTGATCGATTCGCTGCGTCACTTTTTCTTTGCCCAGGATCGCCAGCGTGTCGAACATTCCAAATCCGCCGCCCTTCCCTGTCGTGCCGACGCGGAGTGCGTGGATGATGTCGCCGATTCCGATGCCCTCGGTTTCGCACCAGGCTTTAATGGCGGTTTCCAATGGCTCAGCAGTGTAGTCGGGGGTCTCGGCAAGCATGTCGCGACATTTCTCTAGCAGCGACGCTGCGTTTTCCGGTTTCACCAATCGTTTTTGAAATGCTTTGTCGTTGTACTCAATCTCCCAGTCGTCGGCACGGAAGAAGTCGTCGAAGTTCAAAATGTCGCCGGCCATCACCAAACGATCGCCAGCGGCTTCGATGACTTGAGTGATTAAAGTCACGTCGCAATCGACCGGATCGGGTAGCAAACCAGCCTTTTGCAGATACGGAATGCACATCTTGATCTTGCGCTTGTCTGGTAGGTCGTTGAAGTGCCGACCCTGAAACGCGGTTAGCTTTTGCGGGTCGAAACTTGCAGGAGACTTTACGATTCGCTCCAGAGAAAACTTCTCGATCATCTCTTCACGTGAAAACTCTTCCGTCGAATCATCCAGCGACCAACCGAGCAGTAGCAGGTAGTTGTTGATTGCGTCCGGGAGAAAGCCTGCTTCTTCGTAGAAGTCCACCAGCACCGGATTGAATGTCGCTGGACTGGTCTCAAGCCCGATTCGATCGGCGATGTTGGCGCCAGAAGTGTACAGTCGTTTGAAGTCTTTGTTGTTGAGATACTTTTCAATGTCTCGCTTGCTGAGCTTCTTCTTGCTGCCCGGTTCGGCGACGAATGGAATATGAGCGTACTGCGGCAGGTCGTAGCCGAGACCTTGAGCGATAAAGATTTGTCGCGGCGTGTTGGAAAGGTGCTCAACGGCGCGAATCACATGCGTGATCTGGAAGTCATGATCGTCGACCACATTGGCCAGGTGGTACGTGCTGGTGCCGTTGGCTCGTTGGATGACGTGATCGGATTCCGTTGCCCACTCGATCGACATGTCGCCACGGACATGATCCTTGAATTCGCAGGTTCCTTCGCGAGGCATCTTCAGTCGCACCACGGACTTGCGCCCTTCGGCTTCGAAAGCAGCAGCTTGCTCGTCCGTTTCCGCCATCCATTTGCGATCGTAGTGGAATTGAACCTTTGCTTTCTCTGCGGCTTCCCGCTGAGCCGTGAACTCTTCAGGTTTGGAGAAGTCACGATAGGCGTGACCCGACGCGATCAACTTGGCAACGGCGGCTTGATACTTGTCCAATCGCTCTGACTGGAAATAAGGTCCATGCGGACCGCCGACTTCAGGGCCTTCGTCCCAGTCGAGCCCCAGCCAGCGGAAGCCGTCAAGGATCGGTTGGAGGGCTTCTTTTTGATTGCGTTTGTCATCGGTGTCGTCGATGCGAAGAATGAACTGTCCGCCAGCCTGACGCGCCAGCAGCCAGTTAAACAACGCCGTGCGGACTCCGCCGATGTGAAGGTAGCCGGTCGGAGAGGGAGCGAATCGAGTGCGTACGGTCATGGGAAAAGTCAGCTGGGCCAATGGCGATTTGAAAGCGGATCATGATAACAGGTCGTTCACGATCTCCCAGCGGTAATGCGTCGCGACAGTTCCCGGGAAACCCATGCATACCCCAGTTCCGGAGGAACGACATGCGTTAGCCCTGGATGCGAATCCGGGGAACTGGATTGGTCGCGATCCGGAATCGCGAAGCGATGGCATGAGGCGTGGAACGTTCATACGATTGGCCAATTCATGCCGTCGCTTCGCGACTTGGGCTTTTGGGTCATGC
>CAYUNP010000154.1:3575-8704 GCA_964446085.1 uncultured Pirellulaceae bacterium
TCCCTCGGAACGCAAATGCAGCTGTTCCTGCGGAACTCAAGCGTGTTGATGGCAAGCTTCGATCGCTTGATCGAAGCTGAGCAATTGCTTTTTGTATTTGGGATACTTCCGAAACCAGGACATGACGATCATTTGCAGATTCATCTCCATCAGATTCGTTGGCAATTCCGGTTCCTGTTGTTGGATCTTCTCAAGACGTTCGGTCGCAGTGGTTCGGCGTTGTTCATCGCGGGGCGCTGCGGCCGATCCAACCAGCCGTCCACCTCGCAGCACCAGCCACAATTTTTGATAGTTCTTGCCGCTGATTGGAAGCACGCCGTTGAGTGTTCGCTGTGCCGATTCAAGCTGCTTCAGTCGATTCGAGAGCCAACGCAAGTTCGTGAAGTGATCTCTCAGCACCGTTGCCCGTTCGAAACTTTGCGTCAGCGAAGCTTCTTTCATTTTCGTCTGCAGTTGGTCCAGAGTTTGCTTTGATGTCACGCCGCCCAGCAAAAAGTCCATCGCTTTCTGAACGTTGGCAAAATAGTCCTTCCGGTCGCAGAGTCCGGCACAGGGACCAGGGCAGGAGTTTAACTCGAATCGAATGCACTTCGCAGAAGCGGCAAGGTCGAACAGTTTCAGTTGTTCGTTCCAGGAAAACTGCGTCTTGTCAGGACAGTCTCGCAGTTGGAAAATCTGGTTCATGCTGTCGACCGCCGCTCGCAGTCTGCCCGTACCGGAAATTGGTCCGATCGAGAATTCAGAATTCGAATTGACGCGGCGCGTGAAGAAAACGTTTGGCGCCACGCCGCCAGAGATGCACAAAAACGCCGGCTGACGTTTTACGGGCTGGCCCTGGGTGTTGAATTCGGGACGCCAACGATAAATGAGCTCCTGTTCGCGAATTAGCGCAAGTAGCTCGTGCGAGACAGGTTCCCAAACCAGACGCTGGCTGTGTTGCCGGATGCGGATGGTTTTCTTGTCCGCAGGGTTCTTTGCAAAATAGGACAGCAGACGTTTCCGAAGACATTTTGATTTGCCGACGTAGCAAATCTGATTATTGTCATCGAGCCAGGCGTAAACTCCTGGCGTGATGGGACACTGGTCATGCAGCATGCCGCGGGCTTGCATGCGGTCTTTGGGGATCGGAGCGCCAGACGTTTTTTCACGCGCAACGCGAGACAGAATGGAGGGGCCAAGCCCTTCGAATTCTCTCTTGCGTGTTTTGAGCAGCGCTGGCACCGACTCCCTCCGTGGGACAAAGCATCCTGGAGAGGTTGCGAGTTTTTGGAAAGCGCCGTTTATCGGTTTCGTTTCGATATTCGTCGTATGGCTTTGGCCGGAATTTAACCGAATCGATTCCGCTTGCAGGCGACGACGAACAACAACTTCAAAAATCACAACCTCGAAGGATTGGATTTTGGCAGTTTTCGGTTCGCTTGCCAAGGCTTTGAAATGTCCACAGGCTGGAAGCCTATGCCACCTTCTACAGCACGCGGTCGCAATTCCTGCAGTACGTTGCGCCGGTGTCGTGGCCTTCGATGATACAGCATGGGCACGAGCATAGGCTTCCAACGCTCCAGTCTGTGATCGCGCCGACATAATGTCCACAGGCTGGAAGCCTATGCCACCTTCTACAGCACGCGGTCGCAATTCCTGCAGTACGTTGCGCCGGTGTCGTGGCCTTCGATGATACAGCATGGGCACGAGCATAGGCTTCCAACGCTCCAGTCTGTGATCGCGCCGACATAATGTCCACAGGCTGGAAGCCTATGCCACCTTGCGCTGCGAACCCAAAATCATTGCCTGCTCGTCTGTCTTGACACGGATTTCCCGTTGGGGGAACGCAATCTCAATGCCCAGTTCCTTAAACTCGGCATTGATCGCCATGTTCAGTTCGTGTTTCACGCGAGGAAAAAGCTCACGTTTGGGCAGGATAACTCGAAGTTGAAAATTCAAGGTCGAATCGCCAAAGGTCTCGAAAACAACTTCTGGAATTGGTCGACGCAGGACCAGGGGATGACGTTCTGCGATCAACAGTAACGTGTCTTCGACCTTCTTCGTGTCCGATTCGTAAGCCACGCCGACATCCAGAATCAGTCGGGACATTTTGTCGGACAACGTCCAGTTCATCACATCTTCGGTGATGAACTTTTTGTTGGGCACGATCAGTTCTCGCATGTCCAGGTCGCGAATCGTTGTGGCACGAAGCTGCATTTGCGTCACGTTGCCGGTGATGCCGTTGATGGTGACAAAGTCGCCGACGCGGATCGGTCGTTCGATCAGGATGATGATTCCAGAAACGAGGTTGGCAAACACTTCCTGCAATCCAAATCCAAGGCCCAGGGCAAGTGCACCGGCAAGCCACTGAACGCTGTTCCAGGAAAAGCCCACGACGTAACAGGACAGAAGAATTCCAAGCAGTCCAACCAGGTAGCGGACAACAAACGAGATCGCATAGCGTCCACCTTTGTCCAACGGTAAGCGGTCGATCAGAGTCAATTCCAGCAGGCCGGGAAGGTTTCGACTGAGAACCCAGGTGATGCAAAGTGTGCCCAAGGCCATCAACATGTCGGTCCACGAGTAGGCAACGACTTCACCGGCAGCATTTTCTCCGTGCCACAGCGTCACACTGTCCAGAAACCGAATCGTAGGTGAAACTTCGGACCAGATTTGCCAACCGATTACCACGACGGCAACGATGGCGGTGGCTCTGAGTAGTTGATTCACCTGTTGGGAAATCTCTCCAATGTTGATCGATTCTTCTTCACCGATATGGCCCGTTTCATTCCGTTTGAGCTGTCGCAGCTTCACTCGAAACTGCGTCACCAGCAACATGCGACTGATCAGGCCAGTCACGATCGCGACCAGTCCAGCCAGCAACACGGTCCAGATTGCTCGCCTGGTCATCTGGATGGCGGTAAATTGAAATCCGGCAACCGAAAGACCAACGAATACCATTGGCAGCAGTGAAACGAGCAGCAGACAAAACCTGCGCAGCGATGCTTTCCATCCGTTTGACGTCAACATGTCAACATCGACGGGGCCACCACTGAGCAGGCTTTCGCGATACTGGCGGCGTTGAGCACGTGTTCGGGAAAGTCCATTGGCTTTCATGATTTCGTCTCGCCACTGGTTGATGCCGCGGCAAATGAAATACAGGGCCAACGAAATCGCGGCGAGTGTTGCCACGAAAAACAGTCGTCCCAGGGAGTCGTACCAGTTTCCGTTTTGAAACGTTTCCAGTGCTTCGCAAAAGAACTTCAGCGGAAGCGCAAGCCAGATCACGCAGTGCATCCCGATGTGAATTCCGCGACACAATGGATGCGCCCAGCCGAAGTGTTTTTCTGCCAGTCCATTGCTGCGAAAGGTGTGCAATAGCAACATCGAAAGAAACAGCAGAGGCACAATGACCAGAATGGCATGATACACACTGCCTTTGAGTGTCATCAATTCATAAGCTGGGGCCATTTGCCATGCGACAATCAGCATTATCAACGGCAACATCGACGCTTTGCAAACGGTATGAACAGCGCTTGCGATGGCAGGATAAAACCGGGAGAACGCACGAATGTCGGCGGCCAGAGGATGATTGAGGTCCTGATTTTCCATTGTCTATCCTTTGAACCTGTGTCCGACGACAAACGCGATCATCAAGCCAATTGCTCCCAGAGTACACTCGTAGGGGCGTGTTTTAACGTGTTCCACGACTGAGAAACCCAGAGCGGTCCATTGGCCAACATCGAAAAACTCTTTGGCGCCCTCCTGCGATTTCAAAAGCAGTTCCACGCTTAGCGGATCGGCACTACGAACCCAAAGGGCGTGTTGGTCGACAAGTTGCCGCGTTGCAGCAATTTCCGTGAGCAGGTCTTCACGTTTGGGAAGCAACTCTCCCAACACTTTGATGTACTCTTCATTGTCGCCTTCGAGCGCAACGAGCTGCTGACGATGAGCTTCAATCGCCTCCAGTGCCATGGAGAACAAAGTTGTGCCTGCGAATTCCTCGTCGCGAACGATTTCCAGTTTGTCACGAATGTAGGCGTTGGGGTCGTCAAAGAGCTCACGGTCGTTGCGGAGTTTTAATTTTCGTCCACGAGCCGCGCGGAGTTCATCTTCCAGTTCCTGGAATCGGGCCATGCCTTCATAGGGACGGATAAGGTTTCGGTGAACCTGAATCAGTAGCCCGCGGCTGTCTTCAGTTCCAACCTCTTCAATTGATTTGTCCAACTCTGTTTTTTGATTGTCGACTTCTGTTTTCTGTTTGTCGACCACCAGTTTCTCAGCTTCAATTTGACCAGTTTTCGTTGCCAGGACAGTGCGGATTTCAGCGAGTTTCGTCGTGTTTTCGGAAAACTCCCGGAGTGCCGGATGGGTGTCAAAGGCTTTTTTTTGCGCCAGTTGTATTTCTTTTTTGAGCTCTGCCTTTTTGCGATTTGTGATCGCCGTGTTCCATCTTTTTAACTCAAGTTCCAGGTGTTGTATTCTGCGTTGGTGAACCGTTTTCTCCAGCGGCAGTTTCTCCTGTGAAACATCGTGCCAACTTGCTTCCTGATCCAGCGATTGAATCTTGGTTTCGAACTCGAGTTCATGAGCCCGAACCGCCAGAAGTTCGATCGTATCTTCGGTTCCCGTTGCCTGTTTTTGAAGAAATTCCTTGTGTAGCAGATCCAGCTTTTCTCGCGACTTGGCGCGTTCATCTGGAATGACGGTCATGCGTTTGTCGCGATCTTCCACTTGGTCATCGATCTTGCCAACTTCGGATTTGTTGTGTTCCAGTTCAGCCTCGACGTTGCGAAGATTCGTTTGCATGGCATCGATCGAGAGGGACGGGTCGATTCGTTCCAACTCAACATCAATGGGTTCTTTTGATTCGAGTCTCAATTGGGCGAGATCATTGTCGAGGTTCGCAATTCGTTTTTGAAAATCCGCTGCTTTGGTCACGTTCTGAGTGGCCTGTAGCGAAAATTCTTTTGCATTTTGAAGTGTTTGAAGCTTCGATGACCTGTAGGCTTCGTCGATGCCCGTCAGGGATCTGATGGAAGCCTGGCGTCTGTCAATTTCGGCTCCCAGAGTTTGCTCAGTGAGTTCAGACAGGAAGTCGAGTTCGTTCCAGTAGGTCTCGAGACCAGCATTGGGCAACGGCCCCATCA
>CAYUNP010000154.1:8804-13342 GCA_964446085.1 uncultured Pirellulaceae bacterium
TGTGCTTTCGGGTTGAGCCTGGGCACGTTGGACAGGTGCAGGGATTTCGGGAACTGGTTTTACCTGGAGCTTTCTGACGATGAATCCATCGGTGGAGACTTCCGGATGCGCATCCTCTTCCTGCCAGGAAGCCGGTTGTACGGCAGTGTCACGAATCGGCCTGCCAAAGGTTCGCCGTCCACGAAGTGGGTTTGCATCACGTGGTGGGTTTGTGTTGCGAGGCGGTTGGTTGAGTAAACGTTTCAACTCAAAGGACGTGATCAGACTCTGAGTGATTGGCGTTGGCGCGATGTTGCCGACGTCTGATTCCTGCGCCAACAGCGTGTTGGCGATGCACAGGATCGCGCACATTTGAATGCTGCAGATTGCTCGTGTTGTTTTTGTGACATTCATGTTTGCTGGGAGTTCCAGGTTTGTTGGGCCATCCCGATACGGCGTCTTGCCGCAAGATGTTTGCGACAGCAATTCGGATTTTCCGAAAGCTTGGGCGGCGAAGGGTACCGAAGGAGCGGTGAGTGCCGCAATATCATTGATCTACAAGCGCGGATTTCCCGACGCTTAACACGTGAATCGGGATGCAAACAGAAAATGCAAGCATTGCCGACTATGCGGAAGATTGGGCTGGCTGCAGGACCCTGGTTGACTCGAAAACGCTCGGTGAAAGGTGTCCAGGCGGTTTTTATGTGATCAAAGCTACTGCCAAGCCCGTTTCCCTGATTTTTCGAAAGCAGTGAGGTGTACGTGTCGTCTAAGCGGGCAACAATGTCCCCTGACACTTGATATCGAGCACTTAGAAGGTACTGACAAATGAAGAGTTTACTATTCGCAATTCTGATCGTGGGCTTCAGCGCTTTCTATGCGCATGCTCAAAGCAGCACGTCGACGTCCGCGACCAAGGACCAGCCAGTGGAGTTGGGCGACGTTAACTGGTTGCGTGATCTTGATTCAGCAGTTTCAAGTTCGAAAGAAAAAGACAAACCAATCGCAATTCTGTTTCAGGAAGTCCCTGGCTGACAGGGCTGTCAGGATTATGGCCAGCAGGTGTTGGCCCAGCCACTGATTGTCGAAGCTCTCGAAGACAATTTCGTTCCCGTTGCGATTTACAATAACACAGGCGGTAAGGACAAGCAGATTCTTAACCAGTTCAAAGAACCAGCCTGGAATTACCAGGTTATGAGGTTCCTTGATTCGAGCCTGACAGATGTGCTTCCTCGAAAGGACAAAGTTTGGACCGTCAATGGAACGGCCAAGCGACTTGCTGCGGCACTTGAGAAAAGTGGTAAAGACGTGCCGGGCTACCTTCAGAACGTTTTGATTCCCGAGACAAACGATGACAACAAGTACGCTGCTTTCGCGATGTACTGTTTCTGGACAGGTGAAGCGAAGCTCGGATCGCTTGACGGTGTCATTGCTACCGAAGCCGGATTTTACGACGGACGTGAAGTGGTGATTGTCAAGTACAACGATAAGAAGATCAAATTGCTGGAACTCGTTGCTGAAGCTGAAAAGTTTGAGTGTGCTTCGGCTGTATACCTGGCGACCGAAACGGATCGCAAGTTGGTCGCTGACAAGACTCGATTGAGAAATGTAAAACTGTTTGATCCCAAAGGCGGCTATCGCCGGGCTCCTGCAAGTGATCAGAAAAGACAGCTGATTAACACTTCAGGTTTGGACAAGCTTGACCTGACACCGATGCAGTGGACGAAACTGAACTCTTCGGGAGTTTCAGGCCAGTCGTTCAGAGATTGGTTGTCGCCGCGTCAGATTTCCATGTTGAAAAAGTAGTGAATGGTCCCTGGGTTTCGTCAGTAACCCAGATAGGAAAGAACCGCTCGTGTAGATGACACATGAGCGGTTCTTTTTTTGTGTCTGATTCTCGCCACGAACCTGGCTACCAGCCGCGTTGATAGATCCTGCCGATCTGCAATCCCAAGCCGGTTCCGAACTGGACCCCATGGGTACGAGTTCCAATTCTGACGCCCTCTCCGCCACCGATGCGAACACCCGCATTGGGAGTGCCGTATCGCAGGACTTGCCCGCCGCCATACTGAACACCGAAGTTTGGTGTTCCATAGCGGACGCCCTGCCCTGCTCCGTATTGAACGCCAAACCGCGGCGGACCGATGCGATATCCGTTTCCGCCACCGCGCTGAATGCCATAGGGGCCGCCGGTGTTGAATCCACGTCCGCCAGGAAATATTTGAGCGTTGATGTCTGCCGAGGCAAGACAAAGAATAATCGCAGCCAGAAGCGGCATCATTGCCGTTCGAAAAAACATGGTTCCAGTCTCCAGGGATCGAAAAGTCGGATACATTGAGTGCCCATTACATCAAACATCGACGAAACGACAAGTAAGCAATGGCGAAACAGAAGTTGACTGCGGTTTCAAAAGAACATGTGGCCAGGATAGCAGGCGAATTACAGGTTTCCACAAAACAGGTTGTTTCGGTTATCGATTTGCTGACCGACGGAAACACGATTCCTTTCATCGCAAGGTATCGAAAAGAGGCAACTCAGGGCCTCGATGAGATTGCTCTACGTGCGATCGAAGATTTCGTCGAAAAGTTCAATCAGCTTCAGAAACGCAAAGCCACGATTCTCAAATCGATTCAAGACCAGGGACTTCTGACCAAAGATCTGCAATCCAGAATCGAGTCCTGTGATGACTTGACGGCGCTCGAAGCGATCTATCTGCCGTTCAAGCCCAAGCGAAAAACGCGGGCTTCTGCAGCTCGGGAACGAGGCTTGCAACCGTTGGCGGATATTTTGCTGAAGCAGGAGCGAATTGGCGCCACTCGTGAATCGATTCTGAAACCCTATGTCGATTCGAAAAAAGAGGTTCCTACGACCAAAGACGCTTTGTCGGGGGCATTGGATATTGTTGCCGAGTTCTGGTCGGAGAATGCGGAGACTCGGGCGTGGTTGTTGCAGCAAGCGAACAGGTTCGGACGCGTGAACTGTAAACTCAAACGTGGCAAGAAAGATCAGGCGGCGAAATTCGAAGCATGGATCGATCACAACGAAGCCGTTTCAAAAATTCCATCTCATCGTTTTCTGGCCATCATGCGAGGTGCCTCCGAGGGGGTGTTCAACGTTTCGCTGCAGCTTGACGACGAGCGTGAAGTCCCGGAACTTCGGCGTCGTATGGTTCACAATCGCCAGTTTGAGTTCTACAGGGATCTTTGCGATTGTGTTGCCGACTGTTTCTCGCGTTTGTTGATGCCGGCGACGGAGTCCACGATTCTGCAGTCGTTAAAAGAGCGTTCTGACGAACAGGCGATCGAAGTCTTCGCACGAAACTTGCAGGAACTTTTGCTGGCGGCTCCTGCCGGTCCACGAGTCACGATTGGAATCGATCCTGGATTTCGCACGGGCTGTAAAGTGGCGGTTGTCGACGAGACCGGGCGATTTTTGGAGAACGCCACGATCTATCCAACGGCTCCGAAAAACGACACTGCTGGAGCCGCGAAAAAAATCCTGAGCCTGGCGAAAAAGCACTCGGTCGAGTTGATCGCGATCGGAAACGGAACGGCGTCCCGCGAGACCGATGCCTTTGTGGCTCAGTTGATCAGGGAAAACAAACTCAGGATCGACAAGGTGGTCGTTAGTGAGTCGGGGGCTTCGATCTATTCAGCCAGTGACATTGCGATCGAAGAGTTTCCTGATCTGGATGTTACGGTGCGCGGTGCGATCAGTATTGCCAGGCGATTGCAGGACCCGCTGGCGGAACTGGTGAAGTCGGATCCCAAGACGATCGGCGTGGGACAGTACCAACATGATGTGAACCAGCCAAAACTGAAGAAACAACTGGATCGAATTGTTGAATCCTGCGTGAACAGGGTTGGAGTCGATTTGAACATGGCCAGTGCTCCGCTGTTGTCGCATGTTGCCGGAATCGGGCCGGCGATTGCGAAGAACATCGTTCAGTTTCGCGATGAAAATGGTCCTTTTGCAAACCGCAAACAATTGACCAAAGTTCCCAAGCTCGGAAAACGGGCTTTCGAACAAGCCGCTGGTTTCCTGCGCATTCGTGACGGTGTTCAGCCGCTGGATAATTCCGCCGTCCATCCCGAAAGCTATGCTCTGGTTGATCGAATGGCAAAATCACTGAACACGAAAACAGCACAGCTGGTTGGAAACGCAGCGGTTACGACACAATTGTCGCCGGAGAAGTTTGTGGACGAGCAGTTTGGGATGCCAACAGTGATCGACATCATTGAGGAGCTCGCAAAACCCGGTCGTGACCCGCGACGCGAATTCAGGATTGTGCAGTTCAACGAGAAAGTGAACTCGATGGACGATTTGAAGCCCAACATGGTTTTGGAAGGCGTGATTACCAACGTGACGCACTTTGGAGCGTTCATTGATGTTGGTGTTCACCAGGACGCACTGATCCACGTTTCGCAGCTTTCAAATACCTATGTCAGCGACCCGGCCGAAATCGTCTCTCCCGGCGATATTGTGAAAGTGAAGATTCTGGAAATTGATACGGCTCGCAAGCGAATTGCCGCGACGCGAAAATTCTGATGGTGGAACGG
>CAYUNP010000155.1:0-13019 GCA_964446085.1 uncultured Pirellulaceae bacterium
TTCCAGCCTGTGAACATACTGCAGCCCGGCGAAACGTAAAACAACTTCGATAAAACTTGACAGGTTCGAAGCCTGTCCCACCTTCATTGAACGGTATTGCTGATTAAGGCGCCTCGGTGGGAATCTGAAACTTCATCAACGTCTGCCGCAGATCCAGATCTTCGGACGCTTGATTAATGACGCTGTCCAACAAAGCGCGATCTCCCCGTCCGGACCTCAACGTGCAAATATCGAGCAGCAGTTTCGCTTTTCGAACGAGCGCAGGTTCATCGGATTCTTCAACAACGCCGTGCAGTTGTTGCGATGCTCGTCCATACTTCTGCAACACCATCATGCATTCGGCAAACGCAATCGAAAAACGACCTTGATTGCCCGCCTGCTTCACGGCAGCATAGTGATGCGGCAACGCCGCTTCGAAAGCTCCGTGCGATTCAAGAATTTTGGCGGCCCGCAGTCGATCTTCAGAAAGTCCACAATTCAGCTCAATCACGTTAAGCAAAGCTGAAAACTCAGTTGCTTGATCGCTTGCAGTGGCAGCCTGAGCGGCCAGCTGCCGATACTGCCGACCAATTTCTCGCTGACGGCTAAGCTGAGGCAAAAGGGCGATTGCTTTCTTCCAGTGCGCCGCGGACTTGTCAAGCCAGTCCTCATCCTTTGCCTGCGAGACCTTATTGGCCTCCAGCATTTCCCTGGCCGCTGCTCTGGCCTTGCTCAACGGTTCAATTTCATTCTCAGGCAAAGCCGCGCCATTAAAAAACGACCCGGAATCTCTCTCAACAAGTGACTCAATCAAAGTCAGTGGTGGCGGCAGTGCCTGCACAGAAAACTGAAACGAATCCCAGGCAAAAAGCTCCAATGTTGGCCGGTCAAAAGTATTCACTGGCACGGAATTGTCGAAAAACGACTCGGCAACACCCTGATCCATCCAATACATCGACAGAATATCGTCAGCCGAACTCCAACCGTATTGCTTCAGTGCCGCTGCCGACGGGCGTTCAAGGAGCTGACTCATTCTGGCGGGATCAAGTTCAAGCTCATTGTTACTTCCCACGAGGTAAACAGATCCAGGCAAGGCGAATCCGATGTGACCAAAACGGAACGAACCAGCAAACGTTTTCAGGATCGTTGCCAATTCCTGCTGAGCACAGTTAATCGAAACCCATTGCACAAACAAACCGTTGTCAGAGAGCTTGCTCTCGCACAGTTCGTAGTAGTCTCGTGAAAAGAATGCCAGATTCGATGCTGCTCCCGGTCGGGACTTTCCATCCGAGACGATAACGTCAAACTTCGTTGGCGCGTTTCGCAAAAACCGAATCCCATCGTCGTTAATGATTTGAACTTTCGCGTCGGAAGCCAGCTGTTTGCTCTCATCAGAAAACATCGTGGCAGCCTGAATGACACCATTGGACAACTCGGTCGCAACCACAGTCTCAACGAATTCGTGCCCCGCAAGTTCACTTGCCAGAATGCCGGTCCCCAATCCAATGGTGTAGACCTTTTCTGCGTCGCCATTTTTTTTCAACAGGAATGGAAGGTGCGCGAGCAACCTTTGTTTCTCATCGACACCACCGCGACTCTCTCCAATCGTCACGCCGTCTATCAGAAGTCTCCGGCGATCAGGCTGCGCCTCCGATTCGGCAACGGCTACCGTTTGCAGGCCATCCTCGAAATAAAACACTTCCTTCCACTGATCGGTTTGCAACAAACCCGGCTTGATCGGAGCAGCGTTTGCGTTCATGAAAAAAAGCACTCCACACGCCAACCCGGACGCGACGGACGCTCCGATCATTTTCGTGCGACTGGTCACCGCGTGATGCGGATACAGAGTCATGACGATCAACGCCGCAGCGAAGGGAACCACCGAAAGAACCACCGCTGACCGATACAGTCCCACAGCTGGAATCAGAAAGCTCGCACAGCAGAAGACACCGATCACGTTTCCAATTGCCACGACGGCGAACAACCGCCCCATCCCTTTGCCAACGCGGCTACTTTCCTGGACCCATATTTCACTGACCAATGGAAACGCGAATCCAATACAGGCTGAAGGCAACAGCACGACAAAAATCGACAGAACCAGTCTTCCATAAAACGGGGTCAATAACAGCCAGTCCAAACTGGCGTGCATCGTTTCAATCTGTAGCCCGTGTCGCAGCACCATCAAGGACACCGAAAGGCCACAACTAATTGCAGCCAAACTGAGGCCGTAAGCCAGCGGAGTTTTCGTGCGAATCAGCTTAAATCCGGCAAGCCACGCACCGATGGCGATTCCGATCAGCGTCGCAGCAACGACAACGGCATAGCTACGCGAGTCCGAACCAAAGAGAACCACGAAAAACCGCTGCCAAATCAATTCCATGCCAATGCTCGCGAAGCTGCTCATCAGCACGACCAGCAGCAGAATCGATGCCTGTCGCGCAGAAGCACTTGAGACAACTTTCGCATCCGCGTCGCTATTGGAATCCGGCATCGATTCCGTTACCGACCGTTCAATTTCCTGTCCAGGATTTGCTTTGCCACGAAAAAGAATGCCCAACAACGAAACAAACAGCCCCATGCCACCGCAGGCAATCATCGATGCGCGAATTCCATGTTGAGGAATCAGAACAAAAACCGTCAACAGTGCTCCAACGGCGACTCCAATTGTTTCAACTGCGTAAAACAGGGAGACAATTTTTCGAACACCGCCCGAAGACTCTCTGGACGCCAGCAACGATGGAATGATACCACCGATAATCACATGGACAGGCAAGCTGACCAGTATCGAAAACAGCAGCGGAGACCAAAACGACTGGCCAGTCGATGCTTCGAACGATCCGGAAATTCCAGCGGCAATCGTTCTGGCGAAGAACGCCAACAAAAGAGTCGCGGCCGATGCAAGTCCCAGCAGCAAAGCGGGAAGCATGTGGCGAAACGCGCTTCGAGTTTGCAGCTTGAGCTTGTCGGCCAGTCCGCCAAAGCATGCCGATCCGATTGCCAGACCAAGCAATGCCGTTGCCAGGATTGCGGCGGACGTTGAACGGTTTCCGCCGATCTCCTGATTGCTCAGTCGCAGAATCGTAGTTTGCAACGCCAGTGACAGATAACCGGCCGCAAAAGCGATTGCCAGTTGCAGCATGAACACCAGAGGTTGCCTGGTCGAACTTTGGTTATTTTCTGACACTGTTGAACCAGGTTAGAAATTGGATTGATTGCTACCACTGCAGCTCGTAGCGTTTCTTAAACAGCTTTTCGATTCCATACCAGCACTCGTGAGGCCAAGACGCTCACAAAAGCAGGGATTCTGAATCTCATTAGAACAAGTGTTAACCTTTAGGCCGAATCATGCACAGGCGGCAAAGGCCGGTACGACGAACTCCTTACAACTTTGCACGCACAGTTTGGACATCACCCGGCACGTATCGAAAATTTGCACATTCGAGCTCTCAGTAACTGGCATCAAACAAAAGCACGAAGTGCAAGCGAGTGAATCGACTGCGGTATTCAATCGCTGGCCCGCCGGGTTGGCATATGTAGTACCAGCTTTTGCCCGAAAGCTGCAAAAGCGATTCCGCCTAAAAGCGGTACTATCGAACTCTACTCCCAAAAATCACGTTCCCGTATGGGTCATGACTGGCCTTAAAAAAAACCCGGTCAAGGCAACTGCCAGAACCGGGTTTGAAGGCGTCGGTGGGATTCGAACCCACGATGGTGGATTTGCAATCCACTGCCTTAGCCACTTGGCCACGACGCCGCTGAATATGCATACGGTAGTGTTAAATTGGGGACCGTCAAGTAGTTAGGCGAACCTGAAAAACCTGAGGATCTTTGCCGGCAAGGCACACAGCACAACCGTTGCTGAGTAATCTTCGGAACTCTGGAGCAATGATCTTGAAGGCTGCTTTTAGTTTGGTGTGTTTTGCCAGCAAATAGTTCGCCTTCAATGGAACATAATCGCTTGGACTGGCCCGGGCTGTGAACATGCAGCCCACAATTGAGCAACAGTGGCTCAGGCTACCCAGACCAGGAATTCAGCTCGAGGGTAGGGCCAAACTAACCTACGATGGCCAAATCGAGTCAACTCAGGCTTCCGTGAATTTTTTTCCCTGCCAAGTGTCCCGGCGTTCAAACTCCTCTTTCACCGCCCGCAGAACTCCTTGCTTGTCCAGACACCATTGAGGTCCAAGAAAGTAGCTTCCCGGTGCCTCGCCACTGATTCGCTCAACCACCATTGTCCCAGGCAGCAATTCCAGAAAATCAACCAGCGTCGAAATGTACTCATCCCGCTCCATCAGAGTCACTTCGCCATTTTTAACCTGGGTCGCCAGCGGAGTGTTCTCGACCGCGTACAGGTTGTGAATCTTGACCGCATCGAGCCCTGAATTGGCCACCTCGCGAGCCGTCTCCATCATGTCGGCATGCGTCTCGCCAGGCAGACCCAGCATGATATGACCGCAAATCTCAAAGCCGCGATTGACGCTACGTTCCATGGCATCGACAAACGACTCATGTGTGTCGCCACGATTCATCCACTGAAGTGATTTTTCGTGAATCGTTTGCAAGCCGTATTCAACGGTCAGTGGAAGTTTGGAGCCCAACTCTTCCAACAGATCAAGCACATCGTCGGGCACACAATCCTGCCGCGTACCGATCGCCAAAGCAATCACTTCCGGATGAGAGATCGCTTTTTCGAACAACGGACGAAGCTCTTCCACCGGAGCGTAGGTGTTCGTCGCTGGTTGAAAATAAGCCATGAAGTGTTTGCACTTATACCTTCGCTTGATTCGCGAAATGCCTTCATCGATCTGATCCAGAATGTTCTGTCTGGGCAGCCGTCGACTGGGACTAAAACTCCGATTGTCACAGAAAGTACATCCACCGATGGCCACGGTGCCATCCACGTTTGGGCAGGTGAATCCGGCATCAACACTGACTCGCTGGACCCGGAAGCCAAACACCTGCCTCAAATAAAAGCTGTACCCAAAGTAGGGCAAGCCGGCGGCTCTCCAGTCGAATTGAGCACGATCATGCGGCCAACTTGACGTAATGGCAGTCGAATTATTTGACGTTTCCTGAGTCACGGCCTAGACTAATTTGGCTGAATGTTTGCGAATTTGCTACTGAATCCACCGATTCTACGGTGAAGTTGTGCTGCTGAAAGCCCTTCCTGATAACTTTCTCACACCATTGTGCAAATCATGTTTGGCGAACTTGTACCTGTCGGCGGCGGCGACCCGATTCCTTTGATGAAAAAGCGTCTCCGAATTGGACGTCGCGAAGGCTGCGACATTATTCTCAATTTCGGCAACGTTTCTGGACACCACTGCTTGCTCGAAATCGACGAAGGATATTGGTTCATCCGCGATCTGCGCAGCCGCAACGGCATCAAGGTCGATGGCAAACGAATCGCTCAGGGATCCAAGAAGCGATTGGATCCGGACTGCAAGGTCACGATTGCCAAACACGAATTCGATCTGGTTTACGATCCGATGGCGCTGGGTGCCTATGGGACTCCTCCACAGGACGAGCAAGTCGACGATTTCTTCAAAGAGTCACTGCTGGACCGTGCTGGGTTGAACCGCCGTGATTCGAGCGAAAAGAAAAAGCGCAAGTAGGATGGCCGCTTAAATCGGATTTCCTTGGGAGGCATCGTCTCGTTGAAGACGGCACGAACAAGTTGGAGGGCTATACGGTATCAATTCCAATCGCCGAAAATGTGCCGAGGAAACTTCTTTGAATTCACGCCCGCACGACGAACAGTCGGCGGGTTTCTGCATGCTGAGGGTTTGAAAATTCAAACTCGGGATTTTCTACCCACCCAATCTTTTGACAGAAATGGCCTTTTCTTAAGGGTTTTCTGGCGTCTCGAAAAAAGATCTCTTCGCTTCTGTCACAGACGCAACTAGCTCCTGTATTGACCTCAGAGCAAACAAACATATTCAGCTTGCATTGGGCATGGCGACCACGCTTTCGCCACTCCTGTTTGGCATTGCGCAATGTTTTGCCCAAATAGTCGGCTCGTCTGCATCATTGAAATATTCGCCAGTGCTGTGGCCTTGTTGTGATCAGCTTTGGCGCTCATTCGATGCAGAAGCAAGAAAGCACCTGTTTAGTTTTAGGATTTTCATTTGGCTCTGGGAGTTGTTCCAGTTTCTCGACGTTACAGAAACGGACACCCCACAATCGAGCCCGTCACGGCCGAGGGGATGGATTAGCAAAACCATGTCAAACAACAAAGATAACGACTTCGTCAATTCGCTGTTGCCTCCTCCCCCCCTGGTTGAAGAAAGCGACTCTGGTTCCGGCGAATCAGGTTCGGATTCTTCGCCAAATAAAAACAACGACACCCTGTTACCACCCCCATTGCCGGATGACGATGAAAATCAGGAAATGTCTGGCCCCGAAACGTTAGCGGTTGCCTACGACACCATTCCTTCTGAAGACCAGGGTGCAACCAGGCCACTAGCAACGAAGGAGAACAAAACCGCACCCGAACTTATGAAGCAAGCGTTTCAACTGGAAGGTTACCAGATCCATCGCAAAGTGGGCCAGGGTGGCATGGGGGTTGTTTACCTCGCCAGTGATCTGAACCTTGGTCGCGACGTGGCGATCAAGGTTTTGAATGCAGCGGCTCCATCAAAGATTCGAGATCGTTTTCTTGTGGAAGCTCAAACGGTAGCAGGTCTTCAACATCCGAACATTGCAGCACTTCATTCGACGAACGAGTTCCAGGGCCAACCCTGCCTCATCATGGAATACGTCGACGGAGGTTCCTTGCAGGAGAGTATCGACTATTCTCCGCAACCGCCAATTGCGTCTGCTCAAACCGTCAAGACGCTGGCTCTGGCGATGCAATATTGCCACGAGCAGGGGGTGATTCACCGGGATCTGAAACCGTCCAATGTTTTGCTCGATAGCAGCGCCGCGCTCAAAATTGCGGACTTTGGACTGGCCAAATCGCTCTTTTCCGATTCCTCTGCCACGCGCACTGGAGAGATTCTTGGTACGCCTGGCTACATGGCTCCTGAACAAGCCAGTGGAGTTGTCAAAACGCTCGGACCAGCATGCGACGTTTATGGGCTTGGTGGCATCCTCTACACCCTGCTCACGGGTCGCGTCCCTTTCGATTCTCCGGACCCGATGCGTACAGTGATGATGGTTCTTTCCAACTCACCCGTCTCTCCAAAAAAACTGCAACCGGATGTTCCTCAGGACCTCGAAACAATCTGCCTGAAATGCCTCGAAAAATCTCCCCGAGCCCGGTACGCGTCGGCAGCAGAACTTGCCGAAGACCTGGACTGTTTCATCAACCATCGACCAATCAAAGCCCGTCCAGTGAGTCGGATTGAGAAGGCGATCAAGTGGGCTCGGCGTCACCCCGCATCCGCGGCACTGATTCTGATCCTGCTCGCCGCCATACCTGCCATTTTCGGAGCACAGTGGTTTCACTCCAGCCAACTGGCAAAAGAACTTGATCGCTCACAACGACTGGCAAATCAGGGAAGCGATTTTTCCGAATGGGTGATTCGCGATCACGTCAACCAGTTGCGAAATTTCAATGGCACTACAGCACTTCAAAGGGACGTAGCAACCCGCTCCCAGGAGTACCTCGATCTCACCACGCCCGATGCCCCGCAAACCTCAAAATTTCTACTGCGGCATGCCGATTCGTACCGTCTTCTGGCACTGATTCTTGGCAGTTCCACCAACCAGAATCTTGGTGAATCCAAACAGGCGTTAAAGAACTATCAGAGCAGCATTGAGTTGTTTGAGAAAACCATGAAGATTGCTCCTGATGACAAAAAACTGCATCGAATGATGGCGGTCTGTTATGCGAACATGTCTGAATTGGCGGGCATGTTAAATGGTAGCGAAAGCCGAAAAAAATACTTGCAAAAAGCCGTTGCCACCCTTGAGGGCTCAAACCACAAACAGGGGGCACAGTACTGGCTGTCCCACGTTATTGTTCACGACGCAGTGGCGAATCAATGTATCCAGGACCATGAATTCGAAAAAGCACTGGCCGAACTTGAGTTGATCGAATCATCAATCCCCGAACTCAAAGGAGACGTGGCCAAGACGGTTCCCGAGCTCAAAATGACCCTCGCGAGGAAGCGTGCTCAAGTGCACGAATCGCTCGGTGAATACGAGCAGGCAGTTGCCAAAGCCAGGAAAGCAGTGCGCCTGATTCGGGGCTCGATCGAAAATGGTGAGAATCCACTGATACTGACCCAACAGCTCTCGACTAACCTGATTCTTCTTGCAGACAACCAGTGTCAGATCAGTGACTTTGAGGGAGCTCTTGAAAGTTATCAGAAAGCGCTCGCCATCCGCGAATCCCGTTACAGGCAAGACACCGGAAATGTCTCTGCTACCGACGATTTAAGTCTCGCCCTGGCACGTACTGCCTCGGCTTGGCTATACCTTGAGAAATCCGATCGTGCCTTGCCGCTGGCGAAAAGAGCCGTCGAGTTGCGACGCAAGTTGGCCGCTGCAGATGCAGAAAATCGCCTTCACCAACGTGTTTTGATGATTGACATTGGCACCGTGGCTTCGATTTACACCGAGCTTGGCCGAACCGATGAAGCAGTCGCTCTGCATCAGGAGCGGCTCGCAATCCTGCGGAAGCTGGTCAAGCAAAAGAATCCGGAGCGCAGCAACTTCGTCTTGCTTGGCGAAGTTCACTTTTATCTTGCGTTGAACCATCTAACGCGATTGTTGGAAGAAGATGACATTGAAGACATCGAAATGCGGGATCGAAAGCTCTACGCAAAAATGACAGACAATTTTTCAGCGAGCATCGCAGCGTTCAACCGCGCCAGGAAAATGGGCTCTCTCTCGCAAGTCGAGCAATCATTTTTGGAATCAGTTCGTCAGGCACAGAACTTTGCAGAATCGAGCATCGACCAAATGGAGAATGCTGACTCTTTCATTTTGTAGCAAGCAGACTCAACTTGATAAGCCCCATTTTTCAGGGAGAACATCACGGATATGCTCGTACAACTCAAGACAAATCAACTCTTCCTGGATTCGTTCTGGCTGTGGGTCCTCGATTCCGTTGGCGATTTCTTCGACCAAAAATTCGGCGAATCGCAAACGAGCCCGACGTAGCTGTTGACGAGTTGTGTCGGCTCGAAATTCACGTCCCACACGCTTGGAGAGCTTGCCTGCCAACTCTGTCGAACTCGCCGCGGGAAACTCGGACCGGAGTTTGAGAATCGTGAATGGAATCCTGCCTGCATGATCTTCTTCATACTTTGCAAGTGCCGCCCAGGTGAGCTCCAGCAAGTTATTGCGCCACCCTGAAATCCACGGATCAACCTCTTCCGGGTTTTCATCTGGTGTATCGAATTCGCCCAGATCGAGGTCAGCCGTTTTGCGCCGATTGGACTTGGCCCAGTGGTTGCGGACCATGTTGCGAACCGCAACTTTCAGAAAGTCACGAAAGCGTCCTTTCTCTCGATCGGCCCCACCAAAATCTCCATTGAGAATACGTACGATGACGTCCTGGGACAGTTCATCCGCATCCTGTTCACTTTTGGTCATCGCAAGCACGTAGGCCCGAATAGAAGAGGCATATCGCATCACTAAAGCGCGCCGTGCATCGTCCGCTGAGGCGAGCGAATGAGCCGCCTGCCGCACCATCGACCACTGGGTTTCAATCTGATCAATCCGAGGCTTGAATTCGTCGCTTTTCATCGTTGGCTTGGTTGAATTGCTCATTTCCGACTGTTTCAGGATTTCATTGTAGCGGGCATCTGAGCTCGGATGCATGGCGGGCGAGTTCGGTATTGCAAACCGCAGATTCCCACTAAAGGCCTCGTTCTTTTCTATTGACGGTTGAGAAAAACCCGGTTTTTGCGGAACAAAAGTCCAAATTCGAAGATTTTGAATCATTGCTGTCACAAGGGTTGAGGCCGTTGTTATTGACTGTGAGTCAGGAATTTCACCTGGCAAAACACACCCAGGAGAAAAACATGACTACCTCAGCAACAAAGCAGATCAAGCAAACTCAACAACGCAAAAAATTCCAGTGGTTGCTCGCCACGACAATCGTCGTTTCGAGCCTGTTCATCTCGATGGTCGATGTGGCTCAGGCCTCACGAACCTCACCACGCAAGAACATTCAAATGAAAGCCACGATCTCCATCAGCGTCTCCGGCGATGCCGATGTCAACGTCGACATGGAGATGCCAATGAAAGAATACACCATGGTCAAAGGCCAGTTTGGCAACGCCCAATACCTTGGCCGCATGATGAGCACCACACTTGCATGGAGTGAAGTCAAAAATCTGAAAGGAAAATTTGTCGACGCCGACAGTACCGTCAACGCAAGCATGACTCATGTCGGTTATTCTCGCCCGGTAAAACCCGGAAAGTGGGAAATCGACTTGGGAGGAGATGGCTTGACACTGGTCGCTTTTACGGACGGGAAAGCACACTTCAGTGCCGCGATGGACATGCCTTTCGGAGCAACCAACGTCATCTGCCGTATCGAGTTGCCCGCAGGAAGTTCCAACTACGACTACGACGAAGATGAAGGATTGCTGACTTACGATTACGTTCCCAATTATAAAGAGGGTGACAATGGCGAAATCGACTTCGACATTGAAACCAAGACGAAAGTAATGAGCAGCCTTGCAAAAATCTACGGCAATGAAAAATTTGACAACTTCTGGGTCGCCCGATCAAAGTTCGAGAACACTGGTGATCAATTGATTACCAACCTGCGAGTTCGCCATCGCCTCTCAGGGATGAGTGCCTGGAGCGGTTGGCAGAAAACCAAAATCGTCTACCCAGGACAGACAGTGATTGAACCCTTCTTCCCAGTATTTGATATCGAAAAAGTTGCCACATTTACATCGACACGAAACGCGATGGTGGAGGTTGAGTACCAATATGAGATGGATGGAGAAAAGCACAGCGATACTGACTCTTCGAAGCTTCAAGTGTTGTCTCGCAATGAAGTCGAGTGGAGCAGCTACAACATCGATGAAGTCACCAACTTCTACGAACTGTTCAATAACAGTCCACAGATTTACGGAGCCTTCACTCACTCGAATGATCCTGTCGTGCAGAAAGTTGCAGCAACCGTTTCACGAATGATCGACGGTGTGCCACCGCAAACCGACAAGACTGCTGTCCTTTATCTTCACGCTGTCTGGAAGTTCATGGAAGCCAATCGAGTCGCTTACCAACTTCCACCGGGAACTCAGGTCGACGGCAAAATGGTTCAGCACCTCAAGTACGCTCGCGATGTGATGCGAAACAAGGCTGGAACCTGTGCTGACCTTGCAGTCTTCTGGGCCAGCGTTGGCAAGGCCGCGGGAATGAAGCCTGTGATCTGTGGTGTTCCTGGCCACGCCTTCCCAGCCTTCATCCTTCCAGAGAGCAAGCAACTGCTGGCAATCGAGTCGACGATGATCCTTAGTGGCTCTTTCGACGACGCACTTAAAAAAGGCATGGAAACACTGGGCAAGAACGTCAACCAGGGAACAATCATCCAGGTCGACATCGATTCGCTTCGCTCTGAAGGCGTCTACTGCCTGGACCTGCCAGCTGTTGAATCAGACTTCCTTGAAAGGTTGGGCTATGAGTTGGATATCCAACTGCTGGAAAAGAAAACCGAGCATGTCAAAAAAGATGACAGTCGCAGAAAAGAAACAACAGCTCGTGAGCAGAAAGCCAATCTTCCGAAACGCCTGCAAGGCATGTGGCGAAGCGATCTGGCGACTGGAAATGGAAGCCTGGTGGTTGTGGTTGCCCTGATGGAGGACGCTTCTTGTGGAACCGTTTCACGGTTGTTCGACTCTTACGGAAACCTTCAAAGCGAAGACAAAGATGGCGGAACCTGGGAAGCGGATGGATCAACCATTTACACGGTTTCAACCAAGGACGGCTTGAACTACAGGTACCCCTACTACTTTAGCGGCAACCAGTTGGTGATTGACTTCGAAGGCACCGAACTGGCTTTCACCAAGCAATAGGATTTTGGTAGTCTGCTTCTCCGAAGGTCGAGCCACATCACTGGCTCGACCTTTTTTCATTGCCGTCCCACAGCAGCAAGAACAGGAACAGTTTTGAATCAGTGTGTAAGTTTGAACGTTGGCTTCAGCAATGTTAGCATTTAGCCATGCCTGATGCTTCCAAAAGACAACTGCGTTTTTCCCTGATGAGAAAGTTGCTCGCTTCGATTTCGCTATTGGTCGCCGTCTTTCTACTGGTCGTTCACTTTTTTCAGTTCGACGTAGTCGCTCCCGTAACACTCATTCCGCCATGGATGTGGTTGGTGCCGGCGGCTTTGGTCTTTGCAATTTCTTTCAAAGCGATTTCCCGAAGCCTGATGTTCGCAACCGTCTGCGTTTGGGCATGCTTCACGATCTGTTTTGCCGAGGAATCTCGCAGTCTCTTGCGATTTGCAGATTCCATCGAGCAGGCATCACCAAAAAACAGAGTTCGAATCGCCACAATCAACTGTAACATTGGCAATGGGAAAGCTGCGAAAGAGCCGCTCGCGTTCATGCCCGACATCGTCTTAGTTCAGGAATCGATGGGTGAGCGACCGCTTGAAGAAATTGCCAGAGACTACTTTGGCGAACACGGAAATTTTCTTCATGGCGGGGATGTTTCAATCATTGCCAATGGGGTTGTCAAATCCGTTCATGTAGACCCGGCATCACACTTTGTTCACGCCGTCGTGACCCTTGGCAGTGGCCAGATGATCGATGTGGTTAGCCTGCGTTTGAGCGCACCGGTGTTTCGAATCGATTTTCTCTCGGCCGGATTTTGGACAGACCACTCAAAGACACGGAAAACTCACCGTCGCCAACTGCAGGAAGTGGCCGATCACCTTGAAGAGTTTTCCGAATCAGAACACATTGTGATTGGAGGCGATTTTAATTTGGTGGGAAATGATGGCGCTCTGTCGGCATTGCATAAGTACAAAGATTCATTTTTTGTCGCTGGATCAGGCTGGGGAAACACGGCGCGGTGCTCATTTAAGCCTCCAAATTCTAGACGATCGTTGTTGATCACTAATG
>CAYUNP010000156.1:0-10875 GCA_964446085.1 uncultured Pirellulaceae bacterium
CGCGTCACCAGTCAATTCCTGCGCGTCACCAGTCAATTCCTGCGCGTCACCATCGTCCCACTACTGGGCGATCGAATCGCCTTGCAGCAGTTCGCGGAATCGGCGGAACAAATACTGGCTGTCGTGAGGGCCTGCTGAGGCTTCCGGGTGGTACTGAACGCTAAACGCGGGCAACGTCTTGTGGCGAACGCCGGCGATGGTGTTGTCGTTCAGGTTGTAATGCGTTACCTCAAGGCAATCCGGCAACGAATCGGGGTCCACGCAGAAGCCGTGATTTTGCGATGTGATTTCGATCTTGCTGGTAGCAACTTCCTGGACAGGCTGGTTGGCACCTCGATGACCGAACTTCAGCTTGTAAGTCTTTGCACCGCAGGCAAGCGACAGAAGCTGGTGCCCGAGACAAATGCCGAACACGGGAACTTTTCCCAGAATGCCCTGAATCATCTCCACCGCATAGCCCAATGCTTCAGGATCACCAGGGCCGTTGGAAAGAAAGACGCCGTCAGGCTCACAAGCCAATACTTCCTCGGCGGAACAGGTTCCAGGCAGGATGCGAACCGTAAAACCCTGATCGACCAGATGCCTGGCAATATTCTGCTTCATGCCAAAATCGATCGCCACAACCTTTACTTCCTCCTGGCCATCGGTGCTGTGATTGTCGCTGCGCAAGTCCCACCACTGACTTAGCTTGCCGTTCCAATCAAGAGGCTGTTCAGGAAGAACCTCTTTCACCAGGTCACGGCCGACCAAACCCGGACTGTCTTTCGCCATTTGAACCAGCGTCGCATCGTCGAGTGTTTCAGTCGAGATGATACCCTTCATCGCACCTTGAGAACGAGTCCTGCGAACCAGCGCGCGAGTGTCGATATTCGAAATGCCAACGATTCCCATCTTCCTGAGATAATCGTCTAAAGTATCATTCGCGCGAAAGTTGCTTGCGATTTCGCTAACATTCCTTGCGACGAAGCCACTTAAATGAGGCTTTACACTTTCGACGTCTTCCGGGTTAACGCCATAGTTTCCGATCTCCGGATACGTCATGGCAATAATTTGGCCACAGTAGCTTGGGTCGGTCAGGATTTCCTGATAGCCCGTCATCGAAGTGTTGAATACGACTTCGCCGGTCGTGGTTCCGGTCGCTCCCAGCGATATTCCGGTGAAAACTGTTCCGTCTTCCAGAGCAAGTTTTGCGACTTGCGGCTGTTTTGAATTCATTTGAAGTGTCTGGTTGGCTTACGGTTGCGGGTCGTTGGCCAATAATCTTACACAACGACCTTTGGCTTCGAAACTGCCAAAGATGAGCAGCTCACGGAAGTCACTGGCCATTTCTGCATGGCGCAAGCCCTACCAGCGTCACAGCTTAACATTTAACTTTTCTCGTTGTGCTGACTAAGCCCTATGTTGTTTCTTTTTGTTCACAAGTACAGGTCGAAAGTCGATATCACAAATGGCTGTGGGTCTCCGAGCAGGAACTTGTTTCCCAATCGGACAGCCAACTTTAGAAGGGTTCCGGTAGCGGCGAGCTGGAACCCTTCATTTTTTATGCGCCCAGAGAAATTTCAGCTTTCTTCAAAGTTCCGCTAAGGCTAGGCTTTTCCCCGTGTCAGAGTACTGTTTTGGCCCGTTCAGGAGTCGCCCACATTGTTTACTGGTCTGGTTGAAGAGAAAGGGACCCTCGTTTCGGTCTCAAAATCTCCCGTTGCCGAAGGAGATACTTCTGATTTGCGAATTCGGGGCGAAATTTGTAGCGTAAATGCCACAATCGGTGATAGCATCTGCGTCAACGGTTGCTGTCTGACGGTCGTCAGGATCGATGGCTCCGAGATGACCTTCCAGGCTGGCGCTGAGACGCTCAGTAAGACGAATCTCGGCCAATTGAACTCCGGCGATGCGGTGAACCTCGAAAGAAGCCTCGCGGTCGGAGACCGAATGGGAGGCCATTACGTCACCGGACACGTCGATACAGTCGGCACCGTTGCCAAGCGAAACGATGACGGACAATGGGCCACTTTCTGGTTCCAGGTACCCCCAGAGCTCACCCGACAAATGGCCAACAAAGGCTCCGTCGCGGTCGATGGTATCAGCCTGACATTGGTCGAAGTCCTCGAAGACCGATTCAGCGTCGCTCTGATTCCGCACACACTTGATGTGACGACATTGGGCGGACGACAGCCTGGTGACCACGTGAATATTGAAACAGATTTATTGGCCAAGTATGTCCAACAACAACTCAAACGAAACTGACCCGTCCAAGCCAGCTGATGATCCGTGGGCACGCGCTCGCAAAGCGCTTGAAGAAAAGAAAGCCATCGCCGCGCGGGCCAAAGCTGTCATCACCGGAACACCTCAGACGGAAGACGCCATCGCGGCCGCAGAAGTTGCCGAAGCGGCTGTCGAGGGAGCCGAACCTGGCAAGAAAGTCAATCGCCAGACCGTTTCCTATTTGTCGAAACGCTTTGAAGAAGTTGGCCTCAATCCCAACAAGCGACATGGGCAGAACTTTCTGGTTGACTTGAACCTGATCCAGATGATCGCCCGCAGTGCGGACCTCGGCAAGAACGACGTCGTACTCGAAGTTGGCACCGGCATGGGATCGCTGACAGGAATGCTGGCCGAAAAAGCGGCTCATGTGATCACCGTCGAAATCGACGGCTACCTCTACCAGATGGCATCTGAAGAGCTTGAGTCTTTCGACAACATTCAAATGTTGAAACAGGACGCACTCAAAAACAAGAACCAGTTCGACGACAAAGTCATCGACGCAATCAAGGCAGCCCTGGCCGCGGACCCCAGCCGCGTTTTTAAATTGGCGGCCAATTTGCCCTACAATATCGCCACGCCCGTGATCGCGAATTTGCTGCGCAGCGAAGTCATCCCGGCGACGATGAGCGTGACGATTCAAAAGGAACTGGCAGACCGAATCACTGCCCGACCGCGATCGAAGGACTACGGATCGCTGAGCGTCTGGGTGCAGAGCATGGCGGATGCGGAACTGGTTCGAGTAATGCCGCCACACGTTTTCTGGCCGAGACCGAAAGTCGATTCAGCGATTTTGAAAATCGTTTACCGACCGGAAAAAGCCGCTGCCATTCCAGACATCGATTTCTTTTACGCATTTGTGCGAGCCATGTTTTTTCACCGCCGCAAGTTTTTGCGAAGCGTTGCCGTGGCGGCTTTCAAAGGCCAGCTTTCAAAATCGCAAATCGATGAAGTTCTCGAAGAAGCCGAATTGAAATCCGATGCGCGAACCGAACAGCTTGGAGTAGCCGAACTGCAGGCCCTTGGCGAGCTGTTTCGGCAAAAGTTGATCGCTGTCACCGGCGAAGAAAAGCCACGACTTGCCAACCAGGGCAATTAGATGTTGGCTATTGCGCACAAAAAACGACGCGAGGAATCGATCATTCCAGGCGTCGTATTGATAACGTTTTTCCAGGCGTGAAATAGTCAGTCTGACACTGCCTATCGACGCCGTCGTTTCAGCAAGGCAAGGCATCCCAATCCGAGCAACGCAAATGAGCTTGGTTCAGGAACTGCTGCTGTTGTTGTCACGGTCAACTCGCTCAGAAAAGCCGCTGAATTCAGCGCGGAGCTGGTGTTGATAATTGACAGCCGGGTAATCGAACTGCCATTGATCACCTGTCCATCGGCCAGTGTATCGCCGAGTGCAATCGTCAGATCCTGATTGATGGCGTCGAGATCAGGTGAACCGAGAGTGCCGATCGAATCTTCCAGATCGATCGTGGCTTGAAGTCCCAAATCAGTAAACACTAACAATGTTCCGTCACCATTGGACAGAGCAGAACCTTCTGGCAAAGACTGCCCGAAGTCGGGATTGCCACCGACGTTCAATCCCTCAGACGTTACGCCAGCTTGAAGAAACAGACTTGTAACGACACCAGAAGTAAATGAGATGTCAGAACGGCCCGTACCGACAACACCAAAGATACGGTTGTTAAACGTTTGAAGTCCTGCAGTCGTCGGGTCGGTATCAAGGATTCCGAGACCAGCCAGATTTGCCTGACCCTGAGCTGAAATCTGTTGCTGAGCAATTGGGCCGACGCCTGCGTTAGGCGTTCCACCTGGGGCATCGGGGCCGTTTTGTACCGGGAAGATTTGTCCACCACCGACGTAAAAGTTGGCGTTTTGCAGGAAGATATTCTGACCCTGATTGAAGGTCCCGCCAAGCAATCCTTCGTTAAGGTTCTGAGTGCTGAAAGAGGTAAAGGCTTCCAAGCCGTTCAATGCAGCGGCGATCGGGGCTTCACCGACATTCACTGCCAGCTCGCCGGGATCTGCCAGGGTTGTCGGCAAGCCTTCGTTGGGCAGTTCACCAAAAAGTGTGGTAAACGATGACTGGGCTGTGGTTGGTGCTGCGGTCAATGCAACGGCCAAACAGGCTGTTGCAGTCAATGTCATCTTCTTCAAGTTGAAATCCATTTTTCTATCTTTCTTGCATGTGTCTGTAGAGGGGGAAATCCTCATGGGCAGCCTGAGCAATCCAAACAGAGCTCAGCATCGAACAGGTTTGCCCGACCTCTTCAAATGTCACACGGGTAATCGGCTATTTCATCCGTTTCATATAGATTCCGATGGAGTGAGTTGACCTACCAAGATGGCTAGTTGATCTCCATGTCGAGTGGCTTCCAATACATTCGTTGGTGGAGGAATCAGAATCGCGGCCAACAAACGCCCAGCCCAATCTTCAATGCGGTAACGACCTCTCGGTTTCATGGCCGTGGAAAGCAATATTGGATTCTTAACAATTTCTGTGACGTTGTCGGATTGTGAGATGCGATGCAGCGGCGTTAGAAAGCTGATCGAAGTTACCGGTGAACAAAAACCGCGTCTTGCCAATCAGGGCAATTAGACATCGGCGATTGGATACTGCCACAGAATGACTCCCGCCCCAACCCAGTAAAACACGGCGAAGCCCAACAGGCTCCCGAACCACTGTTTCCAGGAGTAACGTTCTTCGCGTTGCACACTGTTCTTGACCAGCCACAGGAACGGCAACGCAAACGGAAACCCGAATAAAAAAGTCCATTCAAACGCAAGGCTAAGTCGGCGGCAAAGCCAAAAGTAACCCACGCAAACGCCGATCAGCCACAGGATCGAGAGCCGCGCCAACACGGGATGGGCTTTCACGGATTTGTCGCTACTCTTGAGCAGGCAAACGACACATTCAAAAACGATAAACAACGCCACTGGCCAGGAAAAATAGAACGTGCTCTGCCAACGGCCAGCAACGGTGGTTCCAAAAATGCCAACACAAAATGCGAAAACCAGAAACAACGTTCGCGGCGATATAGCCGTGATCCATCGCGAAACCAGTAGCGAAAATGCCGGGATCGCTCCCCAGCCAGTCACCAACGAAATCAAAAACCAGTTCACAAGCCAGGCCGCTGGTGGCGCGGTCATCGCGTACTTGGGTTCAGTACCCAGAATGACGGCGGCAAGATCAACATACTCCGACTGTTCAATCTCGCTGGCAAAATGCACTTCGGTTTTGTCGACCGTCAGTTCTGCCACCTCGCCAAGATAAACACACACGGCCTTTGAATTATTCCGCGCGTAAACACAACGGTCCATCAGTGATGGGCCCGTCCAGCCAATTTCGCCGCCCAGAATCGTCACCCGTCCGATTTCGTCGAACTTGTCCGAGCTAACTGCTCCCAGAATCAGTTGTCCTGTATCGTTAAGCAGAATCAACTTGTGGTCAGCAACAATCACGCTCGCATGTCCAATATCGGTTTTGGAAACATCGCCAGTGCTGGAGATCGTATCTCCGTCCAGACTGCGGCGTCCCAAAGATCCGTTTTGCCAATTCAATTCCCCTGTCAAAAAATCCATGCACGTGAATTGTCCACGCGATGGACGATGGATCTTTGACTGGACGTCGCGGATATCGAAACCGTAAACTTGCCCCTCCACCAACACACTGGAAGCCACGTCGTTGGACATGTTTTTGGAATTGTAAACCGTCTTTAATTCGATCGATTCGCCATCTTTGGATCGCAGTTCAAACAGCATGGAACCGGAGCGAAAGGGCCCGGAAATCCACATATGGGGTTCGCGATAGATCGGCCACGCGGCATGCTCGTCATAGTTTTGCGAAATGGATCGCTTGCATAGCTCTTTACCTGTTTCCACATCGAATACGCAAATGTCATTTTTGAAGTATCCAACCACAAGCGAACGGGACTGGAATTCGATCGGAAACGCAGAACAGTAACTAATGTCGTGATCGCCAGAATTCCAAACCACGCTACCATCTGTCTTGTCCAACGCCACCATTGCGGACCCCGATCCGCCCACGGGAACGATGACCTTGTCACCCACGCAAACGGGCGAACAAGCGTATCCAAACTCGACAGGGCGTGCCTTGAACTTTGCGATCACATCAACGAACCAGACTTCATCGCCAGTCTTCAAATCCAGACAACCAATGCTTCCTTTTGGCGTTGCGAAATAGAGATGGTCTCCATCAATAGTCGGCGTCGATCGGGGACCGGGATACAGCGATGCAGGCTTGTATGGCCAGCCGTAGCGGTGTTCCCAAATCTTCTCACCGGTCCTGGCGTCAAGACAGACAACAAGCTGGGCGGTCAGTGACTGGTATTGAGTGTAGACCTTTCCGTCTTTGCCGACGAATCCGGAATAGCCAACTCCCAGATCGATGTGCCACAAAACTGGCGGACCTTTTTCGGGCCACTCGTTGGCTAACGGTCCATCTGCTGAATGTCCATCAAAATCATTGCCACGAAAGAAACGCCAAGCCTCCGACTCGAAGTGGGACTCGTTCGATTCCTGAGCGGTCCCAACGACACAGCAGCCGCTGAGCAACAGAATCAGCAGAAGAAAAAATCGCGGCGTGGCCCGCATGAGTTCTGTCCTCGTTGACTCAACGACCTGTAGCTCCAGGAGAAAAAGGACAGGAAAACTCATTTAAGCGCGTTTGCAAGTCGATTCGCGAACGATCAATCTCGTTTCCAGTTTCGGCAACGAGTACTCCTCACCGGCGATCATTTTCATCAGAGTGCTCGCAACCAGGAGCCCCATTTCATGCGCTGGCTGCTTAATCGTGGTCAGGGGAGGGGAGAGAAACTCAGACTCCACCTGATCGTCGAAGCCAATAATGGACACGTCTTCGGGTACGCGAATTCCGCGGCGGTAGAGCGCCAGCCTGGCACCAAATGCCATCATGTCGTTGGCTGCAAAAACGGCTGTGAACTCAACACCCTGATTCAACAGAGCATCAATCGTGCTGATCCCTGAGTGCCCATCAAATTCGCCCTGGCAAACCAGTCCTTCATCAAACCCGATTCCGGCCTCTTCCAATGCCCGTCGATAGCCCGCTTTGCGACGGATTGCATCCTGATGGTCTACGATTCCCGCGATGTGAACGATTCGTTGATGGCCCAGATCGATAAGATGTTTCGTCGCGTCATAGCCGGCCTTTTCATTGTCCACAAACAGGCAGCGATCATCCCATCCATTCACATATCGTCCGACCAGCAAAGTTGGAACACGAGTCTTCAGTGAATCCAGTTCTATTTCAGGTAAGCGACTTCCGACGATGATCAGGCCGCCAACCATTCGGCCAAGCAACATTTCAGCAGCTTCGATTCCAGCCTCTTCACCCCAGCGTCCGTCAGCAAAAATCGGAGAGTATTCTGTCTCTCCCAGGCTGTCCAGAATCCCCTGGGAGATTGCATCATAAAAAGGACTGCCGATGTTTTGAGTCATCACACCGATCGTGCGGGACTGACCGCTTGCCAGGCCCCGCGCGAAAACATTGGGCTCAAAGTTGAGCTCCTTCATCGCCGCCAATACGGCTTCGCGCTTCGACTCGTGCACAGGCGTCGTGTTATTGATCACTCGCGAAACGGTGCTTTTGGAGACATTGGCTCTTTTGGCAATGTCTGTAATGGTAATGGGTTTTTCTGCCACAACGAATCTTCTGTTCTGAATTTGCACTCCGAGCCCAGTTTATAGAGCCGATAAAAGTCCAAGGCAACGACTCGAATCCCTTTCGGTGTATCAAGCACACAAAAAGATCATTCGGATTGCTTATTCACCGAATAGTCTTCTCCAGCGCAATGAAAAAGCGTCCGCTTGAAAGCAGACGCTTAACCACAATGCAAAATCAACTTCGCGTTTCTACGACTTGCGTCGACGAAATGCAATCATTGGCAGTAAGGCTGCCAACAGGGCACATGAACCTGGCTCAGGAACTGCTGTCGCACCAACAAAGTTGACGCTTTGAACCGTGAAGTTCTGAGCATCTACTCCAGCGAATGGACTTTGGATACTGGTGTTGTTCAATGGTCCATTCAATACTCCGTCCGTCGTATCACCATTAAATCCAGTTGTTGGATCAATACTTACAGTGACGAATTCACCCAAGGTAAAGTCTGTCTCAGCTACGGTAAACGAAAAGAATTCACCGTCTCCACCCATGCCATCATCTTCACGAATCGAAACGACCAGATCGGAAGCATTCCCCGCATCGAGTCGAGCGGTCACTTCAATCGCCGTCACGCCGGTAAGATCGACCGAGACGCCCGGCGGAGGAGCGACTCCGATTCCACCGAACGAATCTGCGCTGGCAGGAATGTCAACATCCAGACCTTCCGACGTGAACACAGCGTTGGTAGCGTCATAGGCACCAAAGAAAAACAGCGGTGTTTGGTTCGTTGTAAAATCTTCCAGGTACTGTGCAGAAGCAGTCGCACTGCCCATGCAGACAAACATCAGGAGTACCAATCCTGACTTCGCCATTTTTTCAAGTTGCAGTTTCATTTAGAGGCTTTCATAAATGGAGTAAAATTGTCTTCAACCGAGCTTATGTATTTGGTTTTACGGAAATGGCTGGTTGTTCGAAAATGGCTTTTTGGAACCGATTTCAGAACGCCAGTTTAATATTGTTAAAGTGGGGCACAAGCACCATATGGACTATTAAAGCCAAATATGACGATTTTCTGCCAATTCCGGATAACTTAAACAGGAGCGATTAAAACCACTATTGCCGTAAAAAAGGGGATTTAATTGGCTTACTGACCGCTCCAAGTAACTTCGGCGTTTTCAGGAAACCGATTTCAATTGTAAAAGTCTGGGACGAATACTCGTTAAATACGGTCTATTCATTTCTTCCGTAGAATCTTGAAAAGAACGCAAGAATCCCTGTCCTATCTTGCCTGTCCAATACAAATTTTGGATGTAAAAACCTGGTCTGCAGCAAAGCTATTGTGAACCAGGCGATGATTTTCCATGATTTGAGGAATTTAACGGGAGTAAGTTGGCGTGCGCACTCTTGGCTGGTGCCAGACAATTCAGGTTTTGCACATGCTTTTCACGATTTGCCGTTCCCAAGGGCATAGCGATACCAACAATAGACTGCTTCTTTGTTTTAGCTGTCATCTCGCGCCACCGCGCCGTTCATGAATCGTAAGTCCAACTCAAAAGGCCGCTTTGCTGAGTTTGTCGAAAAGTTTCGCAAAGGCGAATTCAAGCAGAAGAACTACGGTGAAAACGAAACGAAGCCCGACGATCAGGACGAATTGATTTCCAATGATCCGTCAAAGAAGAAAGAGAAAAAACAAAAGCGGCGAGGCTACTTAAAACAGTACATTCGCCAACTCTGGCCGCACTGGAGAATGGTGGTGCTGCTGATTAGTCTGGCAGTCACCGTTGCCGTTCTGGAGATCGCTTCTCCGCTCTTTGGTCGCTACATCATTGACCAGATCCTGCTGACCGACAAATCAAGCGCCGACAAACTATGGTCGCTCAATATCGTCGGTGGGATGTTTCTGGTCATCATTATCGCGACACGAATCTGCGGGATGACCCGAGCATGGTTTCAGCGCCTGTTAAATGTAAGGGTGATTTTGACTCTCCGTCGAGCCCTGTTCGAACGCCTGTTGAAGCTGCCACTGGATCAGCTTTCTGATATGAAAGTCGGAGGCATCATTTCACGGCTGACCGATGACATCAACAAAACGACTGGCCTGCTTCAAATGGCAGTCGTTTCACCAGGAGTCGCCGTTTTGCGGTTGCTGTTGGCGATGGGCATCCTGATCTTCATCAACTGGAAGCTGGCGATCGCGGCACTGGGCATCATTCCGCCCATCATGTTGCTCAGCATGATTGCGATCCGTCGCATTCGTCCCGTGTATCGAGCCATTCGCAAAGACGTCTCGTTTGTTGATGGTCGTGTTGGCGAGGCCTTCCAGGGAATTCGGGACGTCCGTTCCTTCGGCGGAGAGCATCGTGAGGAAACCGAATACACATTGGGCCACCATACGATTACCCGCATGCGGATGTTCGCAGCCAGTCGCGAGATCCTGTTGTGGAGCTGCTGGGGATTGTTAATGGGACTGATCGGAGTCGTGATCACCTGGCTGGGCGGATACTGGTTTGTGCGTGGTGAAGCCACGATCGGTGACATTACTGCATTCCAGTTCTACGTCTTCATGTTACTGAACCCTGTTTGGCAAATTGTTGAGTCCCTGACAGAACTACAGCGATCACTCGCCTCCATGGAACGCGTGTTCGAAGTTCTTGAGTCTCCGATCGACAAACCAGACAGGCCGGATGCCGTTGCAGCGAGACCACCGATCGAATCGATCGAAATGAAAGGCGTCTCGTTTGCCTACAACGAGGGCACCGACGTGATCAAACAGCTTAACCTCAAGGTCAAAGGCGGCTCTGTGACGGCGCTTGTCGGGCGCAGCGGCGCAGGAAAAACAACGATCACCGATTTGGTTGCCAGGTTTTACGATCCAACACAAGGACAGATATTGCTCAACGGTCGCGATTTGCGTGACTATCAGCTAAAGAGCTTCCGCGAGATGCTTGGCGTCGTTCAACAGGAAG
>CAYUNP010000156.1:10975-13018 GCA_964446085.1 uncultured Pirellulaceae bacterium
CGTGACTATCAGCTAAAGAGCTTCCGCGAGATGCTTGGCGTCGTTCAACAGGAAGTCTTTCTCTTTGACGGAACTGTTTCCCAAAACATTGCATACGGAAACAAGCGAGCTTCGATGGAACAGGTGGTTGCCGCTGCGAAGCAGGCCAACGCTCATGAGTTTATCGCTGAGTTGGAAGACGGCTACGAATCACTGATTGGAGAACGAGGCGTGAAACTTTCTGGTGGTCAGCGTCAGCGACTCTCAATCGCCAGAGCTTTGCTTGCCGATCCGAAGATTCTGATTCTCGACGAAGCGACCAGTAACCTCGACACCGAAAGTGAGCAACTCATCCAGGCCGCGATGGCCGAACTGCTCAAAGACCGCACGACTTTCGTCATCGCCCATCGCCTGTCAACGATTACGCATGCCGACTTGATCGTTGTTATCGATGACGGTGAAATGGTCGAATCAGGAACGCATGACGAGCTGATCGCTCTGGACGGTCACTACGCCGAAATGATCCGCCGCCAAACCGACGCAGTTACGGTGTAGGCCTTGCTGGCCTGCTACGGCGGAAGTCGAGAGTCAGCTATTGAGCTTCGCCCTGCTCGACCTGTGACTCCGTGAGCAATGTAATAAGTCAGTGAAAAAATGTGTGTTCCTCAACCGGACAACATCGCCGGGCCACCAGAAGAACGCCGATAGCCAACATCAGAATCCGACGTCGAACTCGCCATCGATTCCTTGCTGCCTGCCACGCGATGGAAAAGCTTCCCAAAATCCCTCACTAACTCGCACCAGACATTCCGATCCAGGCCCAAACGCTGCAGAATTGGCTTGCAGTTGTCTGGAATTCGCCCACGCTTGCCGCGAACAAGTTGACGCCCCGTCCAGTCAACCAGTTCAAGATACGCTTTCAACGAAATCGGCAGAAACCCCTTGTCACTGGCTCGCGTGGATAATTTGCTCGGCAAAGCACCTGGCTTCCTTTCGGCAATCTGAACCGGAGAAAGAAAACGGTCCCGCAACTGCTCGCGTAGCTTCCTCTGTGCCGATACCGAAACCGCCTTTGACTTCCTGACAACCTTTACCGACTCGATCCGATCCTGCACCGATGTAAAGTCGCTTTCCTCAGGAGTCTCGGCAATCTGAGCCCGCACTGGATTGAGATCCACATAAGCGCTACACGCCAGCACTGCCGCCTCATCAAGCAACGGCTGACTTTTGAAGCGTCCTTCCCAAAACCGACCGGTACATTCATCTTCCCGATTCGCTCGGACAGCTACCTTTCCTGGCGATGACTTGCCCGCGGATCGCGAGGCTTCGCAATGGCTATCCGGACGTCTTCGTTAAAGCTTTGGTGCCACACTATTCACGCTACGTCATGGACAGCGAAGCCAGAATTGGTCCAAACCACTTCGCCAGTCTGAGTATTCTTCAATGGAAGATTGGCGATAAGGAAGCCGCTGTCGTTACCGCAAACAAAAGTGTAGCCGCCGCTAAAAATGCCCCAAGGGAGACTGAGTCCGGCAGAAAAGCTTTCGCGCGTTTTGCAAAAACTGTGAGTGAAGGCACGATGCCAACATTTGCTGACTTGTTGGCGTTTAGACGCGAGGTCAAAGAGGAAGCGGAGAACACGAAGTAACAACTCCAAGTCCGCGATTCGCTTTGTGGTTTGCACAACCGACGATCGTGGTGCCGCCGTGGCAAAACGATACCAACTTTAAAGCGATTTTGATTGCGAGAGTTCGTTAGGTAGATCGAATCTCAGAGTCGATTTTCACGCCTTGGAGAGGCGAGCTACTATCCGCTGGCCCATTTTTAATTCCATCCCATTCTCGAAAGTTTCCGTCGTTCAATGGCGACATTCTTAAATGTCTCGACAGCACTCTGGAATTATGATCGTGGCGAATTGCCCAAACTATTGGGCGTTGGGGCAGTAGAGCTTGGCAAAAACGCCTGAAATTGCGACAAAAGGGCCACAATCACGAGGGTTGCGTTCTATGCGTGAATGATTGCACAGAACAATCTTGGGTAATCGGCGGTTAATGGTAAGGTATA
>CAYUNP010000157.1:0-10127 GCA_964446085.1 uncultured Pirellulaceae bacterium
GAGCCGTTCGCCTTGGTGCTGGAACCACCGGCTTTGGTCGTTGAGCCGTTAGGCTTGGTCGAAGATCCGGCAGCTCTGGTCGAAGATCCGTTGGATCGGGTCGATGAACCTTCCTGCTGAACAATGGGTTCGATTGCCGTTGCCAGTTGGATTTTGTCAGGCGAGTCAACAATGCCAGACTGTGGCCTGAAGTCATTCGAAAGTTCTGTCGCATCACGAACGATCGAACGTTGATGGCTCCAGGGAACTGAGTGACTGTTTGTGGTTGTTTTCTTCGGGAGTTTTCCAATCGAACCCGGAGAAAAATCTGGTGGAACGTAAGTGTCGCTGAAGTCAGGCTTTTTGGGTACCGGCTTGAAATACGGGTCAGGCGTTGGCGCCGACGAACTGGACTGAGCTGCACAATGTGTTGATGACAGCAGAACTGCAGCAACAGATACATGAATAATAAATTGACCGACTTTTACCGAAGCCATGGATTCGCCCTGATAGCAAAAACTGGAGAAAATTCCGCGCGACCGTACAGGTCCTGGCGAACCTACGCAATAGAATTTTTTCGGTTCGGTTTGGGCTGTTAAAGTTTCAATATTACATGGAAGGTGCTAGCTCAACCGACACCCATCAAACGTTTTCCAACAACGATTTCACCAGCTTCAGCAACTTGCCGGGCGCGATCTTTCCAGACTTTAGTGTCACCATGGCCGTGTGATGATCGATGATCCGAATCATGGGCCGTTCTTTGGAAAGCCGTTCCATTCGTGGACGTACGGCATAGTCAAAAACCAGGTACTTGTCTCGCAACTGAATCGCATTGATCTGCCACGAGGCAGCAAGCAACTTGATCTCGGACGCAGCCAACAATCGATCAACCGACTTCGGCAGCGGACCAAAGCGATCCGTTAGTTCTTCGCGGACTTCGCCGATGTCGTCAAAACTTTCCAACCTGGTTAACCGCCGGTACAGGTCCAGTTTTTGCCGTCGGTCTGGCACGTATTCGTCGGGAATGAAAGCCGAAATCGGCAAGTCCACATCGACCTGAATCAACAGCTTGGCGGGCATCGACTTCAACTGCCGCACGGCCTTCTCCAAAAGTTGACAGTACATCTCATAGCCAACCGTTGCGATGTGGCCTGATTGCTGAGTCCCCAACAGGTTTCCAGCACCACGAATTTCCAGGTCCCGCATCGATATCTGAAAGCCGGCACCCATTTGTGAAAACGTTTCGATCGCCTGCAGTCGTTTCGCGGCAGTAGGATTCAGGTGCTTGTGCGGTTGCAGCAGCAAATAACAATAGGCCTGATGATGGTAGCGACCGACGCGTCCGCGCAACTGGTGCAAATCTGACAGACCGTACCGGTCGGCTTCGTCGATGAAAATTGTGTTCGCATTCGGAATATCCAAACCGCTTTCAACAATTGTTGTCGCCAATAGAACATCAAATTTTCCAGCGATGAAATCGCTCATCACTTTTTCGAGTTCCAGTTCATCCATCTGACCGTGCCCGACTTCGATGGAAGCTTCTGGAACGATCGACTTGAGCTTCTCTTTCAGGATCAGAATGTCTTTGACGCGGTTGTGAACAAAGAAAACCTGGCCACCGCGTGCGAGTTCACGAAGGATGGCTGAACGCACAACGTCGTCACTGAACCGCATCACTTTGGTTTCGACGGGAATACGATCTTCCGGAGCGGTTTCCAGGTTGGCGATGTCGCGAACTCCAACCAGTGACATGTGCAATGTTCTCGGGATTGGAGTCGCTGACATCGTCAGAATGTTGACCGTCGAGCGAAAGTTCTTCAGCTTCTCCTTGACCGCGACTCCAAACTTTTGCTCTTCGTCAATCACCACCAAACCAAGATTGTGAAACTCGACATCCTTCGAAACAATCCGGTGTGTTCCAATCGCGATGTCGGCTTCACCAGATTTCAGTTTGGCGACATTCTCCTTCATTTGTTTCGTGGTGCAGAATCGCGACAGCTTCACGATCTCCAGCGGAAATTCTGCCATCCGGGAACGAAACGATTTCCAGTGTTGCTCCGCCAGAACCGTCGTGGGAACCAGCACAGCGACCTGAAAACCATTTTCAACCGCCTTGAACGCAGCCCGCATCGCGACTTCGGTTTTTCCGTAACCGACATCGCCGCACAGCAGTCGGTCCATCGGTTGGGAGTTTTCCATATCCTCTTTGATGGAAGCGATCGCCGTTAGTTGGTCAGGAGTTTCGTGATAGGGAAACGATTGCTCGAACTCGTGTTGCCACTGGGTTTCCATTCGCATGGCAATGCCGCTGCGTCCCTGGCGTTTGGCTTGCAAGTCGATCATCTCTGACGCCATATCGGTAATCGCAGATTCGACGGAAGCTTTCCGTTTCTGCCATCCTGTACCGCCGATCTTCGCCAGCCGCGGAGTCGTCCTGGAACCGCCGATATACTTTTGAACCAGGTCGATCTTCGCAGCAGGAACATAAATCCGCGTTCCAGCAGCGAACTCCAGTTCCATGTGCTCGGTGTGTTGGCCGTCTTTTTCCAGCATCTTCAGTCCGCGATAGCGGCCGATACCATGAGAAAGATGCACGATCAGGTTGCCGTCCTTGAGATCCAGGAAACTGTCGATCGCCTTGCCGAGTCGACGTCTTCCCTTTCGTCTCAAGTCGGAACGATTGAAGATTTGATCGCAGCTGATGAGAACCTGTTTGGAATCACGAATCCGAAAACCTTCGTGAATCGAGCCGACGCCCATGGCGATGCGACCTTCTTTCCAGGCTCCTGTTGGCGACAGGATTTCAGTCACTCGGGTTGTTTCGCCTTCCACCGAGGCAACGATCAGAACCTGGTAGTCCTGGCCGGTGGCGTCCCGGGAAAGCCGTTCCACCTGTATCCGGATTTCGCCGATCTCACCACTGAACTTTTCAACGGACTCGATCGGCAGCTGCCATTGCTCGCCGATCGCCCCGCTGGTGACAGAACTGGCGGAAGCCAAACCGCGGCCTGCCATTTTTTGGCGGCTTTCATCCCATGTGAACAGTTTGATCGATTCGGAAGTTCGTTCTGCGAATCGTTCAGCTTCTTCTTTGAGTGAATCCGGTTCGATCAGCAGCACGGCAGCGTTCTCCGACACGTGATCGAACAGGTGACCTTCGAAGATAGAACTATCCTGGTCGGTGAGTACCGTGATCTCGAATTGTTGCAAGTTGGAAACACTTCGCTGGGTCGATGTATCGAACTGACGAAGTGACTCAATTTCGTCGTCAAACAATTCAATGCGCACAGGACTGGAGAAGTCGGGTGCGAATACATCAATGATTCCGCCGCGATTGGAAAACTCTCCAGGCAACGCCACGGCGCTGGTCGAATGAAAACCGTGCTCCAGAAGCCAGGCTTCGAAGGCAGCAACGTCGAGTTGATCACCAACGGCCAGACGCCGCGTGTTACCGCCGAGTGACTGTGTCGAAGGCACCGGCTGAAGCAGTGACGCTACGGTGGCGACGATGATGGGGTTTTCTTCACCCGCGTTGAGCGACTTCACCAGACGCAATCGTTCACCGTAATCCAGATCGACAACGTTGCTGTTGTCCGCGCGAATCATGCAAGCGGGAAAACGCTCGGCCCGGGCATTCCCAAATGTCGGCAAGTCATCCAGCAATCGGTCTTGCGTTTTTGTGTCGCCCGCGATGACGATGACTTGATCGATGTGTGCGGCCAGGCTCTGCACGAGCAGCGCGCAGGACGAACCCCAGACTGAATCGAAAGTCGCTGGAAGTTTTTGCTTCAGCGCTTCAACACAGGCGATTAGTTGCGGTTGTTGAGCGAACTCGTGGGCGAGTTTTTCAATGGCTTCCGCAGAGTCAGTTTGCGACGCCACATTGGACATGGCAAGAGTTTAGCCGCAACAGAACAAATCCAGTAGGACTGACTGCAGAAGTTCAGGTATTACGTGTCAGCAGCGTGCTCCTGTGTGTTTGTTGGTGGAATTCAAGCCTGACGATCCGGGCAAACGCGTTTAGCTTCCTGTTAATGTTGCATTTTCCAGTCAAGATTTTTCTCGTGCCGCAAACGGGGACCTAGGGTTCACAAACACCATTCACTCAAGCTGAGCCCGACATGTCGAAAAACATTCTCTTTGCAGTCGTTTTAACCTGCATCGCTGGATACCTCGCCGTTTCCAAATTTGGATCGCCTTTTGCTGGTGAGCCAAAAGATGGCTGGGAACGAAAAGCTGCATTGGAAACGCCGTGGCGAATGGCGCGACTGACTTCGAAGTCGAACACGATCGCCGGTTGGCCTCCTGTTATTGGCAAGCCCTTCCCGCAATTCGAACTCTTCGATCACACAGGCGAGCCATTCACGATGGCGAGTCTTCGTGGGAAGCCAACAATTATTGAGTTCATCTCGATGAGCTGTGCTGGTTGCCAGGCATTTGCAGGCGGTAATGAGTTCGGTCCATTTCGACGACTGGCATCACAGCCCGACCTTGAATCGTTCGAAAAGTACTTTCGCAAATACGCAGGATTTGATCTGGATTCTGGCGAAGTCAATTTTGTTGTCGCCGTTGTTTACAATGACAAACTGAAGACTCCCACGGCGCAGGATCTGGACGACTGGCGCAGTCACTTCCATCTGGACAAGAGCGACAACATGTTTGTCGTCAGTAGTCCCAAACTGGCAAGCGGTGCAACGTTTAAAATGATTCCGGGGTTCATGTTGTTGGATCAGCACCACGTCATCCTGCTTGACTCTACCGGTCATCAACCGACTCACAACCTTTTCACAGAACTACTTCCTGAGGTGCCGGCCCTGCTTCGCTCGGGTCGATAACCTGAAATCCTGTGACCACTTTCAAGATGCGGACTGTGAGTGGTCAAATAGGCGCTCTGAGGAACTTGCCCCTTACACGTGCTATTCGCAGTGCCGGGCTTTAAACGGAATTCCTACGGGACGACCCCAGCTATAAGCCAGGTACTACAAACGTTCGTTCCATACGCACTAATGCGGCCCAAGCATTAAAAACCTCGGTCTCACACCCTCGTGAATCCATTCGATCCATGTTTCTAACAATTTGCATCTCCTAACAGTTTGAAATTCCTTTAAACTTTGATCTCCCTTCCCGAAGAGATCGATATGGATTCTTTTTCTGATGCAGCTCAAGCGGATCGACACGCCAGCGGAATGCTGGCCAAGCTGAAGACGTTTTCGATGCTTGGCATCAATGCGATGCCTGTCGAAGTGGAAGTCGATGTCTCCGCTCGCGCGATGCCAAAAACAATTCTGGTAGGACTTCCCGAAGCGGCTGTTCGCGAAAGTACCCATCGTTGCGAACGGGCCATGATCAATTCCGGCTTTATGCGTCCCGCCGATCGGATCGTGATCAATCTGGCCCCGGCTGAATTGCCAAAGCAGGCAGCCACATTTGATTTGCCAATATCGCTGGGCATTCTGATTGGCAGCGGTCAGATTTCCTCCGACCGATTAAAAGATTACGCCGTCGTTGGTGAGTTGGCACTCGAAGGTCACACTCGCCCCGCGAAGGGAGTGCTCTCGATGGCGATCGAAGCCAGAAACAGCGGCCTGCATGGGATCGTTGTTCCAACCGAAAACGCTGGCGAAGCCGCAGTCGTGGAAGGTCTCGAAGTGATTGCGGTTGGATCGTTAACCGAAGCGGTTGGTTTCTTCTGCGGACAGATCGACATTGATCCCACACCCTCGCGAGTTGATGAACTGTTCAAGGAGTTCTCGACTTACGAAATTGATTTCTCGGATGTTCGCGGTCAGGAGGTCGCCAAGCGAGCAATCATGATCGCGGCTGCCGGTTCGCACAATATTTTGATGCTCGGCCCGCCCGGATCTGGCAAGACGATGTTGGCAAAGCGAATCCCGACGATCCTGCCGCCGCTCCTTCCCTCGGAATCAATTGAGACGACTCGCATTTATAGTGCAGTCGGACGACTCGAGAGCGGACAACCGTTGCTGGCAACGCGTCCGTTTCGTTCTCCACATCATACGATCAGCGAAGCCGGTCTCGTCGGAGGCGGCAGCACACCGATGCCTGGCGAAATCAGCATGGCTCATCATGGCATTCTGTTTTTGGATGAGCTTCCTGAATTCAATCGCCGCACGTTGGAGGTCATGCGTCAGCCGTTAGAAGATCGCATCGTCACGATTTCACGTGCAATGGCGTCGACGACGTTTCCTTGTGAATTCATGTTGGTGGCAGCCCTGAATCCGTGTCCCTGCGGGTATCGCAACGATCCACGGCGACAGTGTAACTGCACTCCGCCTCAGATTGAAAAGTATATGGGTAAGATCAGCGGTCCACTGCTTGATCGCATCGACATTCACGTCGAAGTTCCTGCTGCCCAGTTTTCTGAGCTGTCTTCAAAGACGCCGGGAACTTCCAGCGAGAAAATTCGCGAGGACGTTGTTAAAGCTCGAGCAGCGCAGGCTCTGCGATTTACCGATGCTTCGATCACTTACAATGCCCAGATGAGCAGCCGGCAGATTCGCGAATTCTGTCCCATACCCCAGGATTGCGTTGAGTTGCTGAAACATGCCGTCAACGAAATGGGACTGTCGGCTCGCGCTCACGATAAAGTACTGCGACTTTCTCGAACGATTGCCGATCTTGAAGGTGCAGCCGACATTGAGTTCGCTCACATGAGCGAAGCCATCCAGTATCGGATGCTCGATCGCGACATCTGGAAGTGAGCTTGGCCCGCTTCTTTGATCGCAACACCAGGTTAGCCACGATAGCGAAGCCCCTGCTCCCTGGCCCAACGACGAATGATGGCGGTTTCCCTGGAGCGAGGGTTTCGGTTGCTGCGGCCGCGAACTTGACGAATGGCGCGAGCGTTTGGTGACACTTCGATCGTTAGTACTTTCCGGCTGCGGTTTGTGTTTCTTCGGATGACGCTCATGGACCAAATGGTGGTTTCGCCGCGAGCGCAAAGTTTTTCGTAGCTTAACACGCAGTGTCGCAATGTGCGGCCTTCTTCAGCGAGTCCACCTGAAGTAAGGATTTGGTTAATCGACCATTGGGAATTGTTTGAGGAATCCAGAAAGGAAAACGGATCGACGTCAATTCGCGCGAACAGTTTTTGATCGTCGGGCACAGTGAACTTTCGCAGTCCGGCATGCCAACGATGCATGTCAGACAGAACGCGTTCCGGTGAGTAACCCAATGGCGTGAAGTCAGTAGGCGAGTCAGTCTGTTCAAATTTCTGATGGTGAAAGAAGTCAACCAACGGACCGAACGACAGAGGATGCAGCATCGGATGTGCGACCAGCCAACGAATAACAGAGAGCCAGAATTCGTTGTGATCGGTGGTGGTTGCCAATCGCGTCGTCAGCAGTCCTGTCAGTAAACTCTCACGACCCCCAACTGACAGAATCTGAGCGCGACGAAGCGCGGAAACGATCGGCAGTCCGGCAGACGTATCAAGGAAGTGTTGCGCCATTTTTCGGCTCAGAGGAATTGGCAGTCCAAGTTTTCGAACGCTGGTGCCATTGCTCAGGTCCAGGAACCAGTCATGGCATCGCTGCTGTTGCATTGGCTTGCCTTCAAACCAAACACAATCAAGAAATCGTGGTGTTGGATATTTGGCAAGCAAATGTCGGCACAGCGATGAAAACTGTTTTGGCAAGTTCCTGCTTTTCGGTCGCCACGAATCGAGACTGCGAATCCAACGAGAATGATACGAGCTGATTGTGGCAATGGCCTCCAGATAGGAGTTTCTCGGCCGCTCGAGTTCCGGGTAAGCCATCCCCGGGAACAGACGCAAGTTGCCAACATTGAACTGGTATCGCAGATCCGTTTGGTATAGCCCGCTACTGCATTGATGCAATCGCAGCAGGATGGCTTCAAACGCAGAGCGTGTTGCTGGTGATGCATCGCTGCAGAGTTTCTGAATCTGCACTGCCCAGGGTGTCGCAGCATTGCTTGACCCGCGAATCACATCAATTGGGCGTCGCTTTTCATTCCTGAGTTGCTTTCGCCTGAGTTCAATTTTGCTTTGGGCCGCAGCGTATTTTTCCTTGCAGCGCTGCTTCCAGTTCTTTTTGATGGCCGTTGAGAAGCCATTCTCTTCGCACCATTGAATGTAATGCTGAAGCGTTTCCAGCGAGAGCGACTTAAGGTGTTCGCGAAGTTCCCGATCCTTACGGAGAATCAGGTCGTCAGGGTTGATCGATGATTTATCCGACCGTAGTGTTGATCTGGATTCGTTAGCGGACTGAGTCGAAGTGGAGTCTGTTTTCTGTGTCATTTGTTGCCGTTGGATACCAAAAAGAACGAAGCGCGAGAGGGGCGACGAAAAACTGGGCAACGGTAAATTGTTTGCTGACTTGTTGCACTTTGGACTCCTGACGAAAGTTGGGCTCTGACCAGGGCAGGACAACCGTCTGCACGAAAGGTTCACTAACCAATTTTCGGCATGAACTACTCGATCCAGCTACTACTTTGTGAGCTGTTCAATTTTCACGATAGTCTTCTGGCAAACATGGCAGCGACCAATATTAAGCCCTGAAGCGCAAACCATGCTCCGGCAGCGATCGCAATTTCAAGTCCGCCAACGAAGTTGCAGATTGCGAACGTGACTGCGATCCAGGTCGTTGCAATCAGAAGGTGTGAAACGGTTGGCCGATACTTCGGGTGATATCTGGCAATTTCGTATTCGATTCCTGCATAGTGTTTACACGACAATGCCGCGCCGCAGGCACCCAGGATTGTTGCCAGGAACGGGCCAAGCGTACCGGCCATGAACAGGTCCATGTGACTACCGCTGACGAACAGAATCCAAACGGTAGGTACATAGCCCGCCAGACTGCCAGCAGAAATCGCTGCCATTCTTGCGCCGATCGGATAGCCAACAGAGCGGTTCATGAAGTAGACGAGGAAGATTGCGAGAAACCCCGTGAGCGAACTTACAATGAAGCCAAACAAGCCTGCAAACAGCGCAAACATACAGGCTGTGAAAACTACTTCCACCAATCTCTCAACCGAAAACTGAATCCAGGACCCACTTGCCGCGAAGATGATCGCGGCAACACAACTGGGGTAAACGAATCCAGCAGCCACGATTCCCGACAACGCGGCGCTTGTACATTTGAAGTGAACGTGGTGGTCGGCTTTGGTAACAGGTTGGTTCACGACTGCTGTCCCTGGGCCATGATGACACGAAAGAAGTGAATGAAGCCCAGCATGATTGCCTGCAAGACGAACCAGCCAGCGACCACAACTGCAAACCCGAGTCCACCGAAATAGTTGGCAATCGCAAACGTAATCGCAACCCACGTCGTTGCTGCCATCAAGTGAAAAATTGAAATTCGTCGCTTCTTGCGCTTTGATGCGTTTGTAAAATCAACGCCGCCGAACCTCGCTGATGCCCAGGCAGCCCCAATTGCTCCGAGACTCATCGCAAGGATCGGGCCAGACAAACAGAGTGCCACTTCTGCGGCAAAGACTCCGCTAACTCCGGTAGAGAAAAACGTCCAGGCAGTTGGCATGTAACCGGCGAGGCTGCCAGCTGAAATTGCGGCAGAACGAGCATCGAGCGGATTGCCCAAAGAACGGTTGATGACAATTATCAACGCAATCGAGATCAAGCCTGTAAAACAGCTGGTGATAAGGCCGACTGTAGCCGCGACCGGGATGTATTTCGCAGCGGTGAAAATTGAATCTTCAATTCCACCAATCAACACATCGACAAAGAACACATCGAAAAACAGCAGCGACATGAATCCAGCAAACGGGTAGACAGAACCAGCCAGCATGATTCCGCCGAGGGCACCGCTTACATAACTGGCTTGAATCGTGTTCTCTTCAAACCGCGATGGGTCATTCCAGGCCCTAACCGACCTGGAATCCGTGACTTCCGTTTCCTGATTTGGCTCGCATTGTAGAGGTTGCGGATCGATTTTTGACACCATGCATGTTCTGAATTGACATGCTGATCCTATGTCCAGCGGCCAGTCGGTTCAATCTTTCGGCAGCAAAAAGAAAACTGCCATGCGGTCTGGCGTGACCAGCCTAACAACAACGATCAACCGTTGTGTTGCTGTTGGAAAAACTCCAAAGCTTGCGATTCCGCCAATGGCCTACTGAGGAAGTAGCCCTGGGCAAACTCGGCGCCCAGA
>CAYUNP010000157.1:10227-12841 GCA_964446085.1 uncultured Pirellulaceae bacterium
CGATTCCGCCAATGGCCTACTGAGGAAGTAGCCCTGGGCAAACTCGGCGCCCAGAGCGGTAGCATGGTGAAGCTGGTTTTCAGTTTCGATACCTTCAGCGACCGTCTGCAGTCCTACAGATTTAGCAAGCGCCACAATGGTCTCAGCGATCGCCAATCGGTGCGGTTCGTTTTGGACAGGATCAAAATCAAGCATACTGACGAATGACTTGTCGACCTTCAAACAGTCCACAGGCAAATGCTGCAGGTAGCTCATGCAAGAGTAGCCTAGCGTGGGCAGCCCTGGAAAGGCTTGTGTTGGAGACAGTTCGATTGATTCAGACACTGGCAGGTTGCAATCGGTGATGAAACAACAATAGGAAGGAATCTCCCAAACTGTAGGTTGCAAAACAGAAGATGCCTTCCACGTTTCCGTTTTTGACGTACATCTCCCCTTTAGCACTGCCGAGTTCCGGATGTGTCGATTGAGTCAATTATCCCAAACGATTTCGCTACGACTTGCGAGGAGTGAGCTTCCAGCCTGCGAGCTGCACACATACAGGCCAAACCCTTTGCTGCCATGGTTTGCTCTAGTTCGCCTTGAAGTTCAGCACTGGCTCGAAGGTGTTGACGGTTTTAACAAGCTCCTTCTGAGACTTCATTACTTTGCGAATGTCCTTGTATGCGGAAGGGGATTCGTCAACGATGCGAGCGAGTTTACGTTGATCAAACCAGACGTTTTCCATCTCACGAATCATACCGCCCTGCGTCAGACGTCGTCTGGCTTCCGCGCGACTGAACTTCCGACCGGCTCCATGTGAGCACGAATTTAATGAAGCTCGATTGCCTCGCCCCTGGACCAGGTAGGTCTTCGTTCCCATCGAACCAGGAACAACACTGCTTTGGCCAGGCAGGAGCCTCTGAGCACCCTTGCGATGAACCCACAGTAATTCGTTTCCATACGTCTCAAGTTGAACATGATTGTGATCCAGATGAATTAGAGTCGCCTGATCGATTTCAATACCCAGTTGACTCAGAACATGTCGCTGGATCTGGTTGAGGATTGATTCACGATTGGCAGCCGCGTATTCCCTTGCCCACTGGAAATCATTGATCAGATCTTCGCCTGCACTCGATTCTGCATTGACGTATTTCAAACCGGAAATTGAATCAACGTGAGCATTCGCTGTATGGAAATTCGAAATCGATTGCCCCATCGCGCGTGAACCACTGTGAATCAATAGCCACAGTCGCTGAGTGACATCGCGTTGAAATTCGACAAAATGATTCCCCCGACCAAGCGTCCCAAGTTGCACAGCACCTTCCCGGCGGCTCGCCTTTTGCAGCACTTTGGAAGAAAGTTCTGTGGTGAGCACAAGTTGACGCCTGGACGTATGCTTGTTGAACGGCACCGCGCGATATAGTTCACTCAATACAAAAGCTGCCGTCGTTTCGTTGACGGAAGACATTTTGGAGTTGAGCGCGATCGCCAGGTAGCCACACCCAATGTCGCCACCAACAGCCTGGGGATAGATTCGATTTCGCGTCGCGATCACCGTGCCATTGCAAACGTCTCCTGCAACATGAACGTCGGGCATGACAGCGACTTCGGTCACATCCTCTGCCGCTGCAATTCGTTGCAAGCGACGCTCAATTTCCGTGTCCAGTTTGTGGCTGACCCACTTCTTGATGGATGCTGTGTTACTCATCGCCCAGTCCTCCTGACATGCTTACCGAATACGTCAGGTTAGGCACGCGTTTGCGATGGATCGAACGCGAGATTTCGAATTGCAGCCTTGCCGTTTGCTGACGTATCGCCAGCATGGCTACTTCAAAATCAAAGTCATCGACGTCACATTCGAGATGCAACAGCAAGCACGAACTGTCTGGCGCAGGTTGCACTGCGACCAGAAACATGGCTTGCACGATTGGATCGTCACAATCATTGAGACAAAGATTGACAGTTCGCGCCACCTGTCGGCAAAGCTGTTTGGTTTTTCGGTTTTCCTTTCGATTGCGTTTGGTTTTGAAATAGGTTCTCGGATCGACTCCGTCGTCTTCGTGGAGTTTTCCGCACGATTCCAACATGGACGCGCGCAGTTTCTCTGTCGTTTTTTTGTTTCGTTTCATGATTTGCCTGTAGAGAGTTACCGCTGAAAGTTGCGGTGAGAGTGCGATTTAAAAGAGCTGCGGGCGCGAACCGCGGCACTCAATGAGACAGGCGTAGAAAGTTGTTCGAAAGGAACGTCTACAGAATGCGAACTGCGTCAATGAGCACGGCAGGTTCGCAAGTGGCAATTTTTGGCTGGTATTTCATCGGATTTCTCCTGTTCAAAAAGGTGTCACCCAATTGAGACTGGCCGAATACCAAAAGGTTCGCCTGATTTCGACCGCCAATTTCGATTGATTCAGACACTGGCAGGTTGCAAAACAGAAGGTGCCTTCCACGTTTCCGTTTTTGACATACATCTCCCCTTACTTGCGAGGAGTGAGCTTCCAGCCTGCGAACTGCATGCGGTTCTAACAAGCTCCTTCTGTGGCTGCGGCGTCTCGCCGCAGTATTTCTGTTGAGTTCAACCAACTGCGGCGAGACGCCGCAGCCACAATTGTTACGCAACAGCTTCTTCGCCGACGCG
>CAYUNP010000158.1:0-4426 GCA_964446085.1 uncultured Pirellulaceae bacterium
AACAAGGTAGCCGTAGGGGAACCTGCGGCTGGATCACCTCCTTTCTAAGGATATTATTGTCGGTCATTCGTTTCGAATGGCATAACGACAACATCCGTGGACATGATCTTGTTGCTTAAGTCGTGTTCGAATCTGGTTCGCCAGACGAAAACAAATTGACTCGTGAGGTCTAACTGTTAACTCAGTGACTACCATATTGATAGCATAACCCGCTGTCGGTCTAGCCAGATCCGACAGCGGGTTTTTGCATGCGCGGTTGGTTTGTGTAGGCAACGAAAAATCAGTGAATCGAAACATTCACCGGATTGGAAGCTGCGTCCGTAACCAGTTGCCTGTCAACTGAGATATCTCCCTGATGCGAAACCCAAACAAACGAGCCCACTCGAATTGCAGACATGGTACCGCAGACTCCACGACTCTGTTTTTCGTGCATCGCACGCGAGATTCTGTTCCAGGGCTGAACGATTCCCAGCAGTTGAGAAAATCCTCTTTCCTGTAAATCCGAAGCCGCGAATGAGATCAGCTTTTTGTAAACACCACGCCCGCGAGCATCAGCATGCACGAATGCACAGTAAAGCCACGCTTGATGTGCTGAAAAGTTAAACTCAACGCCCAAGTTGTTTTCACTAAAACTGCCGATGCCCGCCCACAAGCCAGCGAGTAACTTGCCTGGCTCAACTGCGTCATAAATCGCATAGCCAAGGTCATTGGTCGTCGTCTCGATTGGTACCGAGTTCCAGGTGAACTCGCGCAGACGATTCCTTTCTTCGGGATCAGCTGTTTCCGCAAGGCACTTCGCAACGAGACTATCATCCTGATCTGTATTTTGCTGCCCCAGGGCTCTCAGTCGCTCGATATCCAGGTCGTAAATGTCACCCTTTGAGTATCTGAATACCCACGGCGGAACGAATCGATTGAATTGCACTTCCAAAGTACGCGCGAATCCCTGCGTTTTTGCCTTGTTAAATTTTGAGAAAATGGCGTTCATGTGATCATCAGAATTGGGCAGAGGTTACTGGGAAATATAGGTCAGCCCCATAACGCAAGAGACCAAAATCTCGATGGATCGATTTCCAATCCTGCCAGTCGTAGCAATTGTCAGGCCCTTCTCGTTTGAAACGGATCTCCATCAATTTTGCCGGGGTATAAAACGTCACAGGAAATCGGGGGAATCGGAGTGAGTGCGTTCAATCATCCGACCTCAGCAACTATTCTGGGGGTTTGTAATCTGGTTGCGACTTACTTCAAATCCTGGATCCTTTATGCTTTTTCGCCTACAGTTTGCTGCTGCTCTTCTCATGTTGGTGTGTCTTTCCGGTTCACCAATTGCCGCCCAACAGGATCTTTCCAAAAAACAGCTGGAACATGCTGATTACGATCTCTGGAACACGATGGGCCAGTCCTCGATTTCACGCGATGGAAAATGGGCTTTGTTCTCAGTTCAAAACGGCGCTAGCGACGGAGAAGCAACACTCACAATTCGCGGTCTCGACAAGGACAAGCAATACACGATCGAGCGCGGTTCCGGAGCGAGATTTACCTGGGACAGCAAGTTCGCACTCTATCGAATCACTCCGTCAAAGAAAAAACTCAAACAGTTACGGAAAGACAAAGCCAAACCAGCTGACATGCCCAAAGCTGTCTTCCAGATTCTGGAATTGCAATCAGGCGAACTTACGACAATCAGCAACGTCCGCTCCTTTAGCTCGCCATCAGAAAATGGAGACTGGGTCGCATGTCTGCTGGAGAAGCCAATGGCAAAGGAGCAACTGGCAACCAAGAAGCCAATGGTCAACGAAACGTACGAGATCACCGAATCAGGCCTCAAGCGACCGGCAAAAAAACTCAAACTAAAGAAGCGTCCGGGCAAAGAACCTGAAACGAAAGAGCCAAAGAAAGAAGGCAAGAAAAAATCAGGCGACAAAAAGCAAAAAGAGAAGCCAGAAAAAAAGAAGGCAGGCAAAAAGGGCAAAGACAAGAAAGAAAAAAGAGCTGGAACTCCATTAACTTTGGTCAACCTGGCGACAGGCGTTCAACGAACCTTTCCCGACGTTTCATCTTTCGCATTTAGCAAACAGGGTGAAACGCTTGTATTTGCAACTTCCGTCAGTTCAGACGAAAACGGCAAAGGCGATTCTTCAAAAGACAAATCCAAAAAGAAAAAGTCCGACTCTGACCAGTCAGCGACAGGCAATTCTGGTGACGGCGTTCATGTGATCGCGCTCAAAACACTGAGCAAAACGAAGATTGCCGAAGGAACTGGCAACTACAGGGGCTTTGCTTTCAACGAAGACGGAACTCAACTCGCCTTCATCACTGACAAAGACGACTACGAATCAAAGACTTCTTCCTGGTCGCTGTATCATTGGAAAACCAAAACGAAGCTCGCCAAAAAAATCGCGGCCGAAGGCGAAGAAGGTATCGCCGAAGCATGGTGGGTTGCACCAGGATCCTCACAGTTGTTCTCCGAAGACGGATCGCGTCTCTACTTTGAGACCGCACCGATTCCCGAGCAGGTTTTGAAGCAGCGAAAAAGTGACAAACAGGAAGAAGACGAAGACGTTGTCAAACTTGACGTTTGGCACTGGCAGGACCCACAGCTTCAACCTCAGCAATTGCTTCAGGCGAACCGCGAACGAAATCGTGATTATCGAGCCGCCTATGTGCTCAAGAGCAAGAAAATCGTCCAGTTGGCAACACTCGAAATCCCCAACGTTGCGATTGATGTTCGCAGCAAATCAAAACAGGCCCTGGCCAACACGGATCTGCCATATCGAAAAATGATGTCCTGGGATTTACCTGGCTTCAACGATGCCTGGTTGATCAATCTCGACACGGGGAAACGGGAGCGGATTCTTGAGCGAGTCAAATGGTTTGCTGGAATGTCTCCGGAAGGAAAATACATCACCTGGTTCGACGGCGAGAAACAGAACTGGTTCGCCAAACCAACTGCCGATGCTGAAGCCGAGCCAATCAATATCAGCAAGGACGTCAAATTTCCTCTTTATAATGAGCTTCACGACACGCCGAATATCGCCAGACCATACGGTGCGGCGGGGTGGCTCGAAAACGACAAAGCGATTCTGATCTACGACCGCTACGACATTTGGCAACTGGATCCGACAGGCAAAACCGAACCGGTTTGTGTGACTGAAAACTACGGTCGCGACAATGAGATTCAGTTTCGCTATCAACGTCTGGATCGCGAAGAAAGAGCGATTGATCCTGCGAAAGCAATGACGCTCAGAGCGATGGACATGCAAAGCAAGGCCAGCGGTTTCTGGCAAATGTCTCTTGAAGGCAAAGAAGAGAAATCTGATTCAAGCCTGACAAAAATGATGATGCTCGACGAGAACGTCGGTGGTCTTTCCAAGGCTCAGGAGTCCGACAAAGTTCTCTTTTCCCGCAGCACATTCCGCATGAGTCCGGATCTCTGGTACAGCGACATGAGTTTCAAAAAGATTCATCGTCTTAGCGACCTGAATCCACAACAGGAAGAATATCGTTGGGGAACGGCTGAGCTTGTTCAGTGGAATAGCAAAGACGGCGAAGAACTGGACGGTTTACTTTACAAACCTGACGGCTTTGATCCATCAAAGAAGTATCCGCTGATGGTTTACTTTTACGAACGCAACTCGGACAATCTTCACCGGTATTACGCACCTGCAGCAGGCCGGTCGATCATCAACTTCAGTTTCTACGTAAGCCGTGGATACGTCGTTTTCATTCCGGATATCCCGTACACGACTGGCGAACCTGGTGAGAGTGCTGAAAAAGCGATTCTTCCCGGCGTGGAGAGTCTGGTCGAACAGGGCTTTATTGATGAAGCAAAAATCGGCATGCAAGGTCACAGTTGGGGCGGCTATCAGACGGCCTACCTCGTGACCCAAACGGACATGTTCGCGTGTGCCGAATCGGGTGCTCCGGTTTCAAACATGACCAGTGCCTACGGCGGCATTCGATGGGGAACTGGTATGAGCCGCATGTTCCAGTACGAACGAACGCAAAGCCGCATCGGAGAAGATTTGTGGTCGGCTCGCGAAAAGTACATTCGCAACTCACCTGTTTTCTACGCAGACAAAATCAATACACCGTTGTTGATTCTGCACAACGATGAAGACGGAGCTGTTCCGTGGTATCAGGGAATCGAATTGTTTGTTGCGTTGCGACGGCTTGAGAAACCAGCCTGGATGTTGAACTACAACGGTAACCCGCACTGGGTCATGGGCGACAAGAATCGACGTGATTTTGCGATTCGAATGCAACAATTCTTCGATCACTACCTGATGGATGCACCAGAGCCCGAATGGATGGCCATTGGTGTTCCAGCAGTGAAAAAAGGCAAAGAATTCGGCTTGGATTTGCTCGAACCGGAAAGTGAAGTATCCGGGGAAGAGTCGGAAGAAGAGAATTCGGAAGAAGAGAG
>CAYUNP010000158.1:4526-12506 GCA_964446085.1 uncultured Pirellulaceae bacterium
GAAATGGAAAAGTCCGAGAAAGCAAAGCCGAAGAAATCAAAATCGAGTAAAGCCAGGTCAAAGAAGGCTAAATCGAAGAAGAAGTAATTCGCATCCTGGATCAGATCGAATGTTTGGACTCACCGTTGCCTTCATAGGGAAGGTATCGATCGAGTTCGACGCTGCGACCCTGAATCGAGTAAGTTACGCCTCGCCAGGCAACTTTCCTGGCGAGCATCGCGGTGACACAGGCGATCGCATACACGCCTTGCGCGACCGCGACCAGGAGTAGCGCGCCAATGAACCGCGGCAATTGAACTGGCTGCATTCCTGTCGACGATTCGGAGTTCTCAATAACACTTTTTCGAATCGTCGTCCAGGCGAACACGGACATGACTCCACTGGCCACGATGGAAATGGACGCCCACAGGATCATCGAAAAGTTGCCAATCCAAATCGCCCAACCCAGCGTCGCAAAAATTGCGACAATCAAAGTCGAGGCAAAAGTCATCTGGAATGCGGTTAACCAAAACCCGGGTTCGTGAATTTTGGACCACGTTAAAATTCGTGACATCCACCGGGTCACAAATCCCAGCGTGCAAGATTCCCGGTTCACCATCACCATCGACGGTAGCGACTGGCAGCTCATGTCATATTGTGCCAAAAGATGCTTGAGCGGTCCATCGTCGACGGCAGACTCTCTCCACACGTCGATCAATCCCGTCTTGCGAATATCGGAAGCTCGCATCGCGTAAGCTCCGGCCCACGGATTTTGAAACAACATCGAAAAAAAATAGGCTCCGGCATACCACATACTTCGCACCATTGAACCCGCGTTTGCAGGAGCCACAGGCTCGAACCACTGATTTCCGCTGGCCAAACCGACTTGCGGATTCGCATGAAGCGCACCAGTCAAAGTCGCCGTCATGTTTGCCGGCGGGTTCGAATCGGCATCGACCATGACAAAATATTTGACTTCAGGATCGACATTCAAAACGTGCTCAACACCTTCGGCGATCGCGCTGCACTTGAGCGTGCACGTCGAAAGTGGCTTTTGTAGTTGGCGAATCAGCAGTCGAGGTTCATGTGCAACACATTGCAAAATTGAATGAGCAGGATCATTCTCGCTGTCAACAACGACACAAACTTTGTAGTCCTGAAAATCCTGGCTCAACAGAGACCGCACCGCATCAGCCAACGTTGGATCCGCACCTCGAACGCCAAACACGATCCAGGTTGAATCCTGCAACTCCTTTGGCAACGAGTCTGGTTTCTCCCGGCGCCGCATTTGGCCTCGAAACCAAACCGTCAGCAATAGCTGAATCAAAGCACTGACAGTGATCGATAGACACGCGATCATCTATCGCCCGAGAAGAAGTTGGGTCATCAGTTTGGCAAATCGCGGCAGATCACACAGAAAATCAGCACTCGCACGCAGCGTGCCAATTCTTTCGATACTTCCCGAGACCAATCGATGCGTGCAGGTTGTACCAGAAATCAGATTTCGCCCGCCCGCAAGCCGTTCGTTCTCTTTTGCTTCTTCGCCGTTAACATAGCACTCCATGCGACTGGCTTGCATATGTGAATAGTCGTGATCCTGATGGATGGCCGCAACCATTTGCGAGAGATCAACAACAGGAATGCCATCGGGTTTAACGCTCGCTACCATCCAGTTGTCCCAATTCCCACGACCAACTGCAAAAGGCGGAACCTGTTGGAACAATTCACGATTGAAAGCAAAGTACTCTTTGCAAACCGCTGACGATTTCCGTCCCGTTGCTTTGAGATGTTGTTCAAGCCATTGAAGTTGCGTCTCATCATTGAAATCAATTTCGCGATCAACGGACAGGTTCGTCCGCTGTCCAATCGCCAGCCAATTTTCGTACTGGCTTTGATTTGAAAGCTGTTCCATTGCGCTAACGAAACTACGATCGAGAATCACATCCGCATTACAGTAAACCAGAACAGGCGAAGTCGAAACTTGATGAGCCGTTGAAAAGGCCGTGCTAACCAGCGGCGTACCGTTGGCATTGCGATCAACATGTCCCAGATGAGCAACTTCATTTTCAGCAGCAAATTCGGCGATCCCTTCCTCGTCTCCAAAGAGCAGCACGTCAACTGCCGGGCTGAGTTGTACCCAGGAACGGATGGCGTTTTTCTGAATCAGTGTGGCATCACCAACGAATGCTTTGGGCATCGCAAAAATAGTCACTGGCGCATGACAAAGAGCGGTCGTCGAAACCGACGCGTTTTCGCGTTGAGTTGATTGAACGATTTCTTTGGCCACCGTTACACCATCGAAAACAGAAGTTTCAGTTTTCGCCAATTGATGATCCACGCACGGATCACGTCGACTGCTTTTCGATCCCACCAGCGGCGAAAGTTAAAACCGGGATCTTCGGGGCGCCATCCCTGCCACGCGGTTTGATCCAGCTCCCGATAGTACGTTTCTCGCAACGGATGGAATGGTTGAAAATCCCACGGCTTCCATTCGGTGGTGTAATGGATAATCGCCGGGCGGTCTCGCATCATCTCAAAAGCATCACGGTCCACGGGAACCTGGTCTGCGTTTGGATATTCGAAAACGTGGGCTCCCTGATTCCAACGAAGCGGAAGTTGCCCCCATTTTCCGGCGAACACAACATTCAAAGCGTATTGGTCCCAGCACCAGACAAACCTGGAATTCTCTCGCAGGCAATCGAAAAGCTTCTGCTCGACGTTTTCCTGTCGCCACTTTTTCAAATTCAGCACCATCACGCCGCTGTTGAAGTAATTGGCACTTCCATCGATCCCCAGGGCTTTCCAGTTTGCCACTGGCGAAATCGCCGCAAAGTATGGCTTGGCAGCCTGAAATTCAGGAGTCGAAACTTCGCGGGCGTCAATGAACGGGCAAGCGATGTCCGTCGCCGCAAGACAGTAATTGTCTTCGAGTTCCAACTCCCACATTTTGCTCAAGTCATCGACGACCAAGACATCCGAATCGAGATAGATTACTTTCTCGATCGAGTCCGGCAGCAACCGAGCGGCCATCAATCTCAAGTAGGCCGTATGCGTGATGTGATGTGAAGTCATCAAGTCACTGACTTGAGAAAGGTCCGGACGAAGGATATCGATCGTTACAGGAAAATCGATTAACGACTCACGGATTCCATTGAGGCTACTTTCGGACATTCCGCCATCGAACAGAACAACGTTAAGTTGTCGTCCAGGATTCAGTGAAGCTGCTGCTGAGTGCAACATAACCGTCAATGGCTTGACATAATTTTCATCGGCAGCGCACAGCACGATCGGGTCAGCAGGGGAAGCTGAGTTTGCGATCCTGTCAGTTGTGGCTGGATGAATGGTCAACATCCGATTCAGTCTTCCTTGTTGCGGTTCATAAACTGGATGAACCTCTCTCGTAGTCGCACAATCGGCCCGGCGATCGGGTGCTGATGGATTAGCTCAAATATCGAATGAGCCTCAGCAAGTTCAGCTCGCAGGCCATCTCCGATGCGATGCAGATGTTCGATCTCACGTCTTGAGTGAGCCAATTGCGACCGCAGCTGCACGATATCGCAATCGTCAGAGAACTCGTTAAAGTTCGCAAAGATGGACGCGTGATCCATTTTGCAGTGGGAACTCCTTAACTGTGCCGCAAAAACAGGCTCAGGCAACAAGTTTGATTCAAATTCAAGTGGATTCCCAGGGGCTAGCTGCTGTTGTGCCGCCGCGAACATCGAATGTATCAATTGAACCAGTCGGTCTGTCGCCGGTTCAGCAACCTGCAACGCATCGATCAGGACTCCATTTTGAAACTGCATCAGCGCGGCAGAAGATTCAACGAGCTGATTCAACACAGGTTCAATCGATTGCCGTGAATGAATTTTCCAGCTGCCAGAAACATAGTCGGGACAATGGTGATAGTCCAACAATGCCGTCGGTTTGTGCATCAACATTGATTCGAGCATCGAAGTAGACGGAGTTGTGATCATGGCATCACATTGAGCAATCGCATGATGTAGCTCGTCTCCGCTGAGTGAGGAAAGCGAATTCTCCACTCCAATCTCCTGCTCAAGGCCAGCCGTCAATCGCCAGGTAACAGCCACTGGCCGGCCACCAATCGCCGTTGTTTTATCAAAGTACGACTTCAAGTCAGCAAGACTACGAACGGTCGTGGCAATTTGTTCGGGAGTAAATCCTGGCGTCTTTGCCGTTGCCACCAGAACACGGAACGGAGATTGATCGTCGTTACCCGTCCCTCCGTCGCTCGATCGCCATTGGGCAGACAGTTTATCGAGCCGCGGAACACCGACAACTTCGATCTTTCCAGCGTTGCCCCAATCACAAAGCACTCGAGCCTGCGACCTTCCGATCGTCGCTACCTTGTCACACAAGACGGGGCGCATGGCAAAAGGACAAGCTGGTTCGTTGTCAGCGTTATCCCAGGCGTTTCGCCATTCGAGAATCCCATCGACAAGATAGATCGTAGCGACCTGTTTCGCTTTTAGTTCAACGACTGCCTGACGGAAACGGTCGAAGTGTTCCGAAAAGAAGATCGCAACATCGCCGGCAACAGCAACTTCCAAAACGTGATCCGCCGAAACAACTTTCGTCTGAAACGAATCGACGTTCGCCAGCGGTGCTGCCTGATGAGCAACTTCAGATTCCGAGCCCACAAAGTAAACGTGTCGCTGCATGCATGGGACCCAACAAGGAAACTACTCTTGGTCGCCACTGACAGATTCGCCGTCGAGTCGTGAGCAAAGCTGAAAGAGCACCTGTCCGCTCGTATCTACGCTGTAGGAATGAACGCTTCCATCACCCAGGACGAAATTTGCAACGCCAGGATGCGCTGATCCCCAGACAGGTTGCTCACCCGGCGGGAATCCCGCACTGGGAGACTTGGGCATTTCCAACAGGATGCCGCCAAGCCGTGTGAAAGTCGGTGGTTGATCGCCGTTGTAGATACTTCCATCAGCCCAACCATCGGGCTCACGAAGATGCTCTGGGTCGAGATGTTTCTCGCCGACAAAAATGGTGTTCGACATACCATCCGAAATCGACGCAAAGTCGTACCGGCCTTTGATTGGGCCAACAAGCCGACCATCAACAATCGGGTTGTCGCGTGTCAGCCCTGAATTGAAAACACCATCTGCTTCGCCATTGAAGAGTGTCCAACCGAAATCAAGAAAGTGTACATGTGAACCGGCGTTGCCTGCGTAGTCACCAACTGCACCGACTGGACCGAGCCTCTCTGCGATGCTTACTTCAACTTGCGTTCGACGACTGGGACAGATCATCACCGAAGCGCCGAGCCGCATGATTTCAGGAATCTGTTCTCTGTACGGTGCAGTAAAGTCAAAATTGTTGCATAGATTCTTCTGTTCCATGTAAGGAAGCAACAAAGTTGGCCACGTAAGAAACCCGTCAGCTGGACGCGACGGAGGAATTCCAGATAGCGACACCTCATAGCTGTGGAAAGAGATTCCAATTTGCTTCAAGTTGTTGAGGCACTCCGTTCGACGCGCGGCTTCGCGAACGTTCTGAACGGCGGGCAACAACATGCTAACCAGCACGCCAATGATTGCGATCGTGACGAGAAGCTCGACAAGTGTGAATCCTTGATTGCGTTTCATTTTTTTGGTCGACAAAACGTGAATGAGATGGGATCCCCTAGTCACATAGCCTAACCCCGCTTTGGCGAATCTACAAGATTTATGCTCTGGGCAGTCCCGAAATGTCGAATTATGCGAGGCGCCGGGGACTTTTCCCGGTTGAAGTGGCAATTTCAGAATCGCTAAAGTCCGAAAACGCTATCGTTGTGAGAGATTCACTGGCGCATAAAAAAACCGCAAAGCAATTGCGATGCGGCAAAAATTCATCCGGCCGGAAGCGATGGGAGTCGCTGGGAGAAAAACGGAAGTCGGACGTGCTGAGCACTAGCCCTTGATGACCCCGGTTAACCCTAAAATTGGTCCCTCAGCCGTAGTTGCCAGATGAATGTATATCTTAGGTTATCGTCGCTGGTTTGCAAATATTAACCTTCAATGATATCGGTTCAGCACCAGCAAATCTTGACTACGCTCCCTGTAAATGTTCCTGAAGAAATTCTTTGAATTTTGAATTCTTCAATTGCTTGACTTCTTTGAAAGACAGTTTGACAACTTGCTTGTCTCCTGTCTGCGTTACTTCCGGATCGTCCGCAAGATCAGCGACGCGACCAAGCGTCATCGACTCGTCTGAATTGGACAGTTGTAGCGTAAGTGCATCAGCCTGCTTTGTCTGTATACTTGCCCACGGCTCCGCCCGATCCGGCAATCGAAAGTGGACAACCTGTTCGTCAGTCCACTGAAACTCGCCATCGGGTGCTGTCTCCTGAAGAATATCACGTAGAGCTTCAAGAACATTCATCTCCCAATTGATGTCGCCTGCGGTGAATCCTTTTTTCATGAAGTGCCATTTTTGGCCAAGCTTTGCCCACGGAGTCTGTTCAGAGATTGGTGTTTCAACTCGCTCAATCTTCTCAGCAAAACTCTCAATACACTCATCAACGAACTTCCAGAATTCTGGAATGTCGATCTCGTCCCAGGAGTGCGCCTTGATTTCGACTTCCTGCCATCCGCCGCGCGTGTTATTCACCTGGACACGAGGGGAATTACCATAAACAGGAAGGTCATCCATTTGGTTAGGCGTTGGAAGTGGAATTCGATCCTGCAGGGTTTCCTGCCTGAAAGTCTTTGGACGAACACGAAACTTCAACTTCACGAACCACGGATCGCCAGTGAGCGCCGTAAAGAACCAGCCGTTCTTTTCGTCCTCACCACAAACCTCAACCGTTGCACGTTCATTCCAGGTCGTGTCGCGGAATCCTTCACAGGCTTCAATGCGATCAACGACCTCGTCAAGAATCTTTCCATTCCAGTTAATCAGTTCGCCGTTGCGACCAACACGACCGCTGGTGTGCCAGGTTCTTCCGTCTGATTCCCACGGCATTTGAGCCGCTTCGCCAACTTCATCGATATCCATATCGCCATCGAGCCATTCGTCGTCCTCGGAAGGATCATACGTTTCCCGTTTCTCAAACGGACCCTCGGCAAGAACCGGTGCCAACGCCTCGCCAGTCCAACTACGCGCCATCGGCTTCGCTTTGGTTTTGGCAACCTTCTTCCTGGCAACTTTCTTTTTGGCTGTCGCTTTCGCCTTTTTCTTGACAGGCTTTGGTTCTTCGGCCAGCGATTTCGCTTCTTCAGCGTACTCAACCACCATTTCCGGAGTTCCCGCGATGACCACTTCACCGCCAGCAATCCCGGCTTCAGGCCCCATGTCGATGACCCAGTCAGCACACTTGATCAAGTCGAGATTATGTTCGATCACGACGACCGTATTACCGACATCGACCAGACGTTGAATTACTTCAATCAGCTTTTTCAAATCTTCGAAGTGCAAACCGGTTGTTGGCTCGTCCAGCAAATACAGGGTTCGCCCGGTATCAGGTCGCGAAAGCTCAGCCGACAGTTTCACTCGCTGTGCTTCACCGCCAGAAAGCGTCGGAGCACTCTGGCCCAGTGTGACATAGTCGAGCCCAACATCACAAAGCGTTTTCAACGTCCGTCTGATCTTCGGGACCTTGCGAAACAACTGCAGCGCTTCGCCACAGGGCATACTCAACACATCAGCAATTGATTTGCCATTGAACTTCACAGCCAACGTTTCTTCGTTATAGCGTTGCCCTTTGCATGTTTCACATGGAATCCAAACGTCAGGCAGGAAGTGCATTTCAATGCAGTACATTCCCTGGCCGGAGCACTCTTCACAGCGTCCGCCTTGCACATTGAAGCTAAATCGTCGCGCCGTGTAGCCACGAACTTTCGAATCTGGCAGGTTGGCAAACAGTTCACGGATTTGATCGAAGACGCCCGTGTAGGTCGCCGGGTTCGAAGACGGCGAATTCCCCAACGGAGTCTGATCGACACGGATCACTTTATTGATCGCTTCGAGACCACGAATCCCTTTGAACTG
>CAYUNP010000159.1:0-12304 GCA_964446085.1 uncultured Pirellulaceae bacterium
TGGAAGCCTATCCCACCGTCATTGAACGGTATTGTGTTTTACGCGAAGCAATGGGCCGCAATCGCAATGACTCCGACCGCAAAGCAGTACCATGAAAACCACTTCAGGTTTGCGGCTTTGACCAAGGCAATCATCCACGTGCAGGCGAGCAGTCCTGTAAAGAATGATGCAGCAAATCCAATCAGCAATGGCAGTGCTTGATCTCCCACGTTTCCCAGGTCTCCAGCGAGCAAATCCTTCGCCATTTTTCCAAAGATCAGCGGCACCACCATCAGGAAGGAAAAACGTGCTGCTTTCGAGCGATCGATTCCCAGCAGGACGCATGTCGAGATGGTTGCACCGGAACGTGAGATGCCAGGCAAGATGGCGATTGCTTGAGAGATGCCAACGATGGCGGCACTGACAAAACCAACTGACTTTTCTGTTTTCGATGCTCGATCCGCAAGCAGCAACAGCACGCCTGTCACCAGCAGCATACTGCCTACCAGCAACATATCTTTGTTGAACAGATCCTCGATCTGCTTGTCGAACTTGATCCCGACCAGAGCCGCCGGGATCATCGAGAGGATGATCTTCAGGGTGAATTCAGTGTGTTCGTTGTACTTCGACTGAAAGAGCCCTTTCAGGATTTCACCAACTTCTTTGCGAAACACGATGATGGTACTGATCGCGGTCGCAAAGTGCAGCACGACTGTCATCAGGGCAGACTGTTTGCCAACGGAATCGTCCTGCATCAACGCTCGAGTGATTTCGATATGCCCGCTACTGCTAACAGGCAAAAACTCGGTCAACCCTTGAACAACCCCCAAAACGACGGCTTCGATGATCTCGGTCATTAAACATGAATCGCAAACATGCGACGTAAAAAATGGGATTTAAAAAGGCGGGAAGGGAGGGGTTTTGACAGGGCGTTATTTCACCAGTAAAAGTCTGCCTCAACCCGAAAGGGAAACTTCCGGAAAATCGTAGTCGGCTTTATGATAACCGAAGCATTAAATGTGTCGCAGCCAGGCAAAATGGCAATTTTGGGATCGCGACACAATCTTTATCGGAAATTCGAATGATCGCCAACACTCCAAAAACCCTGTTCGAAAAAATCTGGGACCAGCATATTGTCCATCATGAGCCAGCAAAGCAGACGATGCTTTACATTGACTTGCATTTGGTTCATGAAGTCACCAGTCCGCAAGCTTTCGAAGGTTTGAGGGTTGCTGGCAGAAAAGTCCGTCGTCCTGATCTGACGGTAGCCACTCAGGATCACAATGTGCCAACCATCGACCGGCACCTGCCCATCGTGGATACCATCTCACGAAAGCAAATTGAAACGCTGCGGAAGAATTGCGGCGAATTTGGCGTAAAACTTTACGACCTGGACAGTCCGCAGCAAGGGATCGTGCACGTGATCGGCCCTGAGCTTGGATTGACTCAGCCGGGCATGACCATCGTTTGTGGCGATTCGCATACCTCCACGCACGGAGCATTCGGAGCGCTGGCTTTCGGAATCGGAACCAGCGAAGTCGAACACGTGTTGGCGACTCAAACTTTGTTGCAAACAAAACCGAAAACTTTTGAAGCTCGTTTCAACAACCAGTTGGCTGCTGGTGTCACCAGCAAGGACTTGATCCTGTTCCTGATTGGACAAATCTCAACGTCTGGCGGTACCGGCTACGTTCTCGAATACACGGGAGAGGCAATTCGCGCCCTGTCGATGGAGCAACGAATGACGATCTGTAACATGTCGATCGAAGGCGGAGCCCGAGCCGGCTTGATTGCTCCAGACGAAACGACGATCGAGTACGTTCGCGGAAAAGAGAACGCGCCAACCGATTTTGATGCTGCGGCTGAGCGTTGGAGAAAACTGCCAACTGACGAAGGAGCCGAATACGATCGCGTTGAGATTTTTGACGCCGCAAAGATTGCACCGCATGTCACCTGGGGCACGAACCCCGGGCAGGTAATCGGTGTCGACGGAGTCGTGCCCAATCCTGCTGATTTCGAAGACGCAGTCGAACGGCAATCCGCCGAGTTGGCAATTGAATACATGAACCTGAAAGCTGGGCAGCGCATCGAGGACATCGAAATCGACCGTGTGTTTATTGGCTCGTGCACCAACTCCCGAATCGAAGACCTTCGCGAAGCGGCCAAAACAGTCGAGGGCCGAAAAGTCTCCGATCGTGTCGACGCGATGGTCGTTCCCGGCAGTGGCCAGGTCAAACGCCAAGCCGAAGAAGAAGGGCTCGACAAGGTTTTTCTGGAAGCAGGATTCGAATGGCGTGAAGCCGGTTGCAGTATGTGCCTGGCGATGAATCCGGACAAACTGGAACCTGGCCAACGCTGTGCCTCAACCAGCAACCGTAACTTCGAAGGCCGACAGGGCCGCGGAGGTTTGACTCATCTCGTATCGCCAGCGATGGCAGCAGCGGCCGCGGTTGAAGGTCGCTTTGTCGATATTCGCAGCTGAAAATGCTGACACTTTGAAACCGTGTCTGGGGCGTCTCGCGCTTCTGCCGCAGTTGCTGTAGCCATGCTCTTTAATCAACGAGAGACGATTTTCCGTCTTTTGAAAATATCTGTATCAAACAGAAGAAGATTGCAGACATCGTCAGCGTGATTGGGTTGAACGCGTGAATCGCGTGTTCGGGTGAGATTGCAACGGACGCGACCAATAGCAACAAAAAGCCAATCAGAGAAAGGTACGCTGGCCAAAGTTGGTTCCAGAACAGCAAAACGCAAAGTCCGATCAACACCTCTGCGACTCCTGCCAGAAAGAGCGTGTTCTCTGCCGATGCCAGCAATGGTCCTTTGTTGATCAGTTCCAGTTCGGTTGCGTGTTGAAAGATGAGCTTCGGAATCAAACCATGGTAGATCCAGATAAAGGCAATTGCGAATCGCGAGATGTTGTAGCTGCTAATGTCAATCTCCGATCGAAACCAGAAAATAGCGACGACATCGCAACGCGAATGACATCCGCTGAAATACAACCGATTCCATTATGGAAGTCGATCAACCGACCACAACACTTCGCCTAAACGAATTCGGATCTTGCCAGCCAGTTCTGGCGGAATTGCAACAGGTCCAGGACGTTAACACGTCCATCCTGATTGGAATCGAAAGCAACATTGTAATTGTCGTCCTCATCTTCGCTCAACCAGGCATGGCGAAGTTGCAACAGCTCCACGAGGTTCACGTGCCTGTCGCCGGTTGAATCACCGAAGAGACGAAAGAAATTGTCGGTTTCGGAATCACCGTAAACAAAATCACCACCGGCGACGCCATCGCGGTCGCCGTCAAAATTCTGTCCACTGGCAGTTTGGATTTGATCGCCTTGAATGGTCAGTTGGTAATTGCCGTCAACAAGAGACCCCGACGCCTGAGCAAAGGCACCGTCAAAGGTCAGCGTCACGACAGAACTGCCGGAACTGTTGTCGATCGTTGCAGTGGTTCCGACAACACCACCGTCTCCACCTCTTCTGATCAATTCAAATGGATTCTCTCCCAGAGTGACGATGCCATCAAATTCAACGACGACATTGTCGAGCACCGAACGCTGTGAATCGCCGTTGGCAATCACGATGGAAGCCGATTCAGCATCATCAAGAGCAGCGATCGTCAGTTCCTGTTGATGAACCTCAGTCCCATCACTAACTTCAACTCGAATCGAATAGGTTGACTGGGACTCGAAATCGACCGTGGTTCCCTGTCTGATTTGCAAACTGTCGCCGACGACTTCGAACGAAGCATTGTCAGCATCGCCAGCACCCGCAACCAGGGTGTAATTGAGCGAACTCAAATTTGTATTTGTCGTAGAGAACAACCCGACTTCGACGGAACCCGCAGAGGTATCGATGTTTTCTGCAATCTCATTGCTGCTAATCAGAAGGTGCCCAAGATCGACATCGCCACTGCTGAAGGCATTTACCTCAAGGTTGGCCAGTTCCGCATTTTCACTCAAGGCCCATGCGCGTCGAACGGCACTACCGGCATCAGGAGTTCCCCAACCGAATGTTGAATCGCGTCCGGCTTCACCAAGATCCATTGCTGTGCTGGCCAGAATATCACGAACTTCAACAGCAGTCAGATCAGGGTCGATGCTCCAAACCAGCGAGGAATAGCCAGCGACAACCGGGTTCGAATTCGATGTGCCACTGAAGGTCGACACATTTCCTGTTGGTCCAATGGATCTGGTGTGCGATGGCGCGGCGAAGGTCAGGTCGTCCCCGAAGTTTGAATAGCTGGCCAAAGGCAAAGTGACGGCATTCTGAATTCCATCAACTCGTTCCAGAGTAGGTCGCAGGGCTCCGATCGCCAATACGTTGGGGTAGGTTCCAGCCAATCTCGCCACACCTGCGCTCAAGACGCGATTCGTGGTTGTATCATTCAGATCCAAACTGCCATTTCCAGCGGCAACCGAGTACAGCGTGCTTTCGAGATTCGACGAGATAAGGCTCTGATCGAGCCTGCTCAACCAGTACTCTCCCTGAATTCCACCCTGAAAAACAATCCTTCTGGCAGGACTGTTCTCCAGGTGATCAAGGGCTCCCTGAATCGCATCGGTGAGGACGGTTGCATTGCTGATCGACGAATGCGTTGAACCGTAAACGTCGATAACCAATGTTGGACTCTCCCAGTTAATTCCGGCCAGTCCATGACCATTGTTCGGCTCTGCCACGATGACGCTGGTTGCGCGATGACCATGGTCGCCATCGCTGTTGGAAGTCGTATTGGGCAAAAGGTAGTCAGTCCGGCTTTGATCAAAGTCGCTGGTGGTGACATTTCCATTGGAAACGGGCACACCGGTGTCGAGCGAAACAATCAGCACTTCCTCCGAACCACGCGTGAATCGCCACGCATCGCCAACATCTCCTGTAGCAATATCCCATTGATCGACGAAAGCTGGATCGTCCGGTCGCGTTTGCAAAGAGACAACCTCTCCATCGGAAAACTCAAGTCGCTCGACGCCCTGGAAGTACAACTCCTGTCCATCGCTTGTCGTCAGGTAGTCATACACCGAGCCCTGATAGAAGGCCTGGGAAGTAACGAACGCATCACGATCATAGGAGCCAATCGACTCACCATTGAAGCCCGTCACGACCGATGAATCAAAGTTCAACGCCAGGGTGTCGGTGCCACCGAAGGCTCTGAGTACATAAGCCGAATCGGCCGCGCCCTGATAGTCGAAATCGGTTGCCCGAAAGTTGCCTTCCACAGTGACGGTTGGTAACACGTCGATGTCGACCGAACTGGAAGTCGAATACTGTCCGTCGGAAGTCGACACAATGCCAAAGATCTCCTGAGTCCCGCTCAAATCCGAAAACCCATCAAGGCTGATCAGGGCCTCTGCAGCATGAGGTTCGAAATACTCTCCGATCTTCAGCACGTCGGAACCGTTTTGGGCAAATATTTCTACGGCTTGCAGAATCCCGCTGGTGACTTCCACGCTGAAGTCCAGGGCCAGGGCACCATATTCAAAGACGGTATCGGACGTTTGATCCTGCGAAGCGTCGATTACCGAAAAATCGAGGAAGTTCGCGGCAAGAAGATTCTTCGGCTCCAACGCAGCGAAGATGAGTTGAGAACCGGAATTTCGTGTTCTGTTACGACGCCGAAAGTTACTTGGTGATCGGAACATGTTTACCTCAGAATATTCAAAACCAGGGAGTCGCCAAATTAACGGTTGCTGAAAGCAGATGCAACCAATTTCGTTCATCGGGTACGTCCGATTGTAACTGTGGTCGTCACAAAGTGGTTTTAAAAGTGAAAGTTGCCCCAACGCCAACAAATGTCCCACATGCTTTGATTTCCAGGAGAATCATCACTCAGGCGAAATACAATGCCATAATTGGCCGCGAAATACGTATCACCCGATTTGTTTCACTTCGAGATTAACGCCATGAAAATTCGCTCATTCGCTACGTTCCTGATCGTCGCGCTGGTTGCAACCGCAGGAGTCAGCAACGCTCAAATCACTTTTGGACTGGTCGACGATTTCTCTGTCGCAGGAGATTCTGCTGACTGGGTCGAAGGCGGCAATTCACCCAACGCACCCGAACAGAATTCCGGTTTGGGTCTCGATGGACTTGCAGGTCACTTGCAAAACGTGTCCGACGGCGGTGGATCCGGTGGGCGTTGGCATATGTGGAACGACGACGCACGTTGGTCTGGAGACTACCTCTCGGCAGGCGTCAGTCAGATCTCTTTTGACTTTGACAATCGTAGCGGCAATGGCGTCGATGCAAATGTCCGGATTGGACTCAACGGTGTCGGAGGCTGGTTTGTCAGCGACGCAATCAATGTGGCAGACGGAAGCGACTGGCAAACGCTTGACTTCCAGTTAGCCGACCTGACACACGTTGCAGCAGGCGGAGGATCTGGAATCCTCTCCGAGACGCTCGGTTCAGTTGCGCGTTTTGAGATCCTGTCATCAGTGAACACTCCGACCTTCGCGGCGGGCGGCAACCTGCTTCAGGGAGACAATCTTGTTGCTGATTTCCGCGTCGACAATATTTCTGCTGTTCCTGAGCCTTCAGGTATTTTGCTGCTCATCGGTGCGGTCTCAGGACTTGCCATCAGACGCCGGAAGTAGTCTTGCTATTCATCCACAAGCCATAGGTACCGTGAAAGGCAGGGCGTCAATCAGACTGCCCTGCTGTTTCTCCCTGGGAAATGAACCGTTGGATGTAGCCGTCATGAACCGTGACCGTTCTGGTTGACCGGTTCCATCCTGCACCGCCGGAACCGCTTGCGAAACGCAGCTTGACTTGCGAGTGCCAATCGAACGACTTGAGTGCATCTTCGAGTTCGCCCACCATCTTTCCTGCGGAAAGTGAATCGGAAAACTTCGACTCTTGCTCGATGATCACTCGTGCTTCTGTGGACTTTTCTCCAGGTGGCATCCACAGCGACTTGAGGATTCGTCGCCAGGATCGATGGATCTCGCTACCGTAGTCGGTTGCACCTCGAAAATTCGATTCGCTCATATCTACAATTGCGGCCAAAGATTTGAACGCTTTGGCGTCATAGGCGATTGCCGATGCAGCGATCTGGTAAGCTCGCCTGGCGTCCGAGTTGTGTTCGCCTTTGATTGTCCATTCTTCGCGCGGCACCTCCCGGGCTTCGATCATCAACGAATCGACTCTCGCTTTGAGGATTCGCAATGCTCTTTCGGGAGGCAGGCGTGAGGCAATGTAGTGAGTTGCGAACGTGTCGGCGAGTGTTTCTTCATTGCCAAGGATGGGCAAGTCAAATTCGCGAACCAGTCCGTGTCCTATTTCATGCAAGACAACATGGAACAGGACGTCCTCCGAGAACTGCGAGATCTCTTCAGCAGCTTTCTTTCCCGCGTCCTTGCCGGCATCCTCCTCTCCGCCGCCTTCATGGGAGCAATTGATGTGCTTGTACTCTTCCATCGCGGCAAAGAAATCCTGCTCATCGACACCGAACTCTTTTGCGACAGCGACGGCCAGTTCATTTCCTTTACTGTACTTTCCACGCATGGCGTCCAGAAAGCCAGAAACTTTATCAGCGTCTTTGTGATACTTGTGCATCAAGGCATTGGAAGCGATGTTCGACATTGTCGCGGGTCTGTCGAGGTTAATCGAGCAGACCGGTTTTTCTGTCAACTCTGAAGTTTCCTGGGCATTCGATGAAGGCACGAATAAAACAGGTAGCAAAGCAACTGAGTGAAGAATACGTAGCTGATTCGAATTGACATTCATTTGAATTCCCATTCAGAGGATCGTTACGTCAGTTGATTGATTGTGGTGTATTGGCAAACGATTTTCAACTTTTTCTTTTGCGATCCCGATAATGCAGTGCCCTCTGGAAAACCAGGCCTGCCATACGAACCCGACAATGGAATCGATTCCGTTCTTCGAAACGCATAACGACTCAAATCCAGTTCTGCCGCGAGTTTTGCATACCGGAAATCGGCTGACGCAAGTATAAATAGCCCTTCGATTTTGTGTCCTTCTCCAACCACCATTGAAATGTCGTTAGTCGTTCAAAAGTTCGGCGGTACCAGCGTCGCCGACAGCACAAAGATTCTCGCTGCAGCCCGAAAAGCAGTCCGCGCTCAACAACATGGCCATCAAGTCGTGATGGTCGTTAGTGCGATGGGTAAAAACACCGACACGTTGATTTCGCTTGCTGCCGAGATCAACGAGAAACCGCCGGCGCGGGAAATGGACATGCTGCTCTCGACCGGAGAGCAGGTCAGCGTTGCGTTGATGGCCATGGCCATCGATTCGTTGGGCTACAAAGCCGTCAGCCTGACCGGAGCTCAAATCGGAATCAAAACGGACAGCTCGCACACCAAAGCCCGTATCCAGTCGATTTCGACCGAGCGCATGAAAGCACTGCTCGATGAAGGCAACATTGTCATCGCGGCGGGCTTCCAGGGAATCGATGATCAGTTCAACATCACAACACTGGGTCGCGGTGGCAGCGACACCACGGCGGTTGCGTTAGCGGCAGTGCTGGGAGCTGACCAGTGTGAAATTTACACCGACGTTGACGGCATCTACACAACCGATCCGCGCGTCCTTCCCGAAGCACGTCTTGTGCCAAGAGTTTGTTACGACGAGATGTTGGAACTGGCCAGCCTTGGCGCCGGCGTGATGCACAGTCGCTCCATCGAGTTTGGCAAAAAGTTTAACGTTCCCATTCACGTTCGCAGCAGTCTCAGCGACGGGGCAGGTTCGTTGATTGTCGACGATGCCGACACCGCCGGGTTGGTTGTCAGTGGAGCAGCGCTGACGCGTGACGAAGCCATGATCTCTGTGATGGACGTTCCCGATGTGCCCGGAACCATTCACAGGATCTTTGCACCCATCGCAGCGAAAAAGATTACCGTCGACATGATTGTCCAGAATGTCAGCGACGACGACACGACCAGTATCAGTTTCACTGTCCCACGCGAAGAAGCTGACGAAACGGTTTCCGTCATCGGCGAAGTCGTCAAAGAACTCGGCGGCACGCTGGCTCCTGCGAATCTGGACGTTTCCAAAGTTTCGGCCGTAGGGCTGGGCATGGCTCATGAGGCTGGGGTCGCCAATCGAATGTTCCGAACTTTGGCCAATGCCGGGATCAACCTCGAAATCATCACCACCAGTGAAATCAAAATCTCGGTTCTGGTTGATCGGGACAATTCACTTGACGCACTGCGCACAATCCACGGCGAATTTTCGTTGGACCAACTCGAATCCAATGGTCAGGAAAACGAATCATTTGTGCCACAGCCTCGTGAAATCAGTGCGGTCGATGTCATCGAACGGCTCCAGAGCATCGGCATGGAAGCCTTGATCATCGACGACATCTCATTGGACGAAACACAGGCTCGTATCACAATTTGCAAGATTCCCAACCGTCCCGGTCTTGCGGCCAGCCTTTTCGAAGACATTGCCAGGCACGGCGTTTTCGTCGATATGATTGTTCAGAGCTTCAACAGCGAGCAAATCGCAGACATTACTTTCACCGTCAAACGCGATCAACTGCAGGAAGCGTTGGTCGTTGCCGAGACCGCTCGTGAAACTTACGGCTGCGAAAAAATTGACTACAAAGAGCGAATTGCCAAGCTCTCCGTCTCGGGCATCGGAATGCGTAGCCACACTGGCGTGGCCCTGGGCTCCTTTGAAGCTCTTGCCAACGCGGGCATCAACGTTGAAATGATCAGTACTTCGGAAGTTCGCGTCAACATTGTCGTCGACGGCGATGATGCGACGCGTGGCCTGGAGTGTTTGCAACAGCGATTTGCGACCGAGCTTGAATCCTAGACGCTGTTTGACAACACGATTTTACAATGTGCCAAGAGGATTCTGAGCGGCTTGCGTCCAGCCGCTCACATTTATCAAACCGTGTCTGGTTCTGCCCATAGCTACGTTTTGATGTTCGTGACATAATGCCTGCCTTCATTTCACGGCACGTTCACAACCATTACTGGTGAATCATGGCAAGCAGTTATCTTATTAGCGGAGCACGAACTCCGATCGGCAGTTTTCTTGGTGGACTCAGTTCACTTTCAGCTCCAAAGCTCGGCGGCATAGCAATCGAAGCCGCGATGTCGCGCGGCCAGGTCGCTGCAGGCGACGTCGACGAAGTCATCATGGGCAACGTGATCGGCGCTGGTGTTGGTCAGGCCCCTGCTCGTCAGGCTGCACTTGCTGCGGGATTGCCGAATACGATTGCAGCTTTGACGATCAATAAAGTTTGCGGTTCCGGTTTGAAAGCAGTGATGCTGGCCGACCAGGCGATTCGTTGCGGCGATGCTTCAATCATTGTCGCTGGCGGAATGGAAAACATGTCGGCTGCTCCACATATCGTTCGCAACCTTCGCGGCGGTCTGAAGCTTGGTGACGGTAGCCTGGTCGACTCGATGGTTTCCGACGGGCTGACTTGCTCGTTCGAAAGCTGCCACATGGGAATGCATGCCGAACACATTGCGAAAAAGTTCGACGTGACGCGACAACAGCAGGATGAGTTTTCTGCTGAAAGCCAAAAGCGTGCTGCGGCTGCAGTTGAATCAGGCGCACTCGTTGGCGAAATTGTTCCAGTCACGATCAAGTCACGTAAAGGCGAAACCGTCGTTGACGCTGATGAATGTGTCCGCGCCGACACGACGGCTGAAGGGTTGGCAAAATTGCGGACTGTTTTCGATCGCGAAGGAACCGTGACGGCCGGAAACGCATCAACGCTTTCCGATGGTGCTGCAGCGGTCGTCGTCGTGGACGAGTCCACAGCAGCCAAGGCTACCAACAAGTTCAAAATTCTGGCCAGCCATACTTCTGGCACCGAGCCCAAGGACCTGTTTATTGCTCCTGTTGAAGCAATTCGTGGGGCCTTGAAGAAAGCGGACCTGACCCTGGACCAAATTGACCTTTTTGAAATCAACGAAGCCTTCGCCAGTCAAATGTTGGCCTGTGTCAAGGAGCTCAAGCTGGGCAGCGATAACGTCAATATCTGGGGTGGAGGAATCTCTCTCGGGCATCCAATCGGTGCCAGCGGTGCACGTGTGCTGGTTACTTTAATGAATGCGTTGACTCAAACTGAGAAAACAGTCGGCGTAGCGAGCCTGTGTTTAGGCGGTGGAAATGCGGTCGCAATGGTCATTGAACGCTGTTAGAGGCCCTGAAATTGATTTCGCGTCGTAATTTCCATTGAGGCCCAATTGTTGCTATAAGATTATGTGGAATGGAATCAAAATACGGTCGTTGATCTGAAGGAGTTGGTTTGTCGGCGACCGAGCCGCCTTGTTTAGAGAACCAGCAATGACCTTCCAGATTCCTGATTCCACCACTGATCCGTTCGCTCTTGATCCCGCCAACAATGCTCCGTTGGGGGATCAATCCCCAGCCCCGTTTCCAACCCTTGAGGATGGACTTGACGTTGCGCAGGAAGACGAGACTGGTATTTCAGTTCGCACCGAACTTCAGATCGAAAAAGATGAAGCTGCGCAGTCTTCGGGCACCCTGGGAAATTCCTCGTCAGCTGGCGAAGGGGAGCAGGTTGTCGGATTTGGCGACTGGTGGGTATGGCTTGTTTTTACTTTGCCACTACTGCTGTTAGTTGGCCTCGTATGGTGGTGGCTTCGTGGTCGTCGTGGAATTCCCCAAGGCAAGCAAACAGGCGATCATAAAGTTAGATTTCCCGCCAACGGCAATGGGACGGATGCTTTTAACACCATCGACGAAGATGAGGCAATCGAGGCCTTTGTTCCTGAAGACGACGCATTCAACATCGATGAGTCAGACGAAAATTTTGCGGGCGATACGGGCGAACTGATCAGCGAGCCCGACAATGTTCCTGAGAAATCAAACGATGGACTTTTCGCTCACGTTGACACGCTAAACGATACAGCAGTAGGGGGAAATTCTGATGGGAAGGATTCGGATGATGATTTCGATTTTGACCTTGAGGACAGTGGCGAACTGGATCTTGGATCGATCGCGGCTGCGGGGCTTGCTGGCGTTGGCAGTGCAGCAGCCATTGGGGCAGTTTTTTCCGGCAGCGATGATGGCTCCGAATCGTCAACGAAATCATCTGACATGGAAGAATCGCTGAAGGCAGAAGTCTCATCGCTTCGATCAGAGCTCGCCAAAGCCAACGCGGCCCGAACTCAGACCGGGAATTCAGAACTGAGTTCGTTACGCAAACAGGTTGAAAGCCTGCAAAACGATACGAAAGCACTGAAAGAAAAGGCTGAATCATCCAGCGCCGAAGCTGACGGGTTGCGGAAGAAGCTGAAGGAAACAGAAGGCGACAGCGGAAAGCTCGACGGCGAAGTTGAATCGCTGCGCAGCGAACTTGCGTC
>CAYUNP010000160.1:0-12274 GCA_964446085.1 uncultured Pirellulaceae bacterium
GCCAAAAACTACAGCTAAAGGTGGCTGTGGCGTAAGCTAATCACAATCCGACGCGTAAGCGAAGGATCGATCCCTCGCTTACGCGTCGGGTTGTGATCTGGGCTCCCTTCCTTCACTGCAAATTGTTGGACATCACAACGCACAAGCGAGTCGCCGCGGTCGAATCCCTCGCTTGCGCGTCGGTGTGATCTGCGTCTGGAGTCTAGAGTAGTTCGACTGCTACCGTATCGGCCACCATGCGTCCCTGGTCCGTCAGTCGCAGCGAATTTCCGGTTCGCTCGATCAAGCCACGTTGTGACAAATCCGCGATGGCCGAGCCAGTCAGTGACTCAATTGTTGCGGCACTGGCGGTTTCAAACATGGCAACATCAATGCCATCAACCATTCGAAGCCCAAAGATCAGTCGCTCAATCGCACGGTCGCGCTGTGACAATGGTTCCGACTCGCAAACCGCTGATTCGCCTGCCTGAATTCGCTTCATCCAGGTCGTTGGACTTCGGTGATTCGTGTTGCGAACCCCATCAGTAAAACTTGCAGCTCCAGGTCCAAAGGCAAACCATGGATTGCAAAGCCAGTACTGCAAGTTGTGACGACATCGCATTTCCGCTTTGGCAAAACTGGAAACTTCGTACTGCTTGAGCCCCGCTGAATTACAGCGGTCGATGGCAAGCTGATACATGTCGACACGAAGATCTTCGTTGGAAGAATCCAGTTCGCCACGTTGCTTCCGGTTCCAAAACGTTGTGCCTTTTTCCCAGGTCAATTCGTAGGTCGAAAGGTGATCCGGATTGAGGTCAATCGCAGTTTCCAGATCATCTTCCCATTGAGAAACCGATTCATCTGGAGCCGCAAAAATCAAATCCATGGAAACGTTTCCGATTTTCTCCTTCGCCAGATCGAATGCCCGTTTCGCAATATCACCATCGTGATCGCGCTGCAGCACTTTCAGTTTGTTGGCATTGAAAGATTGTACTCCCAGGCTAATCCTGTTCACTCCCAGATTCATGAGTGACTCAAGCGTTGCCGATGAGATGTCGGCAGGATTGCATTCTGCGGAAACTTCGGCGCCTTCGGCCAATTCAAACTTCGAAGACACAATCTGTCCCAATCGAAACAACTGCTTTTCCGAAAGATGACTCGGCGTGCCGCCGCCGAGAAAAAGCGTGTCGATCTGAAAGGTGCCCGGAATCGATGTGATTTCGGTTTCAAGTGCATCAAGAAACGGATCGATCAAATGATCGCGGCCGGCAACCAGTGCAAAGTTGCAGTAGCCGCAGCGATGACGGCAAAAGGGCACATGAATGTACACCGACCCTGGATCCGCATCAGCCGGAAAGTACTTGCTCACGCCCGACTCGCCAATGCGACTTGTTTTGCAAGCTCATCGACACCGACGTTGTCGTGCTGAAGCAGGCATGGGCTGGATTTGTGTTGCAGTCGATTGGCCATATCGCTTCCTGAAGACTAAAAGTTTTTGCCTTCGGAAAGCATTGGGAAATCGTCGCTGCGAAACGGAGACGCCGGCAAACCTGCATCGTTGATCAGATTCATTTCAAATCCTTCCTCCCAACCGTAGCGAACCTCGGTTGGTTCAGGAACTTTGGCGCAGATTAGCTCCACCACCACATCGTCCACGATGGTTGCGACGGCTTTGTGAAACACACCGTCTTTGCCGCAGACGGTGAAGCCAGTCAGGGTAGTATCCTGGCCAGGGAGCGTCAATTTCTTTCCTGTGTGCCGAAACGTAACTCTGACCTGAGCACCCGACTTTGAGATCGATTCGAACAGGGGGCCCGAAGCTACCCCTTCGATCGGATTGTCCTTGAGTTCCTGAGCGTAGCTTTGCTTCAACGCCAGCAACGCCAGTCGCTGTCCAACGACCTGTTTGTTTCGCGGGTGAATGTCCCCAAGGTCTCCAACATCGGTCGTTGTCACCAAGCCAGAATCTGGCGTATCGATTGCGGTTTTCAACTGCGAGTCCCAGAGTTCCTGCAACGCGTTCTCGCCATGTCCGGTGTAGTTGTACGGAGCCAACTGAACGAAGTAAAACGGCAGCGACTCGGATCCAAAACGTAACCGCCAGTCCTGAATTAATGTCGGCAACAGTGTTCGATACTGGGCGCCACGGCCAACGTTTGCTTCGCCCTGATACCAGATGAAGCCTCGCACCGGAAACCGGGTCATCGGAGCAACCATGGCGTTGTAGATATTGGCCGGGTGATTTCGGCTGGTCACCATTTCTTTTTGCTCGTCCCAATGCTTGAGCATCGGCGCGAGCGATTCCACTTTGTCCAGAGATTCTCGTGACGTCCAGGCCTCGCAGCAGGTTCCTCCCCAGGTCGAATCGATTAAACCGATCGGAACGTCTTCGACTTTCTTCGAGATCTCACGACCAAAAAAGTAACCGACGGCAGAAAACTCTTTCACTGAATCGGGACCACATACCGCCCAGGGCGTGACGACGCCAAAGTCATCCAACGGTTCTGGAGACGAAGAAGTATCGATTGCAAACAGGCGAATGTTGGGAAAGTTTTTTGCTTTCTCGATTTCGGTTTCGGGATTGAGGGCTTTGGAAACTTGCCACTCCATGTTCGATTGTCCGGCGCAGATCCATACGTCACCGACCATGACGTTGGAAACGCCAACTTTGAGTTCCGATTCTTCGGACGAAACGCCAAGCTCGAAAGGTCCGCCTGCTTCTCCTGTTTTGATGATGGTCGACCATTTGCCAGCCGCGTTGGCGACCGTCATGGCTTCAACTTCGCCAAAACTGATTTTGAGTTTTTCACCAGGCGTTGCGGTCCCCCAAACGGGGACGTCGCTGTTTCGCTGCAGGACCATGTGGTCGGAAAAGAGTTTTGGCAGCGTAATATCAGCTGACGATTCTGGAACCATTGCAGACGCGAAAAGCATCACAAAGCCAAAGGAAAGCAGGACTCGGATTGGAAATAGGTTCACGGGGTGTGTCTCTGGCATTCCGATCCCGCAGGCCTGGATTCTCAAAGCCGGGTGATGACTCGCGGAGGATCGTTTTGTAATTGAATTTGTTTCGGATATCGTAACTCATGAAACCACAACTCTCCACCGGCAAAACATTTGGGCTTTGATATGGCAAAAGGGAACCACATTCCACTTGAAAATTTTGAAACTTTGTCTCCGGAAGAAATGGAATCCCGGTCGGCAAACTTCTATTCACAGATTCGGAAGCGACGTAGCGTTCGGCACTTTTCCGACACACCAGTCCCCGATGCGGTTATCCAGAATTGCCTGCTCGCCGCGGGAACGGCTCCAAATGGTGCCAACCTTCAGCCATGGCATTTTAGTGTTGTTAAAAGCGGCGAAGTCAAAGCTGAAATCCGCAAGGCTGCTGAAGCTGAGGAATATGAGTTCTACAACGGCAAGGCTCCGCAAGACTGGCTCGATGCACTGGCTCCGTTGGGGACTGATGAGAGCAAGCCATTTCTGGAAATCGCTTCGACACTCATTGTGATTTTCGCACAGACATTTGGAAGCGACGACGAAGGGAACAAGCTCAAGCACTACTACGTGACCGAGTCGGTCGGAATTGCCACTGGATTTCTGATTGCAGCACTTCATGATGCTGGCTGCGCGACCCTTACCCATACTCCCAGCCCAATGAAGTTCCTCAATCGAATTCTTGAGCGACCCTCCAACGAACGCCCTTTTTTGGTGCTTGTGGTTGGTCAGCCAGCCGAAGAAGCTCTGGTACCAGACATTACAAAGAAGGAACTCGGGGAAATTGCGACGTGGCATTGATTCAATTTGGAGGCTATAATTGACGTGGGCACAATCGGAGACAGAAAAATGATTCGATCACGTTTCGTAGGGAAAATCTCTACACACTGCTTTCTTTCAGTATTCCTTGTGGCGAGCGTTTTACTTTGCTCGTCGAGTCTCTCATTCGGACAGAATGTTGACGACTATCTTTCTGACGGTGAATTTTCTGCGGCGATCGATGTCGCAGGAAACAACGATCAGCTTCGGCAGCAGATTGCACAAGCTCAATTCGATACTGGCGAGACCGGTGCGGCGATGCAGACTGTCGGCTCAATGCTGAGTGAGTCATTTCGAACCAAAGCGCTGAACTTTCAGCAAGGACCAGGCGATCCGAGCGGAGGATTCGGAGGAGGCGCCTTCGGTGGAGGATCTGGATCATTCGGCGCGGCTCCCAATGGAAATGCTGGTGGGATTACCTCGGCGGACTTCACGACGCTTATTCAACTGATCCAGAATACCGTTTCGTCTGACACATGGGAGGCCAATGGTGGTGGGAATGGAACGATCTTCCCCTATCCCGCTGGAGTCTACGTCAATGGCGAAGGTGTACTGAATCGAATCAAAAAATCGAAACTCAAGTTCGTTTTTGCGGACAATTTCAAAGCTTCCATGTTGCCACGCGGTCCTGTCGGTGCTCAGTCGGACATGCGGAAAGTTTCGCTGACTCGCCTCGAAAGAGCTGTCCAACTCCGGGCCGCACAGGGGAAGGCTCCAACCGAAGCGATGCAGAATTTTGCGGGCTTGACCCAGATTCGCTACGTGATGATTGATCCGGATACTGGTGAAGTCATCATCGCGGGCCCAGCAGGTGACTGGCAAACAAACGCCAAAGGGAAGGTTGTCAGTGCCGTTGATCAGCAACCCGTGTTGTCGCTGGATGACTTTGTGACCTGCCTGCGAAATGCCTTTGGGAACGCGGGAAAGTTCGGCTGTTCGATCGTCCCTCGCAAAGAAAATCTCGCCCGAACCAAACAATACGTTTCGACACAAAAAGGCAGGGGCAAGAAATGGGAAAATGGCCTTCGTGAGGCGTTGGGCCAGCAGGACATTGAGGTATTCGGCATCCCCGCAAAAAGCCACGCCGCTCGTGTTCTGGTCGAAGCCGATCATCATATGAAGCTTGTTGGAATGGGCATCGAACCTTCGATTCCCGCCGTGCCAAGCTATCTCGAAAGAGTCAAGCTGGATGCAAATGGAAATCCGCCGCCGATGGATGTCGTGCGTTGGTGGTTCTCACTGAACTACGATCAATTGGTCTCAAACGAGAAGGAAACGTTGTTTGAGTTCCGTGGATCTGGCGTCAAAGTTCTGGCGGAAACGGAGTTCATCAACGGAGCGGGTGATCGAATCCATACCGGAAAAGCGATCGGGCCGACTGCGACATTTGCCAGAGATTTTACGGATAATTTTGAAAGGCTCGCTGATGTCTATCCTGTCTACAACGAGCTAAAAAATGTCTTTGATCTGGCAATCGTGGCTAACCTGATTCATGAGTATGAGTTCGCCGAGAAGGCCGACTGGAGGATGCCGTTCTTCGTCTCCAGCAATGAAGAGTCTTCCAGGAGTTGGCAATCGGAAATGTTTAACGCTGCGACAGCTGTCGATTCGGTTATGAATCGCCATGTGTTACGCGACAGACGTGACGGGGAAACGACAATTCACACATTGATTGGCGTTTCTGGTGGCGTTTCGTTTGACGCAAGTTCGTATGTCAAACGCAAGAATCTGCGTCTTGAAAAGGACCTGGAATTCACTGGTCAGCTGACAGCTGCGATTGAGAAATTGCCGCAGGACACTCGTTCCTGGTGGTGGGACTAGTTTTCCACGAAGTCGGAAATTTTCCCGTTAATCGGTTGGAGCTTGAGGGTGTGTTAGCTAATATACCTTTTTTCAGGGTCTCCCCTTCTTCCCTCAAAAACCGTGGAACGGCGCGTGGCTTCAAGCAATTTAACTCGACCAAACAACCATAGCATTTCCAGAGTTATCGAAGTCATTCGCACACATCGCGAAGTAAATCGACGATTGATTGCAAGGGAAACGGGGCTTTCGACGCCCAGTATCACTCGTTTGGTAAACGAATTGATTTTGGCTGACATCCTGTCGGTCAGTGAGTCAGCAACGGCCGAAGGGGCCGGGCCGGGTCGTCCAGCAAGCGTCGTCAAGCTCAACCGTAACTATTGTTGTGCGATTGGCGTCGATGTTGGCGAGCACGCGATTCAACTGGCGCTTGGCGACATGGGCGGAAACATTCAGCTCACGTCCCGATTGTCTTCCGATGCTGATCAGGGTAGCAATGCCACGTTTTCAAACATCGTTCAGTCGATTGAAAGCATTCGCAAACTCCATGAATCAAACTTTGATGCTGAAGCTCCCCCGCTTCGTGCCATCACGGTAGGTGTTCCGGGTACGGTAGATCCTGATTCATCGAGAGTCGTGATGGCTCCGAAAATCAAGGACTGGACGAACTTTGATCTCAAAGAGCAGCTCGAAGCCAGGATTCCAGATGTCAAGATTCGGATCGTCAATGATATCAACGCAGCCGCAATCGGAGAGTCAGCTCATGGTGTCGCCAGAGGATACGATGACTTCGTTTTCGTATCGATTCGACGCGGCATCGGTGCCGGAATTTTCATTGGAGGAAAACTTCATCAAGGCCATAGCGGATTCGCTGGCGAAATGGGGAAGATGGTTTTCGATTCGAGTTTCAGGTTTTCAGATTCAGAAGGCATCGGTCATCTGGAATCAATCTGCGGCGAAGATCCGCTACTTCGGCAGGCCAAAGAACGTGGCATAAAACTGAGTTCCACGGACTTGCTCAAGCCTCAACTCAATTTGCTTTCATTGGCGGCAGCCAATGGAGACGAGGGCGCGATTGAAATTCTGAAGGAGTTTCTGACTAAATACGGTGTTGCGATTGCGAATATCGCCAGCCTGTTGGATCCTCCAATCATCGTCGTTGGCGGTGAGATTCGTCCTGTGATGGATATGGCAGTTGAGCACCTTTCGAAGACGGTTGGAAAACTGATTCCTTCGCCCCCCAAGATCATTGGTTCGTCGCTTGGCGAGCAGGCGATTCTGCAGGGAACTTTCTATCAGGCTCACAGAGACGCCTGCGACACGATGCTGGCCTGCCAGACGGTGCTTTAATTTTAGCGTGCTCAGTAGTGACTGTGTGAACCCCGATGTTGGTTCGGTGTTCTTGAGAATTCCGCAGCCTCGTCGTGGCCGAGGATCTACCTGGCCAACTTTCTGACGCGAGAAAAAACAGCGTCGAACATGTCATTGGTTAGCCGGCCAGTAAAAGTATTCTGTTGGCTGGGATGGTAGCTGGCGATCAACCAGACTCCATTGGGGAAACAAAACTCTGCCCCGTGTCCAAATTTTGGTGGCTTTTCCGAATCGCGATCGATCCACTGGATTTCTTTTGCGAGCCGCAACGTTTCGGTCCACGCCAGTCGCCCCAGCGCGAGGATCACTTTGGGTTGAACTTCTTTGACCGTCTGCTCAAGAAACGGCTGACAATTCGCGACTTCTTCCCGTGTTGGTTTGTTGTCTGGCGGAGCACAATGGCAAACGCCGCTAACCACCGCGTTGATCATCCGTAATCCATCCTCGCGATCAGTCGACTCGGGCTGGGAAGCAAATCCTGCCCTGTGCATCGCACGGTATAGCCAATCGCCGCTGCGGTCGCCCGTAAACATCCGGCCAGTTCTGTTGGCACCATGGGCTCCTGGAGCAAGGCCCATCACCAGCAAATCGCACTGCCCTGTCCCAAAGTTTTCAACTGGTTTGCCCCAGTATTTCTGGTCTGCGTAGGCTTTGCGTTTCTTTTTCGCAATCGTTTTGCAGTGATCGATCAGCCTGGGACATTTCTTGCAACGAACGATTCGCCGCTGAAGTCGCTGCCATTGCTCGTCGGAGTCTTTGGGCCTGGCTTTACGTTTCGCCATCGTTAGCAGCTGTCTGATTCTGCATGTATTTGTTCTTGACCTTGCGATATCGCCACTCAAGCAAAACCATGGCCACGACGATGATCGCGACGCCAGCGAGCTTGAGCTTCCAGTCATTGGCGACCAGTTTGTTCACCTGCTTTGCAAAGCCGTACATGATCGAATTGCCAATCAGGCTGCCTGTGAGCACGCCAGCAATCGTGGTCCAGCGACTCAATCCAAGGATCCTTCCAAAAATCGAACCGCCAATGCTTCCGGTGGTTGATGTTGGGAAAATGACAAAGCCAACGAGTCCCAGAAACGCCATTCGTTTGATCCAGGGTTGCGAGTCCATAAAGAACTTTCCGTCCCAAACCAGCATCGCCAGCTTTGGGCCGACCCTTGGAATCCGAAACAGGACGCCCATATGGAAGGTCACGAACAGGGCCGTCATGAAGTCCATGTACGTAACCATGCAAAACAGTTCGCTTGGTCGCATTGCGATCGGGCTGTTGGCCGTCGCCGCATCGACACCACCGAGCAGCACAAAGCGGCCAGCCACAAAGAACGTAAACAGCGACTGGCTAATCACCTTCATCGCGTAGCCGGGGCCATGGATCAGGCACAGCAAGCCCAGGATCAATGCCGTCACCACAACGGGCGCCAGTAACGTGGCCCGCCAGAGCATCGGCCGTTCAGCACGAAACTGTTTCTCGAATCCCGAGAACATTGAATGCAACTGATCGCGCAATTGCTCGGCGTTCTCAGCAAGCTCGACCTTTTCCTCAGGTGGCTCGTAAGGATTTTCGGTTTTTGAAGAATCCGAAAGCTGTTCCATAAATCGCTTCTTAAATGTGTCGTCAATTCACGTCGTACGAGCCGACTTGAATTGCAGTTCGCGTTTGCCCCAAAATTGCCCGACCCCGCCTGATGGGCTGGTGAGCGCAGCGTGAATTCTAGCCGGAATTGACCAAAAAAGGTACTTGGCGAGCCATGTTGCGGCTATCCCGCTGGCATTTGATTTCGGGTGGGTGATTTTTTCGACATGACCCGGCCCTAAGGGGCCAATTCGATCGGGGCGTCATCTGGAAACGTATCCTGTTTATCACGTAGAATCCCGACTCAAATAAAACGCCATCCAACTACTGACCGACATGACACCATTCCAGATCACTGCGATCATCATTACCCTGTCGGCATTGTTTGGGTTTCTCAATGTTCGATTTTTGAAGCTGCCCAACACGATCGGGCTGATGATCATTGCGATCGCTTTTTCTTCGATTCTGTTCCTGACCCGGATTCTTTGGCCTGAATCGTCATTCGCGGTTGACTTCGCCAGAGACCTGATGCAGCAAATTCAGTTCGGCGATCTGTTGCTGGATTTTATGCTCGGCTTTCTGCTGTTCGCCGGGGCCATGCATACCAACTTTGATCAACTCAAAGTTCAACGTTGGCCAGTGCTTGTCTTTGCGACGCTGGGGGTCCTGGCATCAACTTTTATGGTTGGGGCTTTGGTCTGGTTCGTGTTCGGTCAACTTGGCCTGGAGCTGAAGTTTATTCACTGTCTCCTTTTCGGAGCACTCATATCGCCAACAGATCCGATTGCTGTTCTCGGGATTTTGAAGCAGGCTGGCGTACCCAAAAAACTGGAAACGAAAATTGTTGGAGAGTCACTCTTTAACGATGGCGTCGGTGTCGTAATTTTCCTGACGATTTTCCTCATCGCAACGGGCGAGCATCCCGGCGCCCACTCGGCCGTCGAATCACACCAGGCGAAGACGGCTCACGTTGAGCATGTTGCTCAAGACGGCCACAAAGAAACAGAATCCGAATCGCATGATCATGCAGCCGGTGCAACGGTCTCCGGCGTCGCCGAACTGTTCGGAAAAGAAGTCCTCGGCGGCGTGTTGCTCGGCCTTGCCTGCGGCGCTGCAACGTTCTGGTTGCTGCGAACGATCGATGACTATGAAATCGAAGTCATGATCACGTTGGCCTGTGTTTTCGGTGGAAGTGCATTGGCGGCGTGGCTGCATGTGTCGGCGCCACTTGCGATGGTGGTCGCGGGACTGGTCGTCGGCAACGACACAGTGCGCGGTACATCAATGTCGCAACAAACAGAAATGTACGTCGACAAGTTTTGGGAGCTGGTTGATATCCTGCTCAATGCGATCCTGTTTGTGCTCATCGGATTCGACTTGCTGTTGATCGAATTTGACCGGATCTACCTGATTGCCGGTTTGATTGCGATCGTGATCGTTCTGGTCAGTCGATTCTTTTCGTTGCTGTTGCCGGTTCGCTTCTTTGCAAAGAAACTGGACTTTGTGCCGCACACCACGACCATCATGACATGGGGCGGCCTGCGTGGCGGAATATCGATCGCACTGGCAATGGCCCTGCCCGATGAATGTCGCGAGCTCTTCCTGACGGTCACTTATGCAGTTGTCGTTTTCTCAATCATCGTGCAGGGTTTGTCCGTTGGTCCGATCGCCAGAAAACTGATCGGGATCGACAGCCTGCCCGACGACGATGACGACCATCACTGATACAATCTGCGGCCAGTTAAAATCCTCTCAACACAACACGACCCGAGACCAAAATGGCGAAGCGCCCCGAAACGATCGAATGGATAGGCGAAACAGATGGATACCTCTGTCTGATTGATCAAACTCTGCTCCCAGTTGAATTGACTCGCATCGATTGCCGCGACGTCGAAACCGTGTGGGAAGCCATCAAGATGCTTCGCGTTCGAGGTGCTCCTGCGATTGGGATTGCGGCGGCCTACGGCGTAGCGGTTGGTTTGCAAACCGTTGACGACTCTGACCGTGCGGCGTTCGATGGCCGGTTTGCCGAAGTCGCTGACTATCTCGCCACCAGCCGGCCAACCGCGGTGAATCTTTTCTGGGCACTGGATCGACTGAAAACTCTTGTAGCCAACAGTTCGGACCTTTCAGCGTCTGAGATGCGAGCCAAATTGTTGGCTGAGGCTAAAGCGATTCATGCCGAAGACCGTGAAATGTGTCATTCGATCGGTCGATTTGGAGCTGGGCTGATTGAAAACGTCAGTGGTGTTTTGACGCACTGTAACGCTGGCGGTTTGGCGACTGCCGAGTACGGGACGGCGTTGAGCGTGTTCTTTACGGCGCAGGATCAGGGGCACAACCTGCATGTGTTTGTTGATGAAACGCGGCCCTTGCTACAAGGCGCCCGACTCACTGCCTGGGAATTGATGCAGCGTGACATCAAGGCGACTTTGATTTGCGATTCGATGGCGGCCCAGGTGATGCGTGAGAAAAAAGTCCAGGCCGTTGTCACCGGTGCGGATCGGATCGCTGCCAACGGAGATTCCGCAAACAAAATCGGCACGTATTCGATCGCAGTTCTTGCGAAGGCTCATGGCATTCCGTTTTACATCGCGGCCCCAAGTAGCACTTTTGATCTTTCGATTGAATCAGGCGATGAAATTCCGATCGAGCAAAGAGCGTCGATTGAGATTACGTGTGGCTTCGGAAAGCAGACGGCTCCCGATGGCGTTGAAGTTTACAACCCTGCTTTCGATGTCACACCGGCTGATTACATCGCGGCAATCATCACCGAAAAGGGAGTCATTGATCCGGTGACGAAAGAGAACGTTGTTGCCATGGTCGGTTGAACACGTGGCTGCGGCGTCTCGCCGCAGTGCTTTCTTTGTCGTACTGTGAGACGCGCGAGTCGCACGGATGCCTTCGTCGAACGAGGGCTCGTGCTCGAAGGCGCCGACTGAATTGGATCCGGGATTTACTGAGGCGGTTTGAACTGAAGATGGATTCCCGTGTCATGCGATGAAGCGACCATGGGAATATCAAAATGCTTCATTTCGCGGGTTGCACGCTGAATCAAGTCGGCGAACTTAAAGATCACCATGCATTCGCAGGCAGACATGGCGAATTCGTTCTGATCAATCCAGTTGGCGTGGTCATCGTAAACAGCCTGCAATTCTTCCATGCCGCTGAGCACAATCGAATCGTATTCCTGTGATTCCCAGCCGAACCCAAGATATTCGAAATCAAAGACGTCCGTCGTGTAGTCGTAGGCGAACCAATTGAAGAACCACCGGTCGGCGTTATGAGGAAAACCATTGGTCTGTGTGTACACACTTTTGAAATTCGTGCCTCGGTTACGTTCCTCGGAAAAACAATGATCGAAACTTGCGGCGACGGTTTTCGGATCGTTCGTGAAATCCATGTCGGAAACAATATGAAACGGCGTTGCCGGAATGCATTTCAGGCATTTGTTTGCTGCATCGATGCATGTCTTCATGTCGGCTGAGCGTATTGCCGGGTCGAGATGATCGATAAGTGCGGATTGAAGTCCGAAGGAAGGAAGGTAGTTCATGTGCGAGCCAGTTTGAAACCGATGAAATTGGGAGGACGTCTGAAATAGATTTTAACTTACCTTAAAAAGCTACACGATTCGTCGACCATCGAGCAAGCGAAACGAAGTTTGAACTCCAGAAGGCCATGCAGCGATCGCTGGTTTGGGCGGAGTTCCTGCAACTGCGGTCGTGGCTT